>NZ_CM151182.1:0-347500 GCF_056482105.1 Stenotrophomonas sp. 78350_Sma | reverse complement strand
CCTCATAGGTGCGGGCGTTGGCCAGCACGTCCTCGCGGCTGAGCGGCTTGCGGGTCAGGCTCTTGCCGGACGGGTCGCCGATCATGCCGGTGAAGTCGCCGATCAGGAAAATGACCTGGTGGCCGAGGTCCTGGAACTGGCGCATCTTGTTCAGCAGCACCGTATGGCCCAGGTGCAGGTCGGGCGCGGTGGGGTCGAAGCCGGCCTTGATCCGCAGCGGGCGGCCTTCCTGCAGGCGCGCACGCAGATCCTCGAGCTTGAGGATCTCGTCGGCACCGCGGCCGATCAGGGCAAGGGCTTCTTCAATCGAGGACACGTGACTACTCCCGGCAACGCCGATTCTTGTGTGGGGTGTTAAAGCAAAGTTAACCCGATTGGCTTCACAAAAGCCAATGGGCACAAGGGTTTGACGCGGTTTTCTCAGGTGTCTATGGTAACCGGCGATCAGGCCCGCGCTCCCGGGCTGCCAGGAAAAAACCGCCGATGCACAATTCCGAACAAGGGCGCGCACGCAAGCAGCGCTTCCAGGAACGCCTCCACGTCCTGCACGACAACGCCCTGCATCGGAAGCTCAGGCAACATCTTCCCGCCGCCTTCAACGAGCGCTGGACCCGGCGCCATTGGATGCATGCCAGCCTGTTCGCGACCATCGGTGCCCTGGTGGCAACGATCGTCCCGGGCTTCTCGCACACCATCGACGCCCCCTTTGCCGACAGCCATACCAGCCTGGCGCTGCCGTTGCCGCCGCTGACCATGGCGCGCCAGCAGCAGGTACCCGGTGACAGCTGGCAGGTGCTGCGCGTGCAGCGCGGCCAGACCCTGAGCGATCTGTTCGACAAGGCCGGTATCCCGGCAACCACCCTGCACCGGGTACTGGACCACCCGGGCGCGCGCGAGGCGCTGACCAAGCTTCGCCCGGGCGCCGAGATCGCCTTCGACATGCCGCTGTCCGGTGACCTGCGCAGCATCCGCTTCGACCGCGATGCCGACAACCGGGTGGAGCTGAGCCTGGCCGGCGATGACATCAAGGAGAAGGTGACCCAGCGCGAGACCTCCACGCGCACGGTGGTCACCAGCGGCGAGATCACCAGCTCGCTGTATGCCGCGGCCCGACGCGCCGGGCTGTCGCCGTCGGCGATCGCGACGATGACCGATGACATCTTCAAGTACGACATCGACTTCTCGAAGGACCTGCAGCCGGGCGACCGCTTCAGCGTCGTGATGGACGAAACCTGGCGCGAAGGCGAGAAGGTGGACACCAGCAAGATCCTGGCGGCGACCTTCACCACCGGTGGCAAGACCTATTCCGGCTTCCGCTTCGACCGCAACGGCAAGTCCGAGTACTACGACCTCAACGGCCGTTCGCTGAAGAAGAGCTTCATCCGCATGCCGATCCCGTTCGCGCGGCTGAGCTCGACCTTCGGTGCGCGCAAGCACCCCGTGCTGGGCAAGATGCGCATGCACAAGGGCGTGGACTACGCCGCGCGCACCGGCACCCCGATCATGGCCGCCGGCGATGCCCGCGTGCAGTTCGCCGGCGTGCAGCGCGGCTACGGCAACGTGGTGATCCTGGACCACGGCCGTGGCCACACCACGCTGTACGGCCACATGTCGCGCTTTGCGAACATCAAGACCGGCCAGCGCGTGGCCCAGGGCACGGTGATCGGCTATGTCGGCTCGACCGGCCTGGCCACCGGCCCGCATCTGCACTACGAATTCCGCGTCAACGGCGAGCACCGCAACCCGCTGACCGTGACCATGCCGCCGCCGGAGCCGCTGAAGGGCGCCGAGCTGGTCGCCTTCCGCGCGCAGACCGCGCCGGCGATGGCCCGGATCCAGGGCATGGAGAAGCTGATCTACGCCGACGCCAGCCCGGCACCGACCAGCCGCGACGAGGCCGCCCCCGAGGTGGCCAGCGCCAAGGACAAGAGCAGCACCGGCCGCAAGCGCGGCTGAGCCCCTGCGTTGACGAAGAAGGACGCGGCAGCCCAAGCTTGCCGCGTCCTTTTTTTATGCCCGCCATGAACACGACTGCCGACGCCACTGCTCCCCTGTACCTGGGCCTGATGTCAGGCACCAGCGCCGACGGCATCGATGCCGCACTGGTGCAGTTCCCCAGCACCGGCGGCTGCCGCTTCGTGCATGGGCTGACCGCCCGCTGGGAACCGGTGCTGCGTGCCCGGCTGGTGGCGCTGGGCGAAGGCGGGCCGCTGGATTCGCTGGAGGAACTGGGCGAGCTGGACGCGCGGATCGCGATCAGTTTCGCCGAGGCCGCCAACCAGCTGCTGGCCGAGGCCGGCGTGGACCGCCGCCAGGTGCGCGCGATCGGCTCGCACGGCCAGACCGTGCGTCACCGCCCGCTGGCCGACCCCGCCTTCACCGTGCAGCTGGGTGACGGCAACCGCATCGCCGAGTTGACCGGGATCACCACGGTGTCCGACTTCCGCCGCCGCGACGTGGCGGCCGGGGGCCATGGTGCGCCACTGATGCCGGCCTTCCACCTGGCCATGCTGGGCACGGCCGACGAAGACCGCGCGGTGCTCAACCTGGGCGGCATCGCCAACCTGACCCTGATCCCGCGCGAAGGCGCGGTGCGTGGCTTCGATACCGGCCCGGCCAACGCGCTGATGGATGCCTGGTGCCAGCGCCACACCGGCCGCACCTTTGATGCCGACGGCGCCTACGCCGCCAGCGGCGCGGTGGACGAGGGCCTGCTGGCCGGCTGGCGTTCGGACCCGTGGTTCGCGCTGCCACCACCGAAGAGCACCGGCCGTGAGCAGTTCCACCTGGCCTGGGCCGAGGCCCACATGGCCGAAGGCCAATACGCTGCCGCCGATGTGCAGGCGACCCTGCTGGAGCTGACCGTGGCGACGGTGGCCGATGCGCTGCTGGCGCAGCAGCCGCGGACCCGCCGCCTGCTGGTCTGTGGCGGCGGTGTGCGCAACCGGCAGCTGATGAAGCGGCTGGCGGCACGGCTGCCGGACGTGCAGGTGGAATCCAGCGCGGTACACGGGCTGGACCCGGAGTACGTGGAAGCAATGGGCTTTGCATGGCTGGCGCAGCGGACGATGGACGGGCTGGCCGGCAACCTGCCGAGCGTGACCGGGGCCCAGGGCCCGCGGATCCTGGGGGCGATCCACCTGGCGTGAGGTGGTCATCCACGCATGGCGTGGATCTACCGGGAACGGCGGTCGAGCGTGGCTCGACGCTACATGGGCACTAATCGAAGACCTGCCCTGCGGGCAAGGCCTGCAGGGCGGCGATGGCATCGGACAGGGCATCCACTTCCGGATCGCCGAAGCCGGAGCGGACTTCCAGCTCACTGCTGAACAGGCCCTGCTCCAGCAAGGCGGCACAGGTCTGTTCGTGGGTCCAGCCGCGGGCGACCGCGACGCGTTTGATACGTTCCAGCAGCAGCGGGTCCAGGTCCCGCAGCACAACGTCGGCCATGCTCACTTCCCCGTTCGCAAGGCACCGCCCCCTCGGCGCGTCCGGGCGATGATCCCGCAGACCGGCCGGGCAGGCAATCAGGCGGCGCTTGCGGCCTGGCGACGACGCTGCTGCACGATCAACAGGGCGCACAGGATCACCACCGGGATCGCCACCAGCGCGGTACCGACGAAGAACAGTGCATAGCCTTCCAGCAGCGTCCGGCCCTGCGCGAGCGTCTGTACCGACCACCCCGAGAGTCCCTTGAGGGCCTTGCCGGGCATCGCGTAGAACGAGCTCAGCAGCGCGTACTGGGTGGCGGTGTATCCGATGCTGGTCAAGCTCGACATATAAGCGATCAGCGCCGTTCCGGCGAAGCCGCTGGCGAAGTTGTCGATCGCCATGGCGACGGCGAAATGGGTTGTGTCCGGGCCGGAATAGGCCAGCCAGGCAAACGCCAGGTTGGAGGCCGGCCCCAGCACCGCGCCCACCATCAGCGCCGCCAGCACGCCCCAGCGGACCGAGACCAGGCCCGCTGCGGCAATGCCGACGAACGTCGCGACCAGCCCGACCGAACCACGCACCGCGCCCACGGTATCTTCGTCCAGGCCGAGATCGACATAGAAGGGGTTGGCCATCGGCCCCATGACGAAGTCGGCCATGCGATAGACGCTGATGGCCACCAGGATCAGGATCGCGCCGCTGCGGTGCTCGCGGACGAAGGCGATGAACGGCCCGGCCACGGCGTCGAACAGGCCACGCGGCGTCCACAGCGAGGTCGCCTGAGCCTGCACGGCAGCCACCTCCCTGGCGGGTTCCCTGGCCATGACCACGGCCACCACGCCAAGCGCCATGAGTACCGCCATGATCTCGTACGAGACCTGCCAGCCGACACGGGCCGCGATGATCAGGATCAGCGCATCGGTGACCAGCAATGCGGTGCGATAGCCCAGCGCGGATGATGAGGTCAGCAGGCCGAGCTGCTCGCTGTTGTCAGCACTTTCAATGCGCCAGGCATCGATGACGATGTCCTGGGTGGCCGAAGCAAACGCTACGATCACGGCCATCACGCCGAACACGACGATGTGCTGCCAGGCGATACCCAGGAACTGGATCTGCCCCCCCTTGGGCTGGACCAGCGCCATGCCGACCAGGCCCACCACCACGACCAGCTGCGACAGCAGCATCCAGCCACGGCGGCGGCCAAAGCGGCCGAACAGGGGCACGTCGGTCTTGTCGACGATCGGCGCCCACAGGAACTTCATGGTGTAGGCCAGCCCGACCCATGACAGGAAACCGATCGTGCTCAGCTCGATGCCTTCCTTGCGCATCCAGAAGCCGAGCGTGTTGCCCACCAGGTAGATCGGCAGACCGGAACTGAAGCCGAGCAGCAGCATCGCCAGCACCTTGCGCTGGCTCAGGTTGGACAACACCTGCTGCCACGGTCGGCGCGGCTTGGCAGCCTCGGTCACAGGTCGTAGTCCACGGTGAACGGGGCGTGGTCGGAGAAGCGCTCGTCGCGGTAGATCGAGCAGCTGCGCAGGCGGTCACGCAGGCCCGGGGTGATGAACTGGTAGTCGATGCGCCAACCGACGTTGTTGGCACGGGCGGCGCCGCGGTTGCTCCACCAGGTGTAGTCCTCGCCGGTGGGGTTGAGCAGGCGGTAGGCATCGGCCCAGCCGCGGCCGGCGGTGACATCGGTGGTCTGGCCGTGGTCGGCGCAGAGGGCGTTGAGCCAGTCGCGCTCCTCCGGCAGGCACCCGGAATTCTTCTGGTTGGACTTCCAGTTCTTGATGTCCAGCGCCGAACGCACGATGTTCCAGTCGCCACACAGCACGTAGTCGCGGCCACTGCGTGCCCACTCCTCCAGGATCGGCCGCAGCCATTCCATCACTTCGAACTTGAAGCCCTGCCGCAGGTCGCCCGAGCTGCCGGACGGGATATAGAAGGAGACCACGCTGAGGTTGCCGTAGCGTGCCTCGATGTAGCGGCCTTCGTCGTCGAACGGGGCCCAGCCCAGCGAGGTGATGACCTGGTCCGGCTCGCGCTTGCTGTAGATCGCCACGCCGCTGTAGCCCTTCTTGGTGATGGCGTCGCGGTAGAAGCAGTGGTGGCCGTCCGGGCGGAACATCGGGTCGGTCAGCTGGTCTTCCTGGGCCTTGGTCTCCTGGATGCACAGGACGTCGGCGTCCTGGGCACGGAACCAGTCGAGGAAGCCCTTGGTCGCGGCGGAACGGATGCCATTGGCGTTGAAACTGATGATGCGCATGCGGAAGACCTACGGCGGGAAACCGGGCAAGCATACCGGTTGCCCGCGGGGCTGCGCAGTCCGCCGGGTGCGCCCGCGAACGCCATCACACGGGGCCGGACGAGCGCGAAACGCCCAGCTGGATTAGGATTTGTGCTCCAAATGAATATGAATCGAGTTTTGATGAGCGACCACCGCCACCGTTTCCTGCAGCTGGCCCTGACCGCCGACGCCCTGCGCTTCGGCCAGTTCACCCTCAAGTCCGGCCGGCTGAGCCCCTATTTCTTCAACGCCGGGCGCTTCGACTCCGGCTCGCTGCTGTCCCAGCTCGGCGCCTGCTATGCCGATGCCATCGATGCCAGCGGGATCAAGTACGACGTGGTGTTCGGCCCGGCCTACAAGGGCATTCCGCTGGCCACCGCGATGGCCTGTGAGCTGGCCCAGCGTGGCCGCGACCTGCCGCTGTCGTTCAACCGCAAGGAAGCCAAGGACCACGGCGAAGGCGGCCAGCTGATCGGCGCCGACATGCAGGGCAAGCGCGTGCTGATCGTCGACGACGTGATCACCGCCGGTACCGCGATCCGCGAAGCGCTGGGCATCATCCGCGCCGCCGGTGGCACCCCGGCCGGCATCGTGGTGGCGCTGGACCGCCAGGAGATCGCTTCGGAGACCGACCGCCGTTCGGCGGCGCAGTCGGTGGCCGAGGAAGCCGGTATCCCGGTGATCGCCGTGGCGTCGCTGGCCGACCTGCTTGATTTTGCCTCCGGCAACCCGGAACTTGTGGGTTACCGGCAGCCGCTGGAAGCCTACCGGGCCCAGTACGGCGTTCGTTCCATCCGCTGACCGACCAGGGGAAAGGTCATGTCCCGAGTTCCTGCTGTCCTCTTTGCCGGCCTGCTGCTGGCCGTGCCGTTCACCGCACCGGCGCAGTCGCGCGACAGTGGCAAGGCGGAAAAGAAGCTGTACTGCTGGAACGAGGGCAAGGAGCGGATCTGCAGTGATTCGCTGCCGGCCGACGCGGTCAACCATGCCCGCGAGGAATTCAATGCGAGCACGGGCCTGCGCAATGCACAGGTCCAGCGCGCGTTGACCGACGAGGAACGTGCTGCTGCCAGCACCGCTGCGCAGCAGCAACAGCTGGACCTGATGGCCGAGCAGACCCGCCAGCGCACCGAGCAGGCCATGTTGTCCACCTACGGCAGCGAGGCCGACCTGCGCCGGGTGTTTGCCGAGCGCCAGGAAGTGCTGGACAACAACCTGAAGACCGCCGAGTACAACGTCACCAGCCTGCGTGAGTCGCTGGTGGCGCTGCTGTCGGCGGCGGGAGACCGCGAACTGGCCGGCGGCAAGGTGGTCGACAAGCAGGCCGAGGCGATCCGCAAGCGGCATGCGCAGCTGCAGGCGCAGCAGCGCCTGCAGGCCGGGCTCGTGCAGCAGCAGCAGGCATTGAAGGCCGAGATCGACAGTACCCTGCAGCGCTATCGCGAGCTGAAGGGGTTGGTGCCGGCGGCGGCACCGGCGGGCTGACGGCGTTGCCTCCGCCGGGCATGGCCCGGCGCTACCCGGCGTCCGGTTACGGCTTCGGGCGATGAATTTATGCACTTTTTACGCGTCGGCCCGGTCCGGCGCGTAGTGCGTTTATGGGGGGCAGGACGACGATGGCGGCCTGAGGTGGAGGGGTTCCACCAGGACGCTATTGCAATGTCCCCCTGGCTGTCGTTGTTGTGTGGCGTGCTGGTGCTGGTCGCCGCCGCCTATCTCCTTTATGTCGTGCTGCGGCCCGAGTCGTTCTGAGCGGAGCCTGCCATGACTGAGATGCTTGTGATTATTGCCGCCAGCCTGCTGCTGGCGTGGCCGCTGGGCCTGTACCTGGCACGCGTGATGCGCGGCACGCCGATGAAGGTCGACGTGCTGTTCCACTGGATCGAGAAGCCGCTGTACAGGGTGTTCGGCGTCGATCCATCGCGCTCGATGTCCTGGCGCGGCTATGTGCTGGCCTTCGTGCTGAGCAACGTGGTGGTCGCGGTACTGACCCAGGCGGTGTTCATGACCCAGGCCTGGCTGCCGTTGAACCCGGACCAGATCCCGAACATGCGCTGGGACACCGCGCTGCACACGATGATCTCGTTCCTGACCAACACCAACCAGCAGCACTATTCGGGCCAGGCGCAGCTGTCCTACCTCTCGCAGATGACCGGCATCACCGGCCTGCAGGTGGTGACGCCAATGATGGGCCTGGCGTTGGCGGTGGCCACGCTGCGCGCGTTGTTCTCGCGTGCGCCGCAGGCTGCGGCAGCCAGCGGGGCCGGCGATGACCGCCAGGTGGCGGTGGGCAACTACTACGTTGACGTGGTGCGCCTGTGCGTGCGCTTCCTGTTGCCGCTGTGCCTGGTGTGGACGCTGGTGCTGACCAGCCAGGGCGTGCCCTCGACGATGGCCGGCGGCCCGCAGGCCACGCCGATCGATGCCAACGCCAGCATGGTCCAGCAGAAACTGCCGCTGGGCCCGGTCGCAGCGATGGTCGCGGCCAAGCAGCTGGGCGCCAACGGCGGCGGCTGGTATGGCCCGAACAGCAGCTTCCCGCTGGAGAACCCGACCCCGCTGTCGAACGCGCTGGAGATCGTCGGCATCCTGCTGGTGCCGATGGCGGTGATCTTCATGATCGGTGCATTCACCGGCCGGCGCCGGTTCGGCGCGCTGGTGTTCAGCTGCATGCTGGGCATGTCACTGCTCTCCACCGGCGCGATGATGTGGAGCGAGGCCCATAGCGCCAGCGCCGCCACGCCCCTGCTGATGGAAGGCAAGGAAGTACGCTTCGGCGCCGATGGCACCGCGCTGTGGGCGGCGGTGACCACGCAGGTCTCCAACGGCTCGGTCAACGGCATGCACGATTCGTTGGCGCCGCTGAGTGGCGGCATCGCGATGGTCAACATGCTGGTCAGCGCGATCTGGGGCGGTATCGGCTGTGGCCTGCAGCAGTTCATCGTGTACCTGCTGCTGGGCGTGTTCCTGGCCGGGTTGATGACCGGGCGTACGCCGGAACTGTTCGGCCGCAAGCTGGAGACGCCACAGGTACGCCTGCTGGCCCTGCTGGTGCTGCTGCAGCCGATCACCCTGCTGGTGTTCACCGCCATCACCCTGGCCGTGCCCGGTCTGGCCGGCACGTCCAATCCTGGCTTCCATGGCATCAGCCAGGTGTTCTACGAGTACGTCTCGGCCTATGCCAACAACGGTTCGGGTTTCGAAGGGC
The DNA here is from genome assembly GCF_056482105.1 of Stenotrophomonas sp. 78350_Sma. Lineage (NCBI taxonomy): Bacteria > Pseudomonadati > Pseudomonadota > Gammaproteobacteria > Lysobacterales > Lysobacteraceae > Stenotrophomonas > Stenotrophomonas sp. 78350_Sma. The sequence goes on along the minus strand of NZ_CM151182.1, from coordinate 338,573 downwards.
TGGGTGACGCCACGCTGTGGTGGAACCTGAGCTGCTCGCTGGTGCTGCTGCTGGGCCGCTTCCCGCTGCTGATCATCCCGCTGGTGGTGGCCGCACAGCTGGCCGCCAAGCGCCAGGCGCCCGAGTCTGCCGGCAGCCTGCAGATCGAAACCCCGACCTTCGCCCTGACCCTGGTCTCGGTGATCGTCATCCTGACCGTGCTGCAGTTCATGCCGGCGCTGGTACTCGGCCCGATCGCCGACCACCTGAGCCTGGGACTGCACTGAGGACACCCCGATGAGTACCCACGCAAATTCCACCCGAAGTTCCCTCGCACCGCGCCCTGCCCTGCTGGATGCCGCAGGCCTGCGCCGTGCACTGGTCGAGGCGGTGCGCAAGCTGTCGCCGATGCACCTGGTGCGCAGCCCGGTGATGGCGGTGGTGATGGCCGGCACGATCGTCGCCGCCATCATCACCCTGACCGGCAATGCACCGCTGGGCTTCGGCCTGGCGGTGACCGCGATCCTGCTGGTGACCGTGCTGTTCGGCAATTTCGCCGAGGCGGTCGCCGAAGCCCGTGGCCGCGGCCAGGCCGCTTCGCTGCGCCGTGCCCGCCAGGATCTGGTGGCGCGCCGTCTGGCGGCACCGCAGCCGGGTGCGGCGGAAGCCCAGGTACCGGCCGCGGAGCTGCGTCCGGGTGACCACGTGATCGTCAGCGCCGGCGAGCTGGTGCCGGCCGATGGCGAGATCGTGCAGGGCCTGGCCACCATCAACGAAGCGGCCGTGACCGGTGAATCGGCGCCGGTGCTGCGCGAGGCCGGCACCGATCGTTCCGGCGTGATCGGCGGCACCAAGGTGCTGTCCGACCAGATCATCGTGCGGGTGACCGCCGAGCCGGGCCACAGCTTCCTGGACCGGATGATCGCGCTGGTGGAAGGCGCCAACCGGCAGAAGACCCCGAACGAGATCGCACTGACCCTGCTGCTGGCCGCGATGACGCTGACCTTCCTGGTGGTGGTGGCGACGCTGCCGGCGATCGGCGCAGCGGTAGGCGTGCAGGTTGACCCGCTGCTGCTGATCGCGCTGCTGGTGTGCCTGATCCCGACCACCATCGGCGGCCTGCTGCCAGCCATCGGCATTGCCGGCATGAACCGTGCGCTGGCCGCCAACGTGCTGGCCAAGTCGGGCAAGGCGGTGGAAGTGGCGGGCGACGTGGACGTGCTGCTGCTGGACAAGACCGGCACCATCACCTACGGCGATCGCCAGGCCAGCCACTTCCACCCGTTGGCCGGTATCGATGCCAGCCAGCTGCGTGAAGCGGCGCTGCTGTCCTCGCTGGCCGACCCGACTCCGGAAGGCAAGTCGATCGTGCGCCTGGCGCGCGAACAGGGGTGCGCCACCGCCGAACCGGACCATGCCGACTATCTGGCCTTCACTGCCCAGACCCGGATGTCCGGCGTCGACCTGGAACATGGGCGGCAGATCCGCAAGGGCGCCGCCGATGCCATCCGCGCGCATGTGCAGTCGCTGGGCGGCAACGTGCCGGCCGAGCTGGCCGGTCGTGTCGAGCAGGTCGCGCGCAATGGTGCCACCCCGCTGGTGGTGGCCGAGGGCCGCCATGTGCTGGGCGTGATCGAGCTGTCGGACGTGGTCAAGCACGGCATGCGCGAGAAGTTCGCGCAGCTGCGGGCGATGGGCATCCGCACGGTGATGATCACCGGTGACAACCCGCTGACCGCCGCCGCGATCGCTGCCGAGGCCGGTGTCGATGACTACATCGCCGAGGCCCGCCCCGAAGACAAGCTGGCACGCATCCGCCAGGAGCAGGCCGGTGGCCGCCTGGTGGCGATGGTGGGCGACGGCACCAACGACGCCCCGGCACTGGCGCAGGCCGATATCGGCCTGGCAATGAACTCCGGCACGCAGGCGGCGAAGGAGGCCGGCAACATGGTCGACCTCGATTCGGACCCGGCCAAGCTGCTGGCGGTGGTGGAAGTGGGCAAGCAGCAGCTGATCACGCGCGGTGCGCTGACCACCTTCTCGCTGGCCAACGACGTTTCCAAGTACTTCGCGATCCTGCCGGCGCTGTTCGCCGCTGCCGTTCCGACCATGGCCGCACTGAATGTGATGCAGCTGTCGAGCCCGCGCAACGCGGTGCTGGCGGCGCTGATCTTCAACGCCCTGGTGATTCCCGCACTGATCCCGCTCGCCCTGCGTGGCGTGCGCTTCCGCCCCGCCACCGCGACGGCGCTGCTGCGCCGGAACATGCTGGTGTACGGCCTCGGCGGCGTGTTGCTGCCGTTCGCGGCGATCAAGCTGATCGACCTCCTTCTTGTCCTGGTATCCGGCGCATGAACCGTTCTGCTTCCACCTCCACCTCCCTGTCCCGCGAACCGAAGGCCGAGGCCCGCGTGGCCAGCCTGCAGGATGGCGCCAGCTGGCGCCCGGCGATCGGCCTGGGCCTGGCCACCCTGCTGCTGGCCGGCGCGGTCTACGCCGGCATTGCAACCGGCTTTGCCGGCCTGGCGTTCCCGGGCCAGGCGGAAGGCAGCCTGTTGCGCGATGACAGTGGCCAGGTGCGCGGCTCGGCGTGGCTGGCGCAGCCGTTCACCGGTGATGGCTACTTCCAGGCACGGCCGTCGGCGGCCAACTACGACCCGATGGCGGCGGCCGGTTCCAACATGGCGCGCAGCAACCCGGCGCTGGCCGAGCGTGTCGCGGCCAGCACCGCTGCGGTAGCCGCACGCGAAGGCGTCGCGCCGGCGCAGGTGCCTGCGGACCTGGTCACCCAGTCCGCCGGCGGCCTGGATCCTCAGCTGTCGCCGTCTGCAGCGCAGTTGCAGGTAGCTCGCGTGGCGCGTGCCCGTGGCCTGCCGGTGGAACGCGTGCAGGCACTGGTGCAGGCGCATACCGAAGGACGCCAGTGGGGCCTGTTCGGCCAGCCGCGGGTGAACGTGGTAACGCTGAACTTCGCGCTGGACCACGCGGCCAAGGCGCCGTGATGCCGGCCTGCACCAGCTGCGCGCACAATGGCGGCCATGACAGCGGCACCCATGACTGATGCGCGTACCCGCCAGGCCGATGCCCTGGTTGAAGGCCTGCAACGTGAAGCCGGCGGCAAGCTGACCGTGTTCCTCGGCGCGGCGCCGGGCGTGGGCAAGACCTACACCATGCTGACCCGCGCGCAGGAACAGCTGCGTCGCGGCGTCGACCTGGTGGTCGGGCTGGTGGAAACCCATGGCCGTGCCGATACCCAGGCGCTGCTGGAGGGGCTGCCGCAATTGCCGCTGAAGGACGTGGCCTACCACGGCCATGCCCTGCAGGAGATGGATCTGGATGCCGTGCTCGCGCGGCACCCGGCGCTGGTGCTGGTGGACGAACTGGCCCACCGCAACGCGCCGGGCAGTCGCCATGAGCGACGCTGGCAGGATGTGATGGAACTGCTGGATGCCGGCATCGACGTCTGGACCACGGTCAACATCCAGCATCTGGAAAGCCTCAACGATGTGGTGATGCGCATCACCGGCGTGCGCGTCAGCGAGACCGTGCCGGACGGTGTGCTCGACCGCCTGCACGACATCGTGCTGGTCGATCTGCCGCCGCGCGAACTGATCGCGCGCCTGCAGCAGGGCAAGGTCTATCTGCCGGAGCAGGCCGCGCAGGCATTGCAGGCGTTCTTCTCGCCGGCAAACCTGACCGCGCTGCGCGAGCTTGCCATGCAGGAGGCCGCCGACCGCGTCGACAGCAGCCTGCGCGAGGCACGCGCTGCCCGTGGCGAGAGCAACCTGCCACTGCGCCGCGGCGTGCTGGTGGCGATCGACGGCGGCGGCCAGAGTGAATACCTGGTGCGCGTGGCACGACGCATCGCCGAACGCCGGGACGCACCGTGGACCGTGGTGACCGTACAGGGGCGACGCCAGGACGAGGCGACCCGGCGCGAGATCGATGCCGCCTTCGCCCTGGCACGGCGTCTGGGCGGCGACGCCGAACTGCTGCACGGATCGAGCATCGCCGATGCCCTGCTCGACCACGCTGCGCACAACGGCGTGTCGACCCTGGTGCTGGGCCGGACCCGCGAACGTCCGCTCGCGCGGATGTTCAACCGTACGTTGACCCAGCAGCTGATCCAGCGCGGCGCGCATTACGAGATCACCATCATCAGCACCCCACAGGCGCGTGCGCGCTCGCGCCGCGAAGGCCTGCTGCCACCGATGCGCGGCATCAGCTACGAACCGGTACAGGCGCTGATCGCCACCGCGCTGGCCTGCGGGGTGGCATGGCTGGCCGAACGCTGGGTCGGCATGGCCGACCTGTCGATGGTGTTCATCGTGGCGGTGGTACTGGTGGCTGCGCGCACGCGCGCCAGCGTGGCGGTAATGGCGGCGATCCTGTGCTTCCTCGCCTACAACTTCCTGTTCATCGCGCCGCGCTTCACCTTCGCCATCGGTGCGCGCCAGGGCGTGATCACGGTGTTCCTGTTCCTGGCTGCCGCGCTGGTGGCCGGACGCCTGGCCTCGCGCCTGCGCATGCAGGTGATCGCGCTGCGTGCGGCGAATCGACATGCGCGTGCGCGCCAGCAGCTGGGCCGCCAGCTGGCCAGTGCCGCCGGCAACGGCGAGGTGGCGCAGGCGGGTCGGCATGCACTGGAACAGGCCATGGATGTACCGGCGTGGCTGCGGATCGGCGCCGATACCGCCACCGGTGGCCGCAGCCAGCCGGGCGATACCGATCTGGCGGCGGCCGACTGGGCCCTGCGCCACGGCCAGCCCAGCGGCCGCTTCACCGACACCCTGGCCGGTGCGCAATGGTGGTTCCTGCCGCTGCTGGATGGCGAGGACCGCGCCATCGGCGTGGCCGGCCTGTACCTGCCCGGCGCACAGGCGCGCCTGCTGCCCGAGCAACGGCAGCTGGCCGAAGCAATGGTCGATGACATCGCGCAGGCCGCGCTGCGTACGCGGCTGGTGGCCGAACTGGAGCAGGCGCACGTCAGCAACGAGACCGAACGGCTGCGCTCGGCCCTGCTCTCTTCGGTGTCGCACGACCTGCGCTCGCCGCTGGCGGCGATGATCGGTTCGGCCGACAGCCTGGCCAGCTACGGCGCGGCGATGGATACGGCCGATCGCCGTGCCCTGCTGGACACCATCCTGGTCGAGGGCGAACGGCTGGACCGCTACATCCAGAACCTGCTGGACATGACCCGCCTCGGCCACGAGGGATTGAAGATCAACCGCGACTGGATCGGCGTGGACGAACTGATCGGCTCGGCGGCGCGGCGCCTGCAGCGCTACCAGCCGAAGGTGCGGCTGGAGCTGGATATTCCCTCCACGCTGGCGCCGATCTGGGTGCACCCGGCACTGGTCGAACAGGCAGTGTTCAACGTGATGGAGAACGCCGCCAAGTTCTCGCCGCCCGACGCCGCCGTGCAGGTGCAGGCGCGCGAGCTGGACGGTCAGCTGCGCATCGACGTGATCGATGCCGGGCCCGGCATTCCCGACGACGAGCGCGCGCGCATCTTCGACATGTTCTACAGCGTCGAGCGCGGCGACCGCGGCCGCCACGGCACCGGCCTGGGACTGACCATCTGCCAGGGCATGATCGGTGCGCATGGCGGCAGCGTGCAGGCACTGCCCGGACGCGACGGTCGCGGTACCCTGATCCGCATCACCCTGCCCCTGCTCAAGCCAGCCTCCCACGATGAGCCCGACCCCGATTGATGCCAGCGTGCCAGCCGCGCGCGTGCTGGTGATCGATGATGAAACCCAGATCCGCCGGTTCCTGGACATCAGCCTGCGTGCGCAGGGCTACCAGGTGCGGCAGGCCGCCACCGGCCAGGAGGGCCTGCAGCTGGCGGCCAGCGAGGACATGGACCTGGTCATCCTGGACATCGGCCTGCCGGACATGGAAGGGCACGAGGTGCTGGAGCAGCTGCGGCAGTGGAGCCAGGTGCCGGTGATCATGCTGACCGTGCGCGCCGGCGAGGCCGAGAAGGTGCGGGCGCTGGACACCGGCGCCAATGACTACGTGACCAAGCCGTTCGGCACGCAGGAACTGATGGCACGGGTACGTGCGCTGCTGCGCACGCGCAGTGTGCCCAGCGATGGCACACCGCCGGTGTTCGACGACGGCCATCTGCATGTGGATCTGGTGCGCCGTGAAGTGGCACTCGATGGCGAGCCGGTGGCGCTGACCCGCAAGGAATACGCGTTGCTGTCGCTGCTGCTGCGCAACGCCGGGCGGGTGGTGACCCAGCCGCAGATCCTGCAGGAGATCTGGGGGCCGACCCACCAGCACGACACCCACTACCTGCGCATCCTGGTCGGCAAGCTGCGGCACAAGCTGGGCGATTCAGCGCTGGATTCGCGCTACCTGTTCACCGAACCGGGCGTGGGATTGCGGTTCAAGGGGTGAGGGTGTGCCGACCAACGGTCGGCACCCACCAGACAAACGAATTCGGAAGAGCATCCACGCATGGCGTGGATCTACTGTGTCGACCAAGGTCGACACCTACCAACAGCTCCAGGACATTGTCAGGGGTGGGGCGGTGTCCCACGGATAGCCGGCCTTTGACGTTGACGTTGCTTCGGCGGGTGCCGGGCGCAGCCCGGCCCGACCTCAGAACCCCAGCGGGGTGTCGCCCAGCACCGGCTGCAACTGGCTGCGGAACAGCGCCTGGATGCGTTCCAGTGCCGCCTCGTCATTGCCCTCGAAGCGCAGCACCAGCACCGGCGTGGTGTTGGAGGCACGCACCAGCCCCCAGCCATCGGGGAAGTCCACGCGCAGGCCGTCGATGGTCGACAGCCGCCCACCCACGTACGGGTTGTCCGGCGACTGTGCCGCCGCCACCAGCATCGCCACCAGCGCATGCGGCGTACCTTCAGCCACCGGCACCTTCAGCTCCGGCGTGGCCACCATCTCCGGCAGCTCGGCCAGCACCTCGTCCGGGGTCTCTTCGCGCTGGGCCAGGATCTCCAGCAGGCGCGCCGCCGCATACAGGCCATCGTCGAAACCGAACCAGCGCTCCTTGAAGAAGAAGTGGCCGCTCATCTCGCCGGCCAGCTCGGCATCGGTCTCGCGCATCTTCGCCTTCATCAGCGAATGCCCGGTCTTCCACATCAACGGGCTGCCACCATTACGCAGCACGTGGTCGGACAGCTTGCCGGTGCACTTCACGTCGTAGATCACCATCGCGCCCGGGTTGCGCATCAGCACATCGGCGGCGAACAGCATCAGCAGGCGGTCGGCATAGATGATCCTGCCTTCGCCGGTGACCACGCCCAGGCGGTCGCCGTCGCCATCGAAGGCGACGCCGAGGTCGGCGCCGAAGCGCTTGACCGTCTGCACCAGGTCTTCCAGGTTGGCCGGTTCGCTCGGGTCGGGATGATGATTGGGGAAGGTGCCGTCGACATCGCAGTACAGCGGGATGACTTCGGCACCGATGGCTTCCAGCAGCTGTGGCGCCAGCGCACCGGCGACGCCGTTGCCGGCATCGGCCACGACCTTCAACGGGCGGTCCAGCTGCACGTCATCAGCGATGCGCTGGATGTAGTCGGCACCCACCTCGCGCTGCTGGTAGTCGCCCGGCTCCGTCGCCTGCACCAGGCGACCCTCGACGATGCGCTGGTAGAGATCGGTGATGGCATCGCCGGACAGCGTCTCACCGCCGATGACCACCTTGAAGCCGTTGTACTCGGGCGGGTTATGGCTGCCGGTCACTGCCACGCAGCTGCCGGTACGCAGATGGAAGGCGGCGTAGTAGACGACCGGCGTCGGTGCCAGGCCGATGTCGATCACCGTGCAACCGGTGCGACGCAGGCCCTCGGCCAATCCCGCGGCCAGTTCCGGGCCGGACAGGCGGCCATCCCGGCCGATCACCACCTCGCGCAGGCCCTGCTCCAGCGCCACGGTGCCGATGGCCTGGCCGATCAGCGCGGCGGTCTTCGGCGTCAGTTCGCTGCCGACCACGCCACGGATGTCGTAGGCGCGGAAGATGCCGGCGGCCAGTTCCCCGGCCGGGACCGGCGGTGGCGGCGGCGCACTTTCCGCGGTGCTGGCGACGGCCACCGGCGGCGGCGCCATCTGCAGGCTCTCACTCAGGGTAGGACCGTGATCGGCTTCGGCCGCAGCAGCGCGGCGCGGCAGCGGCAGGGTCTTCGGCAAGCGGCCGCGACCGACCACCAGCAACACGGCGACAAAGGCCAGCAGCAGCGCGACGATGGCGCTGGCCAGCGAACCCAGGCCCAGCGGACCGGGTTCGACATTCGGTACCGCGGCCACCAGCCGCAACGGCGTGCCCGGAACCGGCCGCGCCAATGCTTCGGCACTTTCTGCCAGGCCGGCATCGCCCTGGGCGACGAGGTCATGCGTGCCCTGGCGCAGGCCAAGGAAACCGGCCGATGGCGCACTCACCTGGTCCAGCGGCGAGGTCAGCCGCAGCAATGGCTGGCGCACGTAGAGCACTGCCGGGCCCAGGCTGCCCAGCTGCACCGGAGCCGCCAGGCCAAGACGATTGCCACCTGCATCGCGCACCACGCGCAGGCCCGGCTTGCCCTCAGCCAGCGCTTCTTCCAGCAGGGCCAGGCGTGCATAGCCGAAGGTGGCCGGGTCGGCATAGGCCGTTGCCAGATCGGCGCCCAGCACTTCAACCTGCTCCACCCCGGTCCAGCTCTCGCGTACGGCCAGCGCTGCCGCGGCGGCGTCACCGGCCTGCAGTGCCTGCTGCACGCGTTCGTTCTTCAGCTGCTGCTGCAGCTGCTTCAGCTGGCCGGCAGCCGCCTCCTGCAGCCCCTGCACGGCCTGGTCACGCGCTTCTTCCAGCGCCTGGCCATTGGCTTCCTGCCGCCATTGCTGCACCGCGCTCCATCCGAACCAGCCAGCCAGCAGGACCAGCAGCACCCCCAGTAGTGGCGCACTGCGTCCCAACGACCGTTCCCGCTGCCCTTCCCCGATGCCGCTCATCAATGTCCCCCGTCAACGCACCCCGGTATGGCCGAATCCACCCGTTCCCCGCACGCTGTCGGTGAAAGTATCCACCACCTGCAGGCTGACGCGGGCAATCGGCACGACCACCAGCTGCGCGATGCGATCGCCCGGCTCGATGGTGAAGGCCTCTCGGCCACGATTCCAGACGCTGATCAGCAACGGGCCCTGGTAATCGGCATCGATCAGGCCGGTGCCGTTGCCGAGCACGATGCCGTGGCGGTGGCCCAGCCCGGAACGCGGCAGGATCACCGCGCACAGGTGCGGATCGGCGATATGGATGGCCAGGCCGCTGGGCACCAGCGCGGTGTCGCCCGGCTGCAGGGTCAACGCGGTATCCAGCGCGGCGCGCAGGTCCATGCCGGCGCTGGCTTCGGTGGCATAGGCCGGCAGCGGCCAGCTGTCGCCGAAACGCGGATCAAGCAGCTTGACCTGCAGCGGTTGGGAAGTGAAAGCCTGGGTCATGCCTGGAGTCTCCGCGCGATCAGCGCCAGCAGTTGTTCGGCCAGCTCGCGCTTGGAGGTGGCCGGGAATACCTGTTCACCGTCCTGCCAGAAGGCAGTGGCGGCATTGTTGTCACTCTCGAAACCACCGCCGCTGATGCCGACCTGGTTGGCGATCACCAGGTCCAGGCGCTTGTCGACCAGCTTGCCACGTGCATACTTCTCCACGTCGTGGGTTTCGGCGGCAAAGCCGACCACCAGCTTCAGCGACTGTGTCTGCGCGGCAACTTCGGCGAGGATGTCCGGCGTGCGCACCAGCTCGATCACCAGCGACTGGCTCTCGGCGGTCTTCTTCAGCTTCTGCGGCGCGACCTGGCGCGGCGTGTAGTCGGACACCGCAGCGGCACCGATATAGATGTCGGCCGGCAACGACTTCAGCACGGCATCGCGCATCTGCGCGGCCGAGCGCACGTCCACACGCTGCACGCCGGGTGGCGTCGGCAGCTGTACGGGGCCGCTGACCAGCACCACCTGGGCGCCCATCGTCGCGGCGGCCGCGGCCAGGGCGAAGCCCATCTTGCCGCTGCTGCGGTTACCGACGTAGCGCACCGGATCGATGTCTTCATAGGTCGGGCCGGCGCTGATCAGCAGGCGCAGGCCCTGCAGCGCGCGGGTTTCCGGCGCGGCAACGGTCGCGGCGCAGCTGCCATTGGCGGCCAACGCCGCCACGATGTCGCCGGGCTCGGCCAGACGACCCGGACCGGACTCGCCTTCGGCCAGCGGACCGTCGACCGGGCCGATCACCTGCGCGCCGCGCTGGCGCAGCAGGGCGATGTTGGCCTGGGTGGCCGGATGCAGCCACATGCGGTGGTTCATCGCCGGGCAGATCGTCAATGGAGCGGTGCTGGCCAGGCACAGGGTGCTGACCAGGTCATCGGCATGACCCTGGGCGAGCCGGGCCAGCAGATCGGCGGTACCCGGGGCGACCACGATGCGGTCGGCCCAGCGGGCCAGCTCGATGTGGCCCATGGCCTGTTCGGCGGCGCTGTCCCACAGCGTGGTGCGGGTCGGCTGCCCGGACAGGGCCTGGAAACTGAGCGGAGTGACGAACTGCTGTGCTCCGGCGGTCATCGCCACCTGCACCTGGGCACCGGCGTCGCGCAGGCGCCGCACCAGTTCCAGGGCCTTGTAGGCCGCGATCCCGCCTCCGACGCACAACAGCAGTTTCTGACCTTCCAGCGCGCGGGCCTGCGCGGGGGAAGCGTTGGGGGAGTCAGCCACCTGGAATTCCTGTGCAAACGAGGGCGCTAGCTTACCCGATGGTCGGTAATGTCCCGGTGCAGGGCGCACATAGCGGGCAGCTATCAGCAGATGGAGTCCGCCTCCGTTGACCTGGGATTCACCCGGTATCAGTTTCGGACCTTTCCTATACCTCTACGGGTCTGCGCTTTTGCAGAATCAGGCATTGGCTGCCGCCCGCCGTGGCCTGTTCGACTTTCGAGGAGCCGCGTGCATCCACGCATCATCATCGCCGACGACCATCCCGTGGTCCTGCATGGCATCCGTATCGTGCTGCAGACCCACCTGATGAACATCGTCGGCAGTGCGCGTGACGGCGCCCAGCTGCTGGAGCTGCTCGACAATCACCCATGCGATGCCGTGCTGACCGACCTGTCGATGCCCGGCACCGGCCCGGATGGCCCGGAACTGATCGATGCGCTGCACACCCGCTACCCCGGGCTTCCAGTGGTCGTGCTGACCGGCGCCCGCCATCCCGGGCTGCTTGATGGCCTGCTGCGCGAGGGCGTCAGCGGTCTGGTCGACAAATGCGCCGATTTCTCCGAACTGCCGCAGGCACTGAACGCCGCGCTTGTCGGCCAGGTGTTCGTCTCCCAGCAGCTGCGCCACCATCTGCAGGCCCGCGACCTGCTGTTCCCACGCGAACCGGCGCCGTTGTCGGCACGCGAGCAGGAAGTACTGGACCTGCTGGCGGCCGGCCTCAGCGTGAACGCCGTGGCCGCACGATGTGGGCGCAGCCCGAAGACGATCAGCCGGCAGAAGGCCGAGGCCAAGCGCAAGCTGGGCCTGCAGAACAACCAGGAACTGTTCGACTACCTGCAGACCCGGCGCGACTGAGGCATTGGGACTCAGCTGGCTGAAGCGGCACAACCAGGCGCAGGCAGGACAATGTCCGCCAAGGGCACCTCCGAGGATACCCGCCAGGGAACCTGCTCCTCGCCTCCCTTGCGGTGCCCGACGCCAACCAGCACGCGCCCGTCCGGGCTGACCAGAGAGCCCTGCCAACGGGTATCTTCGGGGAGCTCCACAGGAAGTGCCCGCAGCCAGTCTTGCAGACGGCACACGCCGTTGCTGCGCGTCCAGATCAGTGCCTGATTCGAAAACGGTTCGCTGCCCAGCAGGATTCCGCCCCGCAGATCCATCCACACGATCGACATTGGCTCGGAGCGATCGATCCCTGCGACCTGAAGCGACTGCTCCAAAGCGATCTGACCGATCTGGAGCGTGTCATCCGGCAAGGGTGCAAGCGAGGCGGGGTCGACGTCATTGTTTCGCCACCGGATCCGCATGGGTACCGCGGGATCGCCTGGTTCAGGCCCGTCGACAAAGAAGATGCCATGGACAACAGCCGGATCCGGGTCGAAATGGGTGGGGCGCGTACCGTCGGCTCCTTCAGGCGCCGGAAGAATGCGATAGCCCTCTGCCTCGCTCCACAGGTACGGCTGCTCGCTATCCGGTGAGTGGTAAAGGTACTCCGCCCCACCAACCACTGTCCCATCAGCGTTCATCGCCCTGCCTTGGTGGGATTGACCGATCGGGGTAACCGCAACCAGTTCGCCATCAGGCAGCCAGCGGAGAACCTGCATCGCGGACGAGATCTGGGTCTCCACAAGGAGGATCTGACCGTCCCTGCTGATTGCCCAAGCCGAACTTTCTTCTGCTTCGTTCCGCGGTGACAGCCAACGGACGCCATCCTGGCTGGACCATCGGAATGCCTGCGAGAAGCAGCATCCACGATGGCCAGTCCCCGCCAGTACAGCGCCATCGAAGCTTGCCGCCACGACGGCAACTCCACGGTTGGCCAACGAGGGCAGTTCCTCGTAGGTTGCAACAACGACCCCAGCCCCCGACGTACCAGGCAGCATCGAGACAGAAAGGATGAGGATCAGGGAAAGTCGCTTCATCAGGCCTCCTGGGCACACCGTGGAAGTCTAGAAGTGGCGGTCGGTGGATCCATTGAAATTTGTTGCAAATCTGCCTGGTAGGCATCGACCGACCCTTCTCATCCCGGTTTCCTGATTTCGGTAGTGGGGACAAACGTCCAAGCTTGGGGCCATGCCCATCCATGACTGGCCCGAACAGGAACGCCCCCGCGAGAAGTTGATCGCGCGGGGGCCCACGGCACTTTCCGACGCCGAACTGCTGGCGCTGTTTCTCGGCTCCGGGTTCGGTGGCCGCGATGCCGTGCAGACCGCGCGCGACCTGCTGCAGGCGCACGGCCCGTTGCGGGTGCTGCTCGACCGCCCCGCCGCTGAACTGGCCCGCCTGCCCGGGCTCGGCCCGGCACGCAGCTGCACGCTTGCTGCCGGGCTGGAACTGGCCCATCGCTATCTGGCGGCCGAGCTGGAGCACGGCGAGGCGGTAGGCAACAACCCGGCGGCGGTCGGCCGCTACCTGCAGCACCGGCTGCGTGGCCAGGCCCGCGAGGTCTTCATGGCCCTGTTCCTGGACAACCGCCACCGCCTGATCGCCTGTGAAGAGCTGTTCCACGGCACCATCAACGCCGCCCCGGTCTACCCCCGCGAAGTGGTGCGCCGCGCCCTGCTGCACAACGCGGCGGCGGTGATCCTCAGCCACAACCACCCTTCCGGCGACCCGGAACCCTCCAGCGCCGATACCCGCATCACCGACGAACTGCAGCAGGCGCTGGCAATGGTGGACGTGCGCCTGCTGGACCACTTCGTGGTCGGCGAGGGCCGTCCCGTTTCGTTTGCTGAACGAGGCCTGCTGGCCCAACTGCAGCCCCGCCTGTTCGGCTGAGCGCGGCCCCGCAAGGGCCATCGGCCGCCCCCACTGGCATGTTCTGGTCAGCGTAGGCGCGGGTATCTGCGCTAAAATGGGCGATTCCGCCGCTCATTCTCACAGCAGGCCTCGTGAAAAATCTCCTCCGCGCCCTGATCAGCCAAGGCATCGAAGCCTTGCGCGCCAATGGCACCCTGCCCGCCGACTCCCTGCCGCCGGACTTCGTGGTCGAGCGCCCGAAGACCCGTGACCACGGCGACTTCGCCACCAACGCCGCGATGCTGCTGGCCAAGGCCGCGCGCAGCAATCCGCGCGCACTGGCGCAGGCGCTGGTCGAGGCGCTGCCGCGCAGCGAGGACGTCAGCAAGGTCGAGATCGCTGGCCCGGGCTTCATCAACTTCCACCTGGCTCCGGCCGCGTACCAGCGCGAAGCCGCTTCGGTCATCAAGGAAGCGCACGACTACGGCCGCAACCTGTCCGGCAATGGCCGCACGGTGGGCGTGGAGTACGTGTCGGCCAACCCGACCGGCCCGCTGCATGTCGGTCATGGCCGCGCGGCGGCGATCGGCGACTGCGTGGCACGCGTGCTCGATGCGAACGGCTGGAACGCCAAGCGCGAGTTCTACTACAACGACGCCGGCGTGCAGATCGAGAACCTGGCGCTGTCCACCCAGGCGCGGATCAAGGGCATCGCGCCGGACCAGGACGGCTGGCCGGAAGGTGGCTACCGCGGTGAGTACATCGCCGACGTCGCCCGCGCCTACATGGCCGGCGCCAGCGTCGACCTGGAAGGCAGCACCGTGGTCGGCGCCAAGGACCCGGACGACATGCAGGCGATCCGTCGCTTCGCCGTGGCCTACCTGCGCAACGAGCAGAACCTGGACCTGGCCGCGTTCGGCGTCGACTTCGACATCTACTTCCTGGAAAGCTCGCTGTACGCCGACGGCAAGGTCGCTGAAGCGGTCGCCAAGCTGCAGGCCTCGGGCCACACCTACGAGGAAGGTGGCGCGCTGTGGCTGCGCAGCACCGACTTCGGTGACGACAAGGACCGCGTGATGCGCAAGTCCGACGGCACCTTCACCTACTTCGTGCCGGACGTGGCCTACCACCTGTCCAAGTGGCAGCGCGGCTACGAGCGCGCGATCACCGAGCTGGGCGCCGACCACCACGGCTCGCTGGCACGCGTGCGCGCCGGCCTGCAGGCGATGGAAGTGGGCATTCCGCAGGGCTGGCCGGAATACGTGCTGCACCAGATGGTCACCGTCATGCGTGGCGGCGAGGAAGTGAAGCTGTCCAAGCGTGCCGGCAGCTACTTCACCCTGCGCGACCTGATCGAGGAAGCCGGCCGCGATGCGACCCGCTGGTTCCTGATCGCGCGCAAGCCCGATTCGCAGCTGACCTTCGACATCGACCTGGCCCGCCAGCAGAGCAACGACAACCCGGTGTTCTACGTGCAGTACGCGCACGCCCGCGTCTGCAGCCTGCTGCGCCAGGCGCAGGAGAAGGGCCTGGTGTACGAACAGGGCAACGGCCTGGCCAACCTCGGCCGCCTGGCCGACGACGCTTCGCTGCTGCTGATGAACGAGATCTCGCGGTACCCGGAAGTGGTGGAGGCGGCCGGCGTGGCGCTGGAACCGCATCTGGTGGCGCAGTACCTGCGTGAATTGGCGCACGCGTTCCACACGTGGTATCACGGGACGCCGGTGCTGGTGGAAGATGCCGCCGATCGCAACGCCAAACTGACCCTAGCCTGCGCCGCGCGCCAGGTGCTGGCCAACGGCCTCGAACTCCTGGGCGTCAGCGCCCCGGAAAAAATGTAAGCATCAGGAGACGCAGTACACATGGCAGCACGACGCGGCAAAAACCAGGCACGACGCAACAGCAGCAGCCAGGGCACACCCGGATGGGTGTGGCTGGTCGCTGGCGTGGCGATTGCGGCCGTGGTGTTCCTGGCGGCGCCGAACCTGTTCAAGGGCGAAGGCGATGGCTTCCTGCGCGCCGTTCCACAGCCGAACCCGAACGCGCAGCCGGCCCCGGTCGCTGATGCCGACGGCGATGTCGGCACCCAGCCGGCCGCGCAGCCGGCCACGCCGAAGCCGGCCGAACCGGAAAAGCCGGCCGCCACCCAGTACGACTTCTACACCCTGCTGCCGGGCAAGGAAGTCGAGATGTCCGATGCCGAATTGGCCGCCAGCGCACGTGCCGAAGACCAGCGCCGGGCCAAGGCCGAAGCGCAGCGCGCGCAGGCGGCACTGGAGGGCAAGCCGGTTCCGGCCGCAACCGCTGCGCCGGCACCGACGGCCACCGCCAGCGTGGCCAGCACCGCGCAGGTGACCGCCACCAGCCGTCCGCTGCCGGCACCGCTGAGTGAACGTCCTGCCGCGGCAACGCCGCCGGCCAGCACGGCCCCGGCCTCGACCAGCACCGCCGCCGCCACTCCAGCGGCGCGCGCGGAAACGGCACCGGCAACGGCGGGTACCCCGGCCGCTGCCGCACCGGCGGCCGCCGACAATGCCCGCTACATCCTGCAGGCAGGCGCCTTCGGTGCCTCCGGCGATGCCGAAGCGACCAAGGCCAAGCTGGCGATGATGGGACTTGCGGCTCGCGTGGAATCAGCACAGATCAACGGCAAGACCGTATACCGCGTGCGCATGGGGCCGTATGGCAGCGCCGGCGAACTGTCCGAAGCCAAGCAGAAGCTGGATGGCACTGGCCTGCAGGCGATGGCGATCAAGGCACAGTGACCTGTCGGGTCTGAATGGAAAAAGCCGGGCATTGCCCGGCTTTTTTTTGCGTTGGTGAAGGCGAGAGCAGCAGTCGAGCATGGGCTCGGCTCTACAGGACGCACGGTACAGGTCAGCCTTCGCGGGCAACCTGGAAGCCGGCAAACGACTGGCTGACCGGCATCAGTTCCAGGCGATTGATGTTCAGGTGCGGCGGCAGGCTGGCCACCCAGAAGATCTGCTCTGCGATGTCCTCTGCGGTCATCGGGTTGGCGCCGGTATAGAGCTTGTCCGACGCAGCCTGGTCGCCATGGGTACGCACCACGGTGAACTCGGTTTCGGCCATGCCCGGCTCGATCGTGGTCACGCGCACGCCGGTACCGTGCAGGTCCGAACGCAGGCCCAGCGAGAACTGGCTGACGAAGGCCTTGGTGCCACCGTAGGCGTTGCCACCCGGGTACGGGTAGACGCCGGCCACCGACGAAATATTGATGATCGCGCCCTTGCGCTCCACCAGCTGCGGCAGCAGGTGGTGGGTCAGGGTCACCAGCGCGGTGATGTTGGTGTCGATCATCGTGGTCCAGTCCGACAACCTGGCGCTCTGTGCCGGCGCGGTGCCCTGCGCCAGGCCGGCGTTGTTGACCAGCAGATCGATCTCGCCGAAGGCCGGCGGCAGTGCCAGCAGCGCCGCTTCCATCGCAATCGGATCACGGATGTCGAAGGCGGCGGCATGCACCACGTCCTTGCCGTAGCGCTCGACCAGCGGCTGCAGGCGTTCACTGCGGCGGCCGGTGGCGATCACCTTCCAGCCCGCCTGGGCGAAGCGGTGGACGGCGGCGGCGCCGAAGCCGGACGTGGCGCCGGTAATCAGGACAGTGCGGGTCATCAGGCAACTCCAGGGGGAAAACCAGACCCCCATTCTGGCACCGTCGGCCGGGGGTTGCGTTGCCTGATCGGCCAGATCCGGCCCCGCCTGCCGGGGTGACCGGTACAATTGGGCCATGATCAACAATGATGTCCTGCGCAGCGTGCGCTACTCCCTGGACCTGGGCGACCACCACGTGGTGACCCTGTGCCAGATGGCCGACCCGGCCTTCGCCGTGGATCCCGAACAGGTGAAGGCCTGGCTGCGCCGCGAGGACGAAGCCGGTTTCGAAGCGATGAGCGACAGCGCGCTGGCGCACTTCCTCGACGGCCTGATCGTGCACCTGCGCGGTCGCGACGAGAGCCAGCCGCAGCGTGCGGTGGAAACCCGCATCGACAACAACCTGGTGCTGAAGAAGCTGCGCGTGGCGTTCCAGCTGCGCGACGTCGATCTGATGGAGATCTTCGCCAGCGCCGGTTTCAACGTCTCCAAGTCGGAAGTCGGCGCGCTGTTCCGCCAGCCCGGGCACACCAACTACCGGCGTTGCCTGGACCAGATGCTGCGCAACTTCCTCAAGGGCCTGAGCCTGCGCCTGCGCGGCTGAGCACGGCGTCCACGAACGCCCGTGCCGCGGGCGTCGGCAGCCGTTGCCAGACCAGGTGCACGCGGCGGGTCGGGGTCGGCTGCAGCGGAATCCGCACCACGCCTTCAAAGCCTTCGGCGATCAACGCCGGCACGATGCCGACCGCCAGCCCATGGCGGACGAAGCGCTCGACCAGTTCCATCAGATTGACCTCGAAGCGTACCGTGTGCGGCAGGCCAGCAGCAGCGAACGCATCGTCGGTCTGCCGCCGCGCACCGGTACCGCGCGGGAAGTCGACCAGCGCTTCATCCTGCAGCGTGGTCAAAGGCAACCGTTTGCGCCGGGCCAGCCGATGCGAGGGGGCCAGTACCGCCACCAGGTCTTCTTCCTGCAGCATCCTGTGGCAGACCCCGTCCAGCGCCGCGGAGGGCGCCAACCCCACCAGTGCCACGTCCAGTTCGCGCGACTGCACCTGTGCGATCAGGTCCTCGCTCTTGTCCACCCGCAACTGGAATTCCACCTGGGGATGCACCTGCTGGAAGGCGGCCAGCATCGCCACCACGTCAATGTCGGTCAGCGAGGAAATCTGCCCGATCGCCAGCAGCCCGCGCACCTCGCCGCTCACCGCCGCCACGTCGGCGCGCAGGTGGCGCAGGCTGGCCAGCACCTGGCGTGCGTGCACCAGCAGCGCCTCACCGGCTGCCGTCGCCCGCACCTGCCGCGGCAGGCGTTCAAACAGCGGCGTGCCCAGTTCCTGCTCCAGGTAGGCAATCTGGTGGCTGAGTGCGGACTGCACCACGTGGCAACGTTCTGCGGCACGGGTGAAATTGCCCTCCTCGGCAAGGGCAACGGCAAACTCGAGCTGCTTGAGGTTCACCGAACTATCTCGTTTCCAGATGGCAAGGATGATGATGATTCATTTCCATCATCACTGCAGCAGGCGGACACTGTGCAACCCGCATCCTGGACTGCCACGTGAGCCCCACCCTTCCCCCTCTGCACCGCTGGCAGGTGCTGTTGATGTCGATCGCTACCGGCGTGGCGGTGGCCAGCAACTACTATGCGCAGCCACTGCTGCACACCATCGCCGATGCCTTCGGCGTGCCATTCGGCCAGGTCGGCATGGTGGTCACCGCCGCGCAGCTGAGCTATGCCGCCGGACTGATCCTGCTGGTGCCGCTGGGAGACCTGTTCGAGCGCCGCCGCCTGATCGTGGTGATGAGCCTGCTGTCGGCGGGCGGGCTGGTGATCAGTGCCTGTGCGCCGTCGCTGACCTGGTTGCTGGTCGGCACTGCGATCACCGGCCTGTTCTCGGTGGTGGCACAGGTGCTGGTGCCCTTCGCGGCCACCTTGGCTGCCCCCGAGCATCGCGGGCGCGTGGTCGGCACGCTGATGAGTGGCCTGCTGCTGGGGATCCTGCTGGCGCGCACCGTCGCTGGCCTGCTTTCCAGCCTGGGCGACTGGCGCCTGGTATATGCGATCGCTGCCGGCACCCTGGTACTGACCGCATTGGCGCTGCAGCGCGGCCTGCCGCGTTTCCACCACAGCGCCGGCCTCGGTTACTTCGCACTGCTGCGCTCGATCGGCGTGCTGTTCGTGCAGGAACCGGTGCTGCGCCAGCGCACCCTGCTGGGCGCCTGCAGCTTCGCCATGTTCGCGATCTTCTGGACACCGCTCGCCTTCCTGCTGGCACAGCCGCCCTACGCCTACAGCGACGCCACCATCGGCCTGTTCGGCCTGGTGGGCGCGGCCGGCACACTGGCCGCCGGCCTGGCCGGGCGCATGTCCGACCGTGGCCAGACCGGTCGCGCCACCGCCATCGCACTGCTGCTGTTGCTGCTGTCGTGGCTGCCGCTGGGGTTGTCCGCGCACTCGCTGCTGGCACTGCTGGTGGGCGTGGTGGTGCTGGACCTGGCCGCGCAGCTGCTGCACGTCAGCAACCAGAACCTGATCTATGCGCTGCAACCGGCGGCACGCAATCGCCTCAATGCCGGCTATATGACCGGCTACTTCATCGGCGGTTCGCTGGGTTCGCTGCTGTCGGCACAGGTCTACCAGCGCTTCGGCTGGACCGGCGTCTGCGTGGCCGGTGCTGCCGTGGCCGTGCTGGCGCTGCTGCTGTGGTTGCCCGGCGCGCTGCGTGCACGCCAGGCTTCGATGGCCGGTTAGAAGCTGCCCTGCAGCGCCAGCTCCCATCGCCCACCGGCGTTGCCGGGGAACAGGCGCTTGGCTGCGTTGTCCGTGTCATGCACGGTGGCACGCAGCTCCCACGCCGGCGTCAGCGTGGCAATGGCACTGAGCTGGCCATGCAGGTAATCCGGCCCCTGCGCGGTGGCCAACCAGTACTGGCCCACCGCCGCTTCCAGACGGAAGCGCTCGTGCAGCGGCACACGCACACCGAGCTGGGCATAGGTACCACGATGGCCACCGGCCAGCGCATCGTTGGAGTGCGCGACCTGCAGCCAGGCGCGCTGCTTCCAGGTCAACGTGGTGTTGAGTTCGGTCCAGTCCAGCGCGCGGCCCGTGTCCGGATACAGGTAGCGCGTCAGGTTGGCGTCCAGCGTCCAGTCCGTGGCCAGCGCGCCCGACCAGCCTGCGACCAGATCGAATTCGCTGCGCGCGCCGTTGTCCGGCCTGAACGAAACGTTGGACCCCCACACGCTGGCGTACCAGCCCGATGCCACCGTGACCTTCGCGCCCGCCTGTACGGCCGGGTCGCCATCGCTCTGCGAGCTGCCACGCCACACGTAATCACTGGTCAACGCCATGCTGCCGCTCACCTGCGCCTGTGCCTGCGCACTGCCGATGCCGAGCAGCCCTGCCAGCGCGGCCACTACCGTCGCCATAGTCCCCTTGCTGTTCACTGCACTGTTTTCCTCGTCGAAGGCGGTCTGACCGCCGGGACGGCAGTGTCGGGGGCGTAGCCGTAACGGATCGAGGGTGCTGCCGGGCCCGCAGCGCAAATTCGGCGTAAATCCGGCAGACCGGGGCCGGGTACCACCGGCGCGGTATCATGGCGCCTTGTTCAAAGGGACCAACTGCGTGGACGCCATCCTGACTCCGGTATCGATCGGCGAGCTGATCGACAAGATCACCATTCTCGAGATCAAGGCCGAGCGCATCGACGATGCCGCCAAGCTGGCCAACGTGCGCACCGAGCTGGATGGCCTGCTGCCGTTGCTGCAGCAGCAGCTGCAGGCACAGCCGGCACTGGCCGCGCTGAAGCAGCAGCTGAAGGCGATCAACGAGCGCATGTGGGACATCCAGGACCAGCTGCGCGACAAGGAAGCGGCCCAGGTGTTCGACGATGCGTTCATCCAGCTGGCGCGCGGTGTCTACGGCACCAATGGCGAGCGCGTGCAGGTGAAGAACGAGATCAACCGCGTGGCCGGTTCGGCACTGGTGGAAGAGAAGCAGTACCAGGGCGAGTAAGACCGCTCATCCGCATTCGAGCAGATGCCGGATGCGGAACAGTTCACTGTCACTTTGGATGCCCAGTTTTTCGTAGGCCGTGCGCTTCTGCGTGCTGACCGTACTGGCCGTGCGTCCGAAGCGCCGTGCGACCTCGCCGGTGGTGCAGCCCTGCAGAACCAGCCGCAGTACCTCGCGTTCGCGTCGGCTCAAGGGCGTGAGCACGGGCGCGGAGGGGCGCCGAAGCCGCGATCGGCTCAACTGCGTGCGCACTTCCGGGGGGACGAAGCGGCCACCACGCGCCAGCACATCGACCGCACGCAGCAGCATTTCCGGCGTGGCGCACTTGGACAGGAATCCGCGCGCGCCGGCCTGCATGGCCATGGTCACCGTGCTGGCGTTGCAGTGGGCAGACAGCACCAGCACTGGCAACAGCGGCCAGCGCTGCGACAACCGCAGCAGCAGGGCCAGGCCCTGCCCGGGGCCCCAGGGCGCCAGCACATCGATCAGCAACAGGTCGATGCAGCCCGGCTGACGATCCAGCAACGCAAGCAGCTCGGCTTCGTCGGCGAAGCTTCCGCACACCTGCATGCCGCCATGCTGGCGCAGCACCACCTCCACCCCCAGACGCAGCACGGGATGCGGCGCCAGCATGGCCAAGCAGCGGGGCTGAGCGGGGGGCAGAGCTGGAACGACAGGCGGCATCGTGCGGATCCGGCGGTACGAAGTACCCACCGTAGGCCGGCCCCGGGGACAGCGGAATCCAATTTATTGCAACGCAGCAAGACGACCCGACCACGCTCAGCTGCGGTTTCGGGTCGCTACAACGCAACAGGCCCGGCGTGGGCCGGGCCTGTCGAGGCAACTTCAGCGCGCAGGCGCGCCGAGGAAGCAATTACCAGCTGAAGCGCGGGCCGACGGTGTATTCCTTGTCGCCGTGGCGGTTCATCTTCAGCTCGCCATTCAGGCCCCAGTTCTGGTTCAGCTTGACCTGACCACCCAGGCGGCCGTACCACTGGCCGTCGATGTCGACGCCGTGCTTCTTGGCGTAGTCTTCGTAGCCGACCATGCCGTAGACCTCGGCGTGGGCACCGAAGGCGGTGCGGATACCGGCTTCAGCGCTGTAGCCGTTGAAGTCCAGGCCGTGCTTGCGATCGAACTTCTGGTAGGCAACGCGGGCAACGAAGTCGGTCGACGGAGCGATTTCGACGTTGTAGCCGGCACCGACCTTCCACTGGTCAACCTTGATGTTGGTGTGGTCGACTTCCTGACGGCTGTATTCACCGAACGCGTGGAAGTTCGGCAGGAAGCCGTAGGAACCCTTCACGCCCCAGCCGTCAGCCTTGATGCCATCGACGTCGGTCTTGGCGTAATCGGCTTCAGCGTAGTTGTACGACAGGTTCTCAGCAGCCGAAGCGGTGAACGGCAGGGCAGCGGCCAGAGCCAGAGCAATCAGCGAATTCTTCATGGGGGTACACCTTTA
The DNA here is from genome assembly GCF_056482105.1 of Stenotrophomonas sp. 78350_Sma. Taxonomy (NCBI): domain Bacteria; kingdom Pseudomonadati; phylum Pseudomonadota; class Gammaproteobacteria; order Lysobacterales; family Lysobacteraceae; genus Stenotrophomonas; species Stenotrophomonas sp. 78350_Sma. Next base: position 316,069 of record NZ_CM151182.1, on the reverse strand, counting down.
CTTTCTTATGGTCTGCAGCAGCGCCAAGGCGCCATCGCATCGGAAATGTAAATTCTCCGTTATCCGCCACAACGCTCCCTGAAAACAGCCGTCTTCGCATTGCTGAATTTTTGGGCTTGATTCAGGCTCTTTCTGGCATACGCGCGCCGCGCGCGTGCATTTGTGAGTCGTCGTCGATTGCAACAGGAGGTTGCCTTGCACGTTTCCGATCCGCTGCTGATGCCTGTCCGCGCCGCACTCCTGGCCTGCGCTGCCCTCCTGTTTCCGATCCACGCTGCGCACGCGCAGCAGGCGGCTGACTACCAGCGCGCCGAACGCGTGCATGACAGTCATCTGCGCGGTGCGCTGCGCAATGCTTCGGTCCTGCCCCACTGGCTGGCCGATGGACGCTTCTGGTACGAACGCGAAGACGTGCAGGGCCGGCGCCAGGCGGTACTGGTCGATCCGGCAAAGGCCAGCCGTCAGATCCTGTTCGAGCCTGCCGCACTGGACGCCGCGGTTGCGCCCCTCGGTGCCAGCGGACCGCGCCTGCGCCTGGCCAGCGTGCAGCTGGCGGACAGTGGCCTGCGCCTCCGGCTCAGTGGAGAGCTGCCCGTCGACTGCCGATGGCCGCGCTGGGAATGCACGCGCTCGCAGGATCCGCAGCCACCGGCCAACGCATTGCCTTCGCCTGCTGGCGATGCGTGGCTGCAGGTCCGCGACAACAACCTGTGGCTGCAGTCGCCCGCAACGCCAGCACGTGCGCTGACCACCGGTGGAGAATCCAGCCATGGCTATGGCGTACTGCCCGACTTTGCCCTGCGGGGTATTCCGCGCCGTCAGGGCCGGTTGCCGGTACGACCGTTCGCGGTCGGCTGGTCACCGGATGGCCGCTACGTGGCCGGTATCCGCTATGACGAACGTGCACTGCTGGACTACCCCTATCTTGAAAGCACGCCGGCCAGCGATGCGCGCCCTCGCGTGCATACCGTGAAGCTGGGCGTGCTGGGCGATGCGCAGCAGGTGCGCGACAGCCTGTATGTGATCGATATCCTCAGCGGCAGGCAGCATGACATCGCGCTGCCCGAGGGCTGGAACACGCTCAGCGAGGCCGGCATCCTGGGTTGGGACGGTGATCGGTTATATGCCGTGATCGCGCACTTCGACACACCGCGCAAGCTGCGCCTGGTGGAGATCGATGCAAACAGCGGTGCATTGCGCACCGTTCTGGAAGAAGCCAGCGACACTCGCCTGCAGCTCAACGTGTATTCCTACAACCGGCCCGCGGTGGCCATCCTGCCCGGGCGGGACACCGCGGTGTGGTTCTCGCAGCGCGATGGCTGGGGCCATCTGTACCGGGTGCGCCTGTCCGATGGCAAGGTGCTGCGCCAGCTCACCCGCGGCAAATGGGTGGTGCGTGACCTGCTGGGTGTGGATGCTGCGGGTGGCTGGGCGTACTTCAGCGCCGGCGGCGTCCACGGTGGCGACCCCTACCTGCGCGGCCTGTACCGGGTATCGCTGCAGGGCGGTCCGATCCAGCGCCTGGCCGCCGATGGCAACGATCACATGGCCGATGCCGGTACCGGCGCGCTGTTCGGCGGGCGCCCCCCACAGGCGCTGTCGCCTGGCGGTAGCTATCTGGTGGATACCGTCTCCCGTCTCGACCAGCCACCACGCACCGTGCTGCGGGCCAGCGATGACGGTCGTGAAGTGATGGTGCTGGAAACAGTCGATGACAGCACGATCGTTGCTGCCGGCTGGCGCGCACCACGGCGCGAGCGCCTGCTGGCCGCCGATGGGCGCACACCGATCTTCGCCACCGTCTACCTGCCCCGTGGCTATCGCGATGACGGCAACTTCCCGGTGATCGACGCGATGTACGGTGGTTCCTTCATCAGCAATGCGCCGGTGACCTACGCCGAGGCCGTGTCTGCCTTGAACCCGGTGGCACGCGCCAGCCTCGCCGAACTCGGCTTCATGGTGGTCAGCATCGATGCGCGTGGCACCGGCGGCCGCGACAAGGCGTTCCATGACAGCAGCTTCCTGCAGGGCGCCGATGAGCAGCTGGATGACCATGTGGCTGCACTGCGCCAACTGGGCGAACGCTACCCGGGCATCGACCTGCAACGGGTCGGCATCTATGGGCATTCGTTCGGCGGCTATAGTGCAGCACGTGCCCTGCTGCGCTATCCGGCGTTCTACAAAGTGGGCGTGGCCTCGGCCGGCAGCCACAATTTCCAGGGCATGTACGGCGGCGCCTTGCACGGCATGGACCGGCTGTTCGGTGGCGTGCTGCCAGCTACGGCCATGGCCGATGGCGTGCCGGCGCCCTTTGCCGGGCTCGACAATGCGGCACTGGCCGGCAACCTGCGCGGGCATCTGCTGCTGGTCTATGGCGAACTGGACGAGAACGCGCCACCGGCGCTGACCCTGCAGCTGGCCGCCGCCCTGAACAAGGCCCAGCGCAGCTACGACCTGCTGTACCTGGCCCGGCAGGACCACGAACTGTTCCGCAACGACGCTACCTACACGCACCGCATGTGGGACTACTTCGTGCGCCACCTGGCCGGCCAGCAGCCACCGGATACAGTGCTGGCGCCGCTGCCCGGTGGCCCGGGCTGAACAGGCGCACACAGGCTGTCGATCCACGGCGCCCTGGTTCGTCGGGTACTTGAAGGCCGTGCATGTGGCGCGGTCCAACCGGAGGCAGGCAATGAGCTACATCGATGGTTTCGTCCTGGCGGTGCCCACCGCCAACAAGGAGAAGTTCCTCGCCCACGCACGCACGGGTGATCCCGTTTTCATCGAGTACGGCGCGCTTCGCGTGGTCGAGTGCTGGGGCGATGACGTACCGCACGGCAAGACCACCGATTTCTTCGGCGCGGTGAAAGCCACGCCGGATGAGACGGTTGTGTTCTCCTGGATCGAATGGCCGGACAAGCCGACCCGCGACGCCGGCATGGCGAAGATGATGGAAGACCCGCGGTTTGATCCAACGAAGAATCCGATGCCGTTCGACGGCGCGCGGATGATCTACGGCGGCTTCGTGCCGATCTACGAACTGACGCGCTGAACCGGGCGGACGTGCTCAGCGCGCGTCCGTTTCATCGCTGGCAGCAGCATGGCCGGCGCCCAGAGCGGCGCCGGCGCCGAGGCCCATGCCCCCCATCCCGGCGCCCATTCCGCCACCTCCACCACCACCCGCACGACCGCCCTTGGCGTCACCGTCGTTGCGGCCCTTGCTGCCACCGCTGGCACCAGGCCGGGTCGGCCCCTGCGGCGGTATCTGCAGGTCGGCCGGAATCGGCGCCAGGTCCAGCGCCTCGCGCACGAAGTCGCGCAGCGAGACCACCAGTTCGTGGGTATGCACCGGCCGCCCCTGTGCCAGCTCGTTGGCGGCACGCGTGGCCAGCCGCACCTGTTCGTCGGTGCCCAGCAGCAGGATGTCCGACAGCGCGGCCTCGACGGCATCGCGGATGCGGCGCGCGCGGTCCGAACGCGGCTCGGCGATGCCGTCGGCCCCTTCGCGCTGGCGCAGGTCGCGCCGATGGCTGGGATCCACCCCCAGTTCGCCGGTGAACGAACCGCCCAGGGTCTTGTAGGCCGCCATCAGCGTGCGCAGCCGTTCGTTGATCTGCCGGTTCTCGCGCTCGCGGCGCTGCTGCAGGGTCTGCATGACAAGCAGGCGGATGCCCACGCCCAGCAGGGTGATCAGGACCAGGCCGGCCAAGGTGGACAGCACGCCCTGCCAGGAACTGAAGTCGATACCACGCATGCCTGGAGGCTCCGGTGGGAAGAATCTGCATCTTGCCCCAGACCGTGTCCCGGAAACGCGAAAGGCCCCACCACCCGATGGGTGGCAGGGCCTTCGGTCAGGGCGCGATTACTTGCGCTTGGCGACCTTGCGCACGGCCTTCTTGGCCGGAGCCTTCTTGGAGGCGACCTTCTTCAGCGGGGCAGCCTTCTTGGCAACCGTCTTGCGGGTGGCGGCAACCTTCTTGCCAACTGCCTTCTTGGCAACGGCGGTCTTCTTGCCGACAACCTTCTTGGCAGCCGCGGTCTTCTTGCCGACGGCCTTCTTGGCGACGGCAGCCTTCTTGCCGACAACCTTCTTGGCGGCGGCGGTCTTCTTGGTGGCGACCTTCTTGGTGGCGGCAACCTTCTTGCCGACAACCTTCTTCGCAGCCACAGCCTTCTTGCCGGCGACCTTCTTGGCAGCGACGGTCTTCTTGGCCACAGCCTTCTTGGCGGTGGCGACCTTCTTGCCGACAACCTTCTTGGCGGCCGCGGTCTTCTTGGCAACGGTCTTCTTCGCGACGGCGGCCTTCTTGGTAGCGGCCTTCTTCACGGTGGCGACCTTCTTGCCGGCAGCCTTGGTGGTCTTCTTGGCAGCGGCGGCCTTCTTGGTCACAGCCTTGCCTGCAGCTGCCTTCTTCTTGGCCACTTCCTTCTTCAGGGCAGCGGCTTCGGCCTTGGCGTTCTTCTTGGCGGCTTCCAGCTTCTTCTTGGCCTTGGCAACGGTCTTGCCGACCGACTTGGCAGCCTTTTCAGCCTTCTTGGCCACGGTCTTCTCGACCTTGGCCACGGCCTTCTTGGCCTTGGCAACGCGGGTACCGGCAGCCTTGGTGGCGCGCTTGACGGTCTTCTTGACCGACTTCACTGCGTCTTCGGCAGCGTGGGCGATGGTCTCGCCAACGTTGGTGGCGGTTTCTTTGACGTTCTCGACGGCGTCGGTCACGACCGACACACCATTACCGTTGCTCATGTTGCCCTCCTGCGGGCCTTAAGTATCAAAACGGGGCGATGCTATACCGACATTGACGATCGTGGAACGGGGCATGCGCCAGCAATCGCATCTGCTGCGACGACGATGGTGTAGTCGACCACCCCCGTCGGTGCGGCGGGTTTTCAGGAAACCCCTTTTTTTAAGGACTGTGCCACGCCAACCACCGGGTTGATCGACGCCGCCGCGCATGCCTGCGCACGTGCAGCGACAGGCATGCGTTGTGGCGCAGTGCGGCACCTCCCTGCGCGGAACTGCGCAAGTATCCGACTGTGTCCGCGCGGCGAAGGGTGGCTTTCAGAGGTGTCCTGATCACCTCGCTGGGTGTCACCGCGGATCCGGTGCCCGGCTCCGGACCCACCGTTCGCGCAAGTGTTTTTCATGGCGCATTTATCCAGATCGCGACACACTCATTCAGCTTGTTTTACCGTAGAGCCGAACCGCCCCCATTCCCGCCTGCGAACCGACCCCCATGCGACCGCTACCTACCCTGCTCACGCTCGCAATCGCCGCCGCCTTCGGTGGTTTCGTTGCCACCGGCATCAACGCCCACCTGGACAACCGTGCCGATGCCGCGCCGCTTCCAGCGGTAGTGCCGACCATGGCGGCACTGCCAGCCGCAGTGGCCGGGCAGCAGGTTCCGTCACTGGCGCCCATGCTGGAGAAGGCGATGCCGGCCGTGGTCAGCGTCAATACCAAGCAGGTGGTGCGCGTGCGCAACCCCTTCTTCAACGACCCGTTCTTCCGGCGCCTGTTCCCGGACATCCCGCAGGAGCGCATCAACGAATCGCTAGGCTCGGGCGTCATCATCGACGCCAAGGAGGGCCTGGTGCTGACCAACCACCATGTCATCGACAACGCCGACGACGTGCAGGTGACGCTGGCCGACGGGCGCACGGTCAAGGCCGAATTCCTCGGTTCGGACCGCGATACCGACATCGCGCTGATCCGCATTCCGGCGCAGAACCTGACCGACATCAAGCTCGGCAACAGCGACCAGCTGCGGGTGGGCGACTTCGTGGTGGCCATCGGCAATCCGTTCGGCTTCAGCCAGACGGTCACGTCCGGCATCGTCTCGGCGGTGGGCCGCAGCGGCATCCGCGGGCTGGGCTACCAGAACTTCATCCAGACCGACGCGTCGATCAACCCGGGCAACTCGGGTGGCGCGCTGGTCGACCTGCAGGGCCAGCTGGTCGGCATCAACACGGCCAGCTTCAACCCGCAGGGCAGCATGGCCGGCAACATCGGCCTGGGCCTGGCGATTCCCTCGAACCTGGCGCGCAGCGTGGTCGACCAGCTGGTCAAGCACGGCGTGGTGGTGCGCGGCACGCTGGGCGTGGAGAGCCAGAACCTGACCGCGCAGATCGCGCAGGGGCTGGGCCTGGGCGAAACGCGTGGTGCGCTGATCACCCGCGTACTGGCCGGTTCGGCCGCTGCCGCAGCCGGGCTGAAGCCGGGCGACGTGGTGGTCTCGGCCAACGGCCAACGCGTGGACAGCGCCGAAGCCCTGCACAACGTCGAAGGCCTGGCCGCGGTCGGCAGCCCGATGACGCTGGACGTACGCCGCGAAGGCAAGCCCGTGCAGATCAAGGCCACGCTGAAGGAACAGGCGCGTGCGGTCACCGGCGAGAGCCTGGACCCACGGCTGACCGGTGCCACCTTCGTCGACCTGCCCGAGTCGCTGCGGCAGTCGGGTGTCGGCGGCGTGCTGGTCAGCGAGGTCAAGCGTGGCAGCCGCGCGGCCACCAACGGCCTGCAGCAGGGCGACATCATCACCGACGCCACCGTGGGTGAATTCGCCGACCTGGCCAGCTGGCGTGCCAATTTCCAGCAGCGCCCGCCGACCCTGGTGGTACGCGTGCTGCGCAACAATGGCCAGCAGCAGGGCCAGCTCGTGATGCGCTGATCGCCCTGCCGTAACACCCCCTATACCCCGGCAATGCTATTGCTGTCAGTCCAGGTCGGCACCGCCGACACCCGTTCCCCCATCGCAACAGGAGTGATTCGATGAGCCCCACCAATACCGAGAACCTGAAGGAACACCTGGGTGAAGCCGGTTCCCACCTGAAGCAGGCCGCCAGCGCTGCCGGCGGTGCGATCAAGGGCGCAACCGGTGCAGCCAGCGACGAACTGCGCATCGGCAAGGCCAACGTCAAGGCGGAACTGTCCGACAGCGCGCTGTCCGGCCTGGCCGCTGCCGAATTTGGTGGTGCCGCCGCCAAGGAGCAGGTCGACGCGTTGATGGACAAGGGCAAGGATCTGATCGACAGCGCCGCCGAGTTGATCCGTGAGCGTCCGCTGGCTTCGTTCGGCGTCGCCTTCGCTGCCGGCTGGATCATCGCCAAGCTGGCCCGCGGCAGCAGCGACAAGTAAGCCGCAGCGTGAGCGAAGACAACACGCAAGCGCCTGATCCGGCGGCCACCCCGCCGCTGGATGAGAGCATCCGCCAGGTCGGCGCGGCCGGTCGTGCCGCTGCCGATTCGGCCAAGCACACGGTGCGTTCACTGCGCCGGCTGGCCTCGGCCGATTTCGCGCTGGCACGCAGTGCGTTCGGTCGTGCGCTGGCCTGGGCCGGCGTGGCGATCGTATTTGGTGCCTCGGCGTGGCTGTTGATGGCCGCCACCCTCATCGCGCTGCTGCAGAGCTGGGGCCTGAGTTGGCTGCAGGCCCTGCTGATCACCTCCCTGCTGAGCCTGGCCGTCACCGGCTATGCGATCTGGCGGGTGTCCTACTTCTTCCACCACACCGGCATGCACGCCACCCGGCGCCAGCTGTCTCGCCTGGGCCTGTTTGACGAACCCAGCGAAGACGACCCCGATGCCGGCGTGCAGCTGCCCGAGGGCAAGCCATGAAGTTCGGCGCGTTGCAGCGGCGGGTAAAGCGCTGCGAACAGGTGGTGACCGTGCGCCTGGGCGAGACCCAGGACCACTGGTCCACGCTCAGCCAGGTCTGGCGACAGGGTTGGTCGCCGCTGCGCATCGTGGTGGTCGGCCTGGCCGGTGGCTTCATCGCCGGCAAGCTGGAAGTGCCGGGCAAGGTCAACGGTGCCCGCTGGCTGCAGATGGTCGGTTCGGTCTCGAACCTGTTCGCCAGTGCACAGGCCGCGTTCGCCACGGCGATGGCGGCGCAGGCCGCGGCCACTGCCGACGATGCGGCCGAGGAAGCTGACGAGGCCAGCGAACAGGCACAGGCGGCAACGTCGGCGACCGCCGAGCGAGCTGCGCCGGCAGCGCGCCCCGTGTCCGAACCGGAACTGCGCGAACCGCGGCCGGCCGAAGCGGCCACCGAGCTGTCCGAACGTTGATGCATGTAATCCGCCGCGCCGATCGCGGCCGGCGGATAATGCGCACCCCTTTCCGGTTGATGCGTCGATGAGCGAGTCCCTCCTGTCCCCGTCACCGGCCGACCCCGGGCAACCCGAAGCACCGCTGCCCCCGCCGTCGCGCCCGCGCGGGCCGATGTCGCTGGTGGTGCTGGCGACCCTGGCAGTGGGCTACACGCTATGGGCGGCGCAGGACATCATCCTGCCGGTGCTGCTGGCGATGTTCTTCGCGCTGGTCGGCAATCCAATCCTGCGCCTGCTGCAGAAACTGTGGATTCCGCGTGCACTGGGTGCGCTGCTGATCCTCGGCGCCGGCCTGGGTGTGACCGGTTCGCTGGCCGTGCAGCTGATCGGCCCAGCGATGGAATGGGCACAGGAAGCCCCGCAACAGCTGCGCAAGGTGGCCCGCCAGGTGCAGGACCTGACCAAGCCGGTGCAGCAGGCGAACCAGGCGGCTGAAAACTTCGCCCGTGTGGCCGGTGGTGACAGCAACCACAAGGTGCAGGTGATCCGCACCCAGCTGGACGATCCGTATCGCATGCTGACCCGCGCGCCGCGGCTGGCTGCCTCGGTGCTGGCGGTGGTGCTGCTCACGCTGTTCTTCATGATCTATGGGCAGAGCCTGCAGCGCGCGGCCATCGCCCTGTTCCCCAACCGCCAGCAGCAGCGCTTCACCAGTGACATCCTGCGTTCGATCGAGCGCGAGGTCTCGCGCTATGTGCTGACCATCAGCGTGATCAATACGCTGGTCGGGTTGGTGTTCGCTGGCGTGCTGATGCTGTTCGGCATCGGCCTGCAGGAGGCACTGCTGTGGGGCACGGTAGCGGCGTTGCTGAATTTCGCCCCGTATGTCGGCCCGCTGATCGGCGTGGCACTGATGCTGCTGATGGGCTTCGTTGAATTCCGCGACCCGCTGCAGGCGCTGCTGCCAGCCGCCGCCTATCTTGCCCTGCATACCCTGGAAGGACAGATGGTGACCCCGATCGTGCTGGGCCGGCGCATGAAGCTGTCGCCGCTGGTGCTGATCCTGGCACTGATGGTGTTCGGCTGGGCCTGGGGCATGATCGGCCTGCTGCTGGCAGTACCCCTGCTGGTCTGCATCAAGCTGGTGCTGGCGCGGCTGGACGGCATGCAGGGCTGGGCACGGCTGCTGGAATGAGCCAGCCTGAAGACAAGTAACGCGGCCACACGAGCAGGAGCAAGGGCATAACTGGCAGACGACCTGCGCTGACCCGGCCCTGGCTGCCCCGCCCGCCGCGCCGCATGAAAGCCCGCGCGGGCAGGGGTAGAATGGCGGGGTGAATTTCCCCGTCCAAGCCATCACCCTCGACCTTGACGACACGCTGTGGCCGTTCGCTCCGATCGGCGCCCGCATCGAACAGGTCCTGCACGCGTGGATGTGCGAACACAGCCCCGCTACCGCCGCGATGTATCCGGTGGAGGCGATGCGCGAACTGCGCGAACGGCTGTACCACGCCCATCCGCACCTCCACCACGACCTGAGCGCGCTGCGCCGGCTGACCCTGCACGAAGCACTGCACAACAGTGGTGCCAGCCTCGACCTGCTGGAACCGGCGTATGAAGTGTTCTACGCCGCGCGCAACCAGGTGGAGTGCTATCCCGATGCGATCGATGCGCTGGCGCGCATTGCCGCACGGGTACCGGTGGCGGCGCTGAGCAACGGCAACGCCGACCTGGAGCGGATCGGCCTGGCCCATCATTTCGCCTTCCAGCTGGGTTCGCGCGAACACGGCGCGGCCAAGCCCGAAGCCAGCATCTTCCATGCCGCGTGCACCCGCCTGGGCGTGGCACCGGCACAGGTACTGCACGTCGGCGACCATGCCGACATGGACGTGGCCGGGGCGATCGCTGCTGGCCTGCGCGGCTGCTGGATCAACCGCGACGCAGCCACCTGGACCCATCCGCAGCTGCAGCCGGACCTGCAGTTCGACACCCTTACCGGCCTGGCCGACTGGTTGGACGCCAACCTCGACGCCGCCGCACCCCGGAGTATCTGACGCATGAGCGAGATCACTGGTTTCACCGCCGACACCGCCGCGGCGCTGCCGTTGTACGTGCTGGACCGCGAGCAGTTCGCCGCCTGGAAGGACAGCCAGCCGGCTGCCACGCAGGCGTGGCTGGCATCGCAGGGCTTCAACGCCGGCGCACACAGCGTAGCGCTGCTGCCCGGCGCCGATGGCCTGGCCGGTGCGGTGATGGGCGTGGGTGATCGTGGCGATGCCTACAGCTATGCGCATGCGCCGCACGCGCTGCCGGAAGGCAGCGTGTGGCAGCTGGCCAACGAACTGCCAGCCGCCGAACTGGCGCTGCTGCAGCTGGGCTGGGGCCTGGGCAGCTACCGCTTCGACCGCTACCGCAAGCGCAACCGCGCACCGGCGCAGCTGGTGGCAGGACCGTCCGGCGAAGTGGCCGACCTGATCGCCGCCAGCCTGCGCGTGCGTGATTGGGTCAACACCCCGACCGAAGACATGGGTCCGCAGCAGCTGGAAGACGCCGCGCGCGCACTGGCCGAAGCACATGGTGCGCAGGTCGAAGCGATCACCGGCGATGAACTGCTGAAGCAGAACTTCCCGGCCATCCACGCCGTGGGTCGCGCTTCGCACCGTGCGCCGCGCCTGGTCGTGCTGCGCTGGGGCAAGGAAACCGACCCTGCGCTGGTGCTGGTCGGCAAGGGCGTGTGCTTCGATACCGGCGGCCTGGACATCAAGCCGGCCGACGGCATGCGCAACATGAAGAAGGACATGGGCGGTGCGGCACACGCACTGGCCCTGGCCGGCCTGGTGATGGCACGCGGGCTGCCGGTGCGCCTGACCCTGCTGGTGCCGGCGGTGGAAAACGCGATCGGTCCGGATGCGTTCCGCCCGGGCGAGGTCATCGCCACCCGCAAGGGCCTGAGCGTGGAGATCGACAACACCGACGCCGAGGGTCGCGTGATCCTGTGCGACGCGCTCACCTTCGCCGGCGAGCAGAAGCCAGACCTGGTGCTGGACTTCGCCACCCTCACCGGTGCCGCGCGCATCGCACTGGGCCCGGACCTGCCGGCACTCTTCAGCAACGACGACACGGTCGCCCAGCAGTGGCTGCAGGCCGGTGATGCAACCCGCGACCCGGTCTGGCGCATGCCGCTGTGGCGCCCCTACCTGCGCTACCTGAGCAGCGGCATCGCCGACCTGGCCAACGCCGGTTCGCGCATGGCCGGCTCGGTCACCGCCGCGCTGTACCTGGAGCGCTTCCTGGAAGACGGCCAGCGCTGGGCGCACCTGGACGTGTATGCCTGGAACGACGGTGAACGCCCGGGCCGTCCGGCCGGTGGCGAAGCGCTGGCGCTGCGCTCGGCATGGGCGATGCTGAAGGCGCGTTACGCCTGAGGGAGGCGCCGGGCCCTGCCCGGCGCTGCCCGCCCCGATGGGGCCGGAAAATCTGACGAAAAATTGAATTTCGGCCGCGGCCGGGTTCTGCGAGGATGTGTGGGTCGACCACCCACGCGCTCCGTGAAGGCAGGACTCCGACCATGTCGCTCTTCCGCTACACCCGCGCCGGCCAGACGCCGGGCGCACCACGCAAGCATTCACCCCTGCTCTGGATCGCACTGATCGCACTTATCCTGGGTGCGGTCGCGCTGGCCTTCGCCTGGCTGGCGGGCTGGATTGGCGGCCGCCTGACCGCGCAGCGCTTCACCGACACCATCGAAGCCACCGGCCCGGCCCACCCGGGGTTCCGCCGTGCGCACAGCAAGGGCATCTGCGTAAGCGGTTGGTTCGAACCCAGTGCGCAGGCCCCCACCCTGTCCAGTGCACGGGTGTTCTCGCAGCACCGCGTGCCGGTAATGGGCCGGTTGTCGATCGGCGGCGGCGATCCCTACGGCGCCGACAACACCGCACGCGTCCGCAGCCTCGCGGTGCAGATGGTCAGTGATGATGGCCAGGAATGGCGCATGGCGATGAACAGCTTCCCGTTCTTCGCGGTGCCCACGGCCGAGGCGTTCTACGAGCAGACGCGCGCCTCCATTCCCGATCCAGCCACCGGCAAGCCGGACCCGCAGAAGATGGCGGCAGTGCTGGCGAAGTACCCCAGTGCGCAGGCGTTCCAGCAGTGGGCCAAGACGGCGCCATGGACCAGCAGTTGGGCCGACACCACCTTCAACAGCGTCAACAGCTTCTGGTTCACCAATGCGCAGGGCCAGAAGCGCGCGGTGCGTTGGCGCTGGCAGCCACAGGCGCCAGTGGTGGAGATGGATGCGGAAACCCGCAAGAAGGCCAGCGTCGATTTCCTCAGCCAGGAACTGCAGCAGCGCCTGGCCAGCGGCCCGGTGCGCTGGAACCTGATCGTGACCACCGCCGAGCCCGGCGATGCCATCGATGATCCGTCGGTACCGTGGCCCGCGTCGCGTGACCAGGTAGTGGCCGGCGTACTCAGCCTGGACCGCATGCAGTCGCAGGAACAGGGTGCCTGCGGCCAGATCAACTTCGATCCACTGATCCTGCCCAGTGGCGTGCGCGGCAGTGACGATCCGATCCTGGCGGCCCGCTCGGCGGTGTACTCGCAGTCGTTCAACCGCCGCGAGCGCGAGCGTGCCAGCGGCAATGTCGAGCAACCGAAGGAGGCCGCGCGATGAGCACCGGCAACGGCCACTTCAACCTGCTGGCGCGGGTGCTGCACTGGTCCATGGCGCTGATGATCATCGCCATGCTGTTCATCGGCGTGACCATGGTCGCCTCGCTGCACCTGCGGCCGATGCTGATCGACCTGCACCGTCCACTGGGCATCGCGATCCTGCTGCTGGTGCTGCTGCGCCTGTACAACCGCCTGCGGCACCGCCCTCCACCGTTGCCGGCCGACCTGCCGGTCTGGCAGGCGATGGCGGCCAGGGCCTCGCACTGGATGCTGTATGCGCTGATGCTGGCGATGCCGCTGATCGGCTGGGCGATGCTGTCGGCTGGCGGCTACCCGATCGTGCTGTGGGGCGGCCTGCACCTGCCGCCGATCGTGCCGCACACCCCGGCGCTGTACGCCGCGTTGCGCAATGCGCACAGCCTGCTGGCGTATGTGCTGTTCGCCACGGTGCTGATGCACGTGGGTGCGGCGCTGTTCCATTTGTGGGTGCGCCGCGATGGCGTGTTCCAGGCGATGGCGCGCGGGAAGGATTGATCATCGGGTTCGCCGGGCGTTCCCGGCGAACTGGAAGGTCAAGATCAACAACAAGAGCATCCACGCGTGGCGTGGATCTACTGGGTGCAGCTTTTGCCTTTGACGTTGGGTCCGCCTTGAGCGAGCCGAGCATCGCAGGGGAATCAGGGGCGCAGAGGCGCCGATGTCTGAGCGCAGCGAGTTCGGCGCCGTCCCCTGATTCACCGAGAAGCGCAGGGAACCGGCGCGCAGCGACGGCTCGCGCTCTGGCGGCGTGTTTCTTTGGTTACTTTCTTTGCACGAGCAAAGAAAGTGACACCTCTCCGCAGGCACGGAAACGATCCGCCGGGCATCGCCGGCGCTACCAGTGTGTCGGCGCACGCCCCTACAACCACCCCTTCTGCCGCGCCATCCGATACGCCTCGATCCGGTTGGCCACGCCCAGCTTGCCGATGCACTCGGACAGGTAGTTGCGTACCGTGCCGTGCGACAGCCCCAGCTGTTCGGCGATCTCGCTGGCGGTGCGGCCCTCGCCTGCCAGCCGCAGCACGCGTCGTTCGCGATCGGTCAATGGATCGGCCTGCGACCAGGCGTCCAGCGCCAGCTGCGGGTCGATCGCGCGGATGCCCTGCTTCACCTTGCGTAGTGCATCGGCCAGGTTCTCCGCCGGTGCATCCTTCAACAGGTAGCCCAGCACGCCCGCTTCCAGCGCACGGCGCAGGAAACCGGCGCGGGCGAAGGTGGTCACGATCACCACCTTGATCGGCAGTTCATGGCGGGCAATACGCTGGGCCAGCTCCAGCCCGGACAGTCCCGGCATCTCGATGTCGGTCACCAGGATGTCCGGCTGCAGCTGCTGCAGCATGCGCCAGGCAGCCTCGCCGTCGGCAGCACTGCCGAGCACGTCGATATCCGGTTCCAGCCCCAGCAAGGCCGACAGCGCACCGCGCACCATCGCCTGGTCTTCGGCCAGCAGGATGCGGATCATGCGGCACCGTCCTGCGCCAGCGACGGCGGTGCAGCCGCTGGCAGCGGTGTGGTCGCCGCGGCCAAAGGCACACGCACGGTCAGCACCGTGCCGTCGCCCCGTACCGATTGCACCGCCAACTGCCCACCCAGTGCCGCCACACGCTCACGCATGCCACACAGGCCATTGCCCTCGGCCTCTACGCCGCCACGACCATCGTCGCGGATCTGCATCGCCAGCATTCGTCCTTCCTGCATGAACTCGACCTGCGCCTGGGTCGCCTGCGCATGGCGCACGATGTTGGTGGCCGCTTCGCGCAGCACCAGCGCCAGGCCGCGTTCGACGTCCACCGGCATCGGCGGTGGAGGTGCGTACTGCAGGTGCACCTGCTGGCACTCCAGCAGCAGCCGTGCCGAGGCCAGTTCACCGGCCAGGTCACTGGCGCGGATACCGGTGACCGCGCTGCGCACCTGGGCCAGCGCTTCGCGGGCGATATCCTCGGCCTCGCCGATCTCCTGCCGCGCACGGGCATCGCCTCGGTCGTGCAGCTTGCGTGCCAGTTCCAGCTTCAAGGTGATCAGCGACAGGGTGTGGCCCAACAGGTCGTGCAGGTCGCGGCCGATGCGCTCACGCTCGGCGGTGGTCGCCAGCCGCCGCACCTCCTCCTGCGATAGCTGCAGCGCGGCATCCTTCTCCTTGTTCACGGCCTCCACGTTCACCACCATGCCGATGATGAACGAGACCGCCGGCACCCAGACCAGGCTCTGCCACGGATAGTGCGCCAGATGGGCCACCAGGTAGAAGGCCGCGTTGAGCACGGCCAGCTGCAGCAGGTAGCGCCACCAGCTGCCACGCCCGCAGACCCGCAGCATCACGCAGCCGAAGATGAAGTAGCTGATGCCCGACGGGTACCAGGGCACCAGCACGATCGCCAGCGCGGTCATCGCCAGTGCGTAACGTGGCGCATGGTGGCGCGGTGACAACAGCAGGCGCGCGTACAGCAGCAGGAACAGCGGATAGCTGGCCAGGGTGAACACCAGCCAGCGCAGCGTGTAGCCGCCGGCGAACAGCGGCGTCATGAACACCCACACCGTCCACAGCAGGTGGATGGCATCGGCCCAGGCCGGCTTGCCGCGGCGCAGGTTGTCGGCCACGGCGGAATCCGGTGCAGGGCGCAGCAGGGAGGCAAGCCAGCTCGGCGGCACGGGAGGATCCAGGCGGGGACGATCGCTGCCGATCATGCCAGTTCAGCCGATCCGGCGCAGGCGGCGGCGGGCCAGCAGCAACGCCACGAGGGTGACCGCCAGCAGTACCAGCAGATGACCGGCAGGACTGCCCACCGACGGCAGCCCGACCACCGGCAGCGCCAGTTGCGCCAGGTGCCAGATCGGCCACAGCGGTGCCATCATCGAAAACACCTTGGGCAACGCCGACAGCGGCAGCCACAGACCCGACAGCAACGCCAGCGGCAGGTAGACCAGGTTGACCATCGCCGGTGCTGCACTGGCACTGACATGGCTGCCGATCAGCAGGCCGATCGCGCCCAGCGGCAGCGCGGCCAGCCCCGCCACCGCCAGCAGCTGCAGCATCTGCACTGCCTGAAGCTGCACGCCTCCCAGCGCGCGCGCCACGCCGATCAACAGAGCGGCCACCAGCAGCGCGAACAACACCGCCATCGCCAGTCGTGCCAGCAGCGGTGCCGCCGGCGGCATCGGCAGCGCCCGCTTGAGCGTAAGCAGCCCGCCTTCACGGTCCAGCGCCAGCTGCACGCCGAAGCCGAACAGGGCCGGTGCCATCGCACCGAACACGCAGTAGGTGGCCAGCAGGTACAGCGGTGCATGGCCACGGCCCAACAGCACGCCGAACAACAGGTAGAACAGCACCGGGAACAGCAGCGAAGGCACCGCGAAGGCGGGTGTACGCCAGGCGCGGCGCAGCTCGGCCTGCAGTTCGGCTCGGTACGGGCGCAGCGCTCGACGCCAGCTTGAGACCGGGCGCGCAGCGACAGCGGTCGGGGTCAGGGTGTTCATGCGGCCTCCTGGGTCAGGTCAAGGAAGGCGTCGGCCAGTGCCGCGCCCTGTACTTCCAGCTCACGCAGCAGTGCATCGGCGGCCAGCAGACGCGCCACCACCGGCTCGGCCGGGCTTGCCAGCAGCTGCAGATGCTCGCCGTCACGCTGCGCCTGCTGCACGCCCGGCCACTGCTGTACGTCTTCGGCAGGCAGCACGCTGCGGCAGCGGATGCGGCGCGGCCGATCGGCCAGGCGCAGCTCGCTCAAGGGTGCATCGGCCAGCACCCGGCCCTTCTCCAGCACAACCACCTGCTGCGCCAGCGCTTCGGCTTCCTCCAGATAGTGAGTGGTCAGCAGCACGCCGCAGCCTTCGGCCACCAGCTGCCGGATCGCCTGCCACATCGTCTGCCGCGCCTGGATGTCCAGGCCGGTGGTGGGCTCGTCCAGGAACAGCACGCGTGGGCGGCCACACAGGGCGATGGCGAACTGCACGGCGCGCTGCTGGCCACCGGACAGCTGGCCGTAGCGGCGGCGAGAGAGCGCCTGCAGGCCAGCGCGCTGCAGCACTTCCTGCAATGGCATCGGGTCGGGGTAGCAGGCGCTGGCCTGCGCCACCAGTTCGTCCACCTGCAGCATCGGTGGCAGGCTGGTGCTCTGCAGCATCACGCCCAGGCCGAGGCGGCTGGCGCGCTGCTGCGGGTCGCCACCGAGCAGCTCGACCTGGCCGGCGTCGGCGCGGCGCAGGCCCAACAGCACGCTGATCGCGGTACTCTTGCCGGCACCGTTGCGGCCCAGCAATGCCAGCACCTGGCCAGCGCGGACCTGCAGGTCGATGCCATGCAGGGCGGTATGGTCGCGATAGCGCACCTGCACCTGCTGCAGGCGGGCCAGCGACGGGGCGATCGGATCCATGGGCGGTACCGGTAGCGGGGACGTTGCCATCCTGTGCCGCCGTGGTCACATTTCGCAGTTGCCGCCGTCAGTGTCATCGGATGACAGCTGTCACTGCCGTCATCGCTGTGCCTGCCTTCATGCTGTGCCGCACGCTCCACCGCCGGAACCGCCGCCGTCCGCTCTTCCGGCCACACCCGCCCGAACGCCTGTGATGGAACGAATGAACGCTTCTGCCGAGCTGTTGAAGGAACTCCGTATCGACCGCAAGTCGCCGCCGCCCGCCTCCGGTGGCAATGGCGGTGGTCGCCGCTGGCTGTGGATCACGATTGTCGTGATTGCCGTGCTGCTGGCCGCCGGCGCCTTCGCGCTGTTCGGCCGCACCCCGGCCGTGGAGGTGGAAACCGCACCCGCGGTGGCCATCCAGCAGGGCAGCGCCAGCAGTTCGGTGCTTGATGCCAGCGGCTACGTGGTCGCCCGGCGCATGGCCACGGTGTCGGCCAAGATCACCGGCAAGGTGCGCGAGGTGATGATCGAGGAGGGCATGCGGGTCGAAGCCGGCCAGGTGATGGCCACCCTGGACCCGATCGATGCCGATGCGCAGCGCAGCCTGTATGCCTCGCAGCTGCAGGCCGCACGCAGCCAGGTGGCCGGGCTGGAGGCACAGCAGAAGCAGGCCGCCGCCGAAGCCAGCCGCCTGCAGGCGCTGGTCGGCCAGCAACTGGTGTCGCGTTCGCAGTACGACCAGGCCGTGGCCCAGCGCGACAGCCTGCGCGCACAGCTGGACACTGCACAGCGCAACGTCAAGGTGGCCCACGATCAGCTGGCCATCGCCGACCTGGGCGTGGACAACAACATCGTGCGCGCGCCGTTCTCCGGCGTGGTGACCGCCAAGGCGGCGCAGCCGGGCGAGATCGTTTCGCCGCTGTCGGCCGGTGGTGGCTTCACCCGTACCGGCATCGGCACCATCGTCGACATGGATTCGCTGGAGATCGAAGTCGAGGTTGGCGAGGCCTTCATCGGCCGCGTGCAGCCGAAGATGCCGGTGGAAGCCACGCTCAATGCCTACCCGGAGTGGAAGATCCCGGGCGAGGTGATCGCCATCATCCCCACCGCCGACCGCGGCAAGGCCACGGTGAAGGTGCGCGTGGCGCTGAAGGTGAAAGACCCGCGCATCGTGCCGGAGATGGGCGTGCGCGTCAGCTTCCTGGAACAGGCCCAGCCGCAGGCCGCCGCCAAGCCGCAGGGCGTTCGTGTGCCAGGGGGGGCCGTGGTCCAGCGCGAGGGCGCCTCGGTGGCCTTCGTGCTGGGCGACGAGAGCCGCGTGCAGCAGCGCATGGTCGAGGCCGGCCAGGCGATGGGCAAGGACCGCCAGATCCTCAAGGGCGTGAGCGCAGGTGAATCGGTGGTGGTGAACCCGCCGGACACCCTGCGCGATGGCGCCAAGGTGCAACAGAAACAAGCGCAGTAACGGCCTGGCGCCCACGGGCGCCGCCGGCAGCACCGCTCGACGCACGCCTGCGGCCACCGCCGGCGCGTTTCCCCGTTTCCCGCCTTCCGTGGAGAACCACCCATGTCGACCCTGGTTTCACTGCGCAACATCACCAAGACCTACCAGCGTGGCCCCGAGAAAGTGCAGGTACTGCACGGCATCGACCTGGACATCGCGCGCGGCGACTTCGTCGCGCTGATGGGTCCGTCCGGTTCGGGCAAGACCACCCTGCTCAACCTGATCGGCGGCCTGGACAACCCCAGCGGCGGCGAGATCAGCATCGAGGGCGAGCGCATCGACCAGATGAGCGGCGGCCAGCTGTCGACCTGGCGCAGCCACCACGTCGGCTTCGTGTTCCAGTTCTACAACCTGATGCCGATGCTGACCGCGCAGAAGAACGTCGAGCTGCCGCTGCTGCTGACCCATCTCAGTGCCGCGCAGCGCCGCCGCAATGCGGAAATCGCGTTGACCCTGGTCGGCCTGGCCGACCGTCGCAGCCATCGCCCGAATGAACTGTCCGGCGGCCAGCAGCAGCGCGTGGCGATCGCCCGCGCGATCGTCTCCGACCCGACCTTCCTGATCTGCGACGAACCCACCGGCGACCTCGACCGCCAGTCCGCCGAGGAGATCCTGGGCCTGCTGCAGCAGCTCAACCGCGAACACGGCAAGACCATCATCATGGTCACCCATGACCCGAAGGCCGCCGAGTACGCCACGCACACGGTGCACCTGGACAAGGGCGAGCTGGCCGACGCGCCGCTGGCCCACTAACGGAGGCCACGGCGATGAAATACTTCTCATTGGTGTGGGCGCAGCTGTTCCGCAGCCGCACGCGCACCCTGCTGACCCTGCTGTCGGTGGTGGCCGCGTTCCTGCTGTTCGGCATGCTCGACTCGGTGCGTGTGGCGTTCACCTCCGGTGGCAGCGTGGAAGGCGCCAACCGCCTGGTGGTCGCTTCGCGGCTGTCGATCACCCAATCCCTGCCGATCCGCCTGGAAGCGCAGGTGCGGCAGGTGACCGGCGTGCGTGACGTGGCCTATGGCATGTGGTTCGGTGGCATCTACCAGGACCCGAAGAACTTCTTCCCGAACTTCTCGGTGTCGCCCAACTACTTCGATGTCTACCGCGAGCTGCAGATCGATCCGGCGCAGCTGGAAGACTGGAAGCAGACCCGCACCGGCGCCATCGTCGGCGAGACCCTGGCCAAGCAGTTCGGCTGGAAGATCGGCGACACCATCCCGCTGCAGGCCACGATTTTCCCGCGCGGCGGCAGCAACGACTGGCCACTGGTGCTCAAGGGCATCTATCGTTCCAGGGATCCGGCACAGGCTTCCAACGAAGAACGCCAGTTGATGATGAACTGGAAGTACTTCGATGAGTCCAACGACTACATCAAGAACCAGGTGAGCTGGTACACGGTGACGCTGGACAATCCGGATCATTCCTCGCGGGTGGCGCAGGCCATCGATGCCATCTCGGCCAACTCCGACCACGAGACCAAGACCCAGACCGAGTCGGCGTTCCAGCAGGCCTTCGTCAAGCAGTTCGCCGACATCGGCATGATCGTCACTTCAATCATGGGTGCGGTGTTCTTCACCCTGCTGCTGTTGACCGGCAACACCATGGCCCAAGCCGTGCGCGAGCGCGTGCCGGAGCTGGCCACGCTGAAGACGCTGGGCTTCAAGGACAGCACCGTGCTGACCCTGGTGATGGTGGAGTCGGTGCTGCTGATCGGCCTGGGCGGCCTGATCGGCATGGGCCTGGCCGCGCTGATCCTGCCAGCGATCGGACCGAAGAGCATGGGCATGCTACCGCCGCACGTGCCGACACCAACCTGGCTGATGGGGCTGGGCCTGATCGTGGTGATCGGCATCATCGTCGGCCTGCTGCCGGCGCTGCGTGCCAAGCGCCTGAAGATCGTCGACGCACTGGCCGGCCGCTGAGGAGGACACCGACATGTTCAAGAGCAAACTCAAGAAGTGGCTGGGCAACGGCGTGACGGTGCTGCTGCTGGTGATCGGCCTGGTGCTGTGGATCAGCCTGCCATGGGTTGGCGTGCTGGCCGTGGCCGTGCTGGTGGCGCTGTGGCTGCTGCTGACCCGGGGCGGACGGCTGGCACTGGCGGCCACCCGCATCGGCGTGGCCAGCCTGCCGCAGCGCTGGGGCGCATCCTCGGTGATCGTGGTCGGCATCGCCGGTGTGGTCGGCGTGCTGGTGGCGATGCTGGCGATGGGCGAAGGCTTCCAGGCTACGCTCAACAATACCGGCGATGACACCACCGCCATCGTGCTGCGCGGTGGCTCCCAGGCCGAGACCAACTCGGTGATCACCCGCGAACAGGTTCCCACGCTGTCCACCCTGCCCGGCATCAGCCGCGATGGCGAAGGCCGACCGCTGCTGTCGCCGGAGCTGTCTCAGGTGGTCAACCTGGTATCGAAGTCCGACGGCACCGACGTCAACGCACAGTTCCGCGGTGTCGGCCCACAGGCGTGGGCCGTGCATGACAAGGTCAAGATCATCGAAGGCCGCAAGTTTGCCACCGGCCTGCGCGAGATCGTGGTCGGCCAGGGTGCCAAGGGCCAGTTCCGCGACATGGACGTGGGCAAGACGCTGACCCTGGGCAACCAGACCTGGACCGTGGTCGGCGTGTTCGCTACCGGCGATGCGCATGATTCGGAACTGTGGACCGACGCCGATACGCTGGCCACCACCTACCAGCGCAGCGCGTGGCAGTCGATCAGCGTGCGCACTGATGGCAAGGCCGGCTTCGAGCAGTTCAAGGCCGCCGTCGCCGCCGACCCGCGCCTGAAACTGGACGTGGAAACCACCCGCGTCTACTACAGCAAGCAGGGCGGCGGGCTGACCAAGCTGATCGATATCCTCGGCAAGGTGATCGGCACGATCATGGCGGTGGGTGCGGTGTTCGGCGCGCTCAACACCATGTATGCGGCAGTGGCCACGCGCGCCCGCGAGATCGCCACCATGCGTGCGATCGGTTTCCGTGGCCTGCCGGTGGTCACCGCGGTGATGCTGGAGACGATGCTGCTGGCGCTGCTCGGTGGCCTGCTGGGGTGTGCGGTGGCGTGGCTGCTGTTCAATGGCTACAGCGTGTCCACGATCGGCAGCAACTTCAGCGCGGTGGTGTTCAAGTTCCATGTGTCGCCGGAACTGCTGTGGACCGGCCTGAAATGGGCACTGGGCATCGGCCTGGTCGGCGGCCTGTTCCCGGCGCTGCGCGCGGCACGTTTGCCGATCACCACGGCGCTGCGCGAAACCTGAGCATCACGCAGCGATAAAACGCGCATTGCGCAGGGGACGGAGCGAAGGCTCCGTCCCTTTTCTTTTGCGCGTCATCCACGCATGGCGTGGATGGATGCCGGCGCACACGCGCGCCTACAGATTGCCGAAAATCCGCCGTTACCGATGCCTCTGCCCATCGCAGACGCAACGCGCGTGACGTTGCGCACATCCCATCTGTGGATTGTTGGTTGCGATTCATTTTCGCGCCCATCCGCGGCGCAGAGGCAAACAGTTACGAATGGAAACATTCTAGAATCGCGCCCCCCACGTTGGTTTGCAGCACCCCACGCGTCCATAGAACGGGCGCTTGTTTTTCCTGAAACACGAGATTTCACGGATGTCCCTGAAAACCAATCCGCTGCGCAACGCGATCGTCATCGCGCTGGCCGCCAGCTGCACCACCCCCGCCTTCGCACAGAGCGCCGGCGATACCCCGACCAACCTCGACCGCATCGAAATCACCGGCTCCCGCATCCGCCAGGCCAGTGTCGAGACCGCACAGCCGGTCGTCGCGCTCAGCCGCGCCGAGATCGAGAAGAAGGGTTACATCAACGTCGCCGACATCCTGCAGGACGTCACCGCCGCCGGCGCACCGAGCCTGAGCCGCTCGTCGTCGCTGAGTTCTTCGCGCGACTTTGGCGGCACGTACGTCAGCCTGCGCAACCTCGGCCCGGAACGCAGCCTGGTGCTGATCGACGGCCGCCGCATGGGCGTCAGCGCCGGTGGCTACTCCGACCTGGCTTCGATTCCCTCGGCCATCGTCGAGCGCGTTGAAGTGCTGACCGACGGCGCATCCGCGCTGTACGGCTCGGACGCCATCGCCGGTGTGGTCAACATCATCACCCGGAAGAACTTCGACGGTGGCGAAGCCAGCGTCTACGTCGGCCAGTACGGTGAAGGCGACGGCCAGAAGCGCTCCTACAGCGCCACCTTCGGCAAGACGTTCGACCGCGGCTGGTTCAGCGTCGGCGCCGAGCGCACCAAGGAAGACGAGATCCTCGGCAGCGAGCGCGAGTTCAGCCGTTACCCGGGTGGCCCGCGCCATCCCGACGACGTCAAGGCACTGAACCAGACCACGCAGTGGGGCAGCGTCACCGTCGGTGGCAAGTCGCTGACCGTGGGCCCGGGCGGCGACCCGAGCCAGAAGGGCAACTTCCACACGCCCAATCCGGCCGATGGTGCCAACACCAAGACCAACATGAGCCTGCTGAGCGGCCTGGAGCGCACTTCGGTGTTCGCCAACGGTGGCTTCTCGATCACCGATGACCTGCGCATCGTGGCCGACGCGCTGTACAGCAAGCGCGAGTCGACCAAGCACCTGGCCGGCTACCCCTACTCGGTATCCACCGCGCAGGCCCGCAACGGTTCCCGTGCTGCCCTGTCCAAGGACAGCGCGTTCAACCACTGGGGCGAGGACGTGCTGTTCTCCCACCGCACCGAAGAAATGCCGCGTGCGACCGAGAACAACCTGGACACCAAGCGCGCCAGCATCGGCCTGGAAGGCAGCTTCGAAACCGGTTCGCGTTACTGGGACTGGAACGTCAGCTACATGTACAACCGCAATGAAGGCGAGCGTATTGGTACCGGCAGCATGTACCAGCCGCACGTCGACCTGGCGGTCGGCCCGTCCTTCATGGATGGCACCGTGGCACGCTGCGGCACCCCGGGCGCGGTGATCGCCGGCTGCGTGCCGTGGAACCCGGCCGCGCCGATGGGCTATGCGGGCCCGGGCTCGCTGAGCAACCAGGACGTGCAGGACTACCTGTTCACCCGCTTCGTCGACAAGATGAAGAGCACCACCAAGGTCGCCAGCGCCAACATCTCCGGTTCGGTGTTCACCCTGCCGGCCGGCGACGTGATGGCCGCGATGGGCTTCGAGCACCGCAGCGAAGAAGCCAGCTACACCCCGGACCTGATGGTGCAGAAGGGCCAGATCGCCGGCACCACCGGCCAGCCGACCCGTGGCGACTACTCGCTCAACGAGGTCTACCTGGAACTGCAGGTACCGCTGCTGGCCGACATGCCGTTTGCACGTGAGCTGTCGCTGGACCTGGCCGGCCGCTACACCGACTACAACACCTTCGGTTCGACCACCAACAGCAAGTTCGGCCTGAAGTGGAAGCCGATCGACAGCCTGCTGGTGCGTGCGACCTATGGCACCGGCTTCCGTGCGCCGACCGTGGACGACCTGTACGGCGGTGCGGTGAAGAGCCGTGATTCGTTCACCGATCCGTGCGATACCTCGTTCGGCATCGCTGCCAGCAGCTCGACCGTGGCCGCACGCTGCCAGGCGCTGAAGGTGCCGGCGAACTTCCGCCAGCAGACCGCGTCGGAAGGCAACGTCGCCAACCGTCCGGGCCAGCAGGGCATCGCCGATTTCGACTCCGGTTCCAACGCGAACCTGAAGCCGGAAACCGCCAAGACCTGGACCGTGGGCCTGGTGTACAGCCCCGAGTTCGTGCCGGGCCTGGACGTCAGCCTGGACTGGTGGAAGATCCGCATCGACAACGCGATCGTGGGTGAGTCGGCCACCGACATCCTCAACCAGTGCTACGTGCAGGGCGTGGATTCGGCCTGCGGCCGCTTCACCCGTTCCACCAGCGCCAAGACGCTGGGCCAGGTGACGTCGCTGGACCGATCGCTGGTCAATGCGGGCTACCGCGAAACTGCCGGCTACGACTTCAGCCTGCGTTACCGCCTGCCGGAAACCTCGTTCGGCCGCTTTGCCGCCACCTGGAACACCACCTACACCGACTACCTGGAGCAGCGCAACGACAGCGCCGCCACCACGCCGGTGGAGCAGAAGACCGGCTGGCAGGGCAACTTCCGCGTGCGTTCGACCTTCAACCTGGATTGGCAGTACGGCGACCTGGGCATCGGCTGGACCGCCCGCTACTACTCGGGCATGAAGGAAGCCTGCTCGTATGACCTGGCCGGTGGCCCGGACTGCAACGTGGCCGGCTTCGTCTCGCCGTACACCGATGCGCAGCCAAGCCGCAAGGTGGGCTCCAACACCTTCCACGACCTGCAGGTGCGTTACAGCCTGCCGTGGGACGGCACCGTGTCGCTGGGCGTGAACAACGTCTTCGACCACCAGGGTCCGATCATGTACAGCCAGCCGAACAGCAGCTTCACCTACTACGGTGGCTTCGACATCGGTCGTTTCATGTACATGAAGTACCAGCAGCGCTTCTAAGCCTGCAACCGCGTTCCCGCCACAGCCAACTCTCTCCTGGCTGTGGATGGAAGCAGAGCGGCGCCCCTCGGGGCGCCGCTCTTTTTTTGCACACGTATCAGTCGAACTGGCCCGGCGCTAGCGCTTGGCGCGCATCGTGCGGATGTTGTCGCCGACGAACAGGATCAGGCCGGCCCAGATCGCGGCGAAACCGATCGCCTTGGCGGTATCGAACGCTTCGTGGAAGAAGAACACCCCAAGCAGCAGCTGCAGGCTCGGCGCGATGTACTGCAGGATGCCGACCAGCGACAGCGGAATGCGCTTCACGCCGTACGCGAAGCCGATCAGCGGCACTGCGGTCACTGCGCCACCGAAGATCAGCAGCAGGTCATTGCGCCAGCCCCAGCCGTGGAAGAACGCGCCGCCATGGCCATTCTCGGCCCAGATCGCAAACGCCAGCGCCGGCAGGAACAGGTACAGGCTCTCCACGCCCAGGCCGGCCACCGGGTCGACCGAGACCAGCTTGCGCAGCAGGCCATACAGGCCGAACGAACAGGCCAGGCCCAGCGCGATCCACGGTGGCGTACCCGCGTCGATGGTCAGCCAGGCCACGCCCACCGCTGCCATCGCCACCGCCACCCACTGCAGGCGGCGCAGGCGCTCCTTCAGTACCAACACGCCCAGCAGCACGTTCACCAGCGGGTTGATGAAGTAGCCCAGGCTGGTTTCGATGACGTGGCCTGCATTGACCGCCCAGATGTACAGGCCCCAGTTGAAGGCGATGGTCAGGCTCGACACCAGCAGGATCGGCAACGCGCGCGGCTGCGCGGCGATCTTCTGCCACCAGCCCAGGCGCGAGCTGATCAGCAGCCAGCCCAGCACCATCACGGTGCTCCAGATGATGCGGTGGGCGATGATCTGGAACGAGGGCACCTCGTTGAGCAGGTGCCAGTACACCGGCACCAACCCCCAGATCACGAAGGTGGAGGCAGTGACCAGCAGGCCCCGGCGTTGTTCTTTCTCGTCCATGCTCATTTCTTTCGTGTCCTTGCCATTGTCAGTACCACCACACCCAGAAGAATCACCGCCATGGCGAGGAAGTCCCGCCATCCAAAGCGTTCACCATTCAATGCAGCACCCAGCAGCACGGCAATCACCGGATTGACGTACGCATAGCTGCCGGCCAGCGCCGGGCGCACGTTCTGCAACAGCCACACATAGGCGGTGAACGCGACGATGGAACCGAACACGCACAGGTAGGCCATCGCCAGCAGGCCGCCGGCATCGGGCAGCGTGGTCGGGCGCTCGCCAACCGCCAGGCCGATCAGCACCAGCAGCACGCCACCGCAGATCATCTGCCCAGCGGCGGTCATGAACGGGCCCGGCAGGTCCAGGCCACGTGACCACACCGAACCGAAGGCCCAGCCGATCGGCGCGATCAGCAGCAGCACCAGCCCGGTCGGCGAGGCGGTCAGGCTGCTGCCGGCATTGAGCCAGACCACGCCGGCAAAGCCGACCGCGATGCCCAGCCATTCACCCTTGCTGGCGTGCTGGCCGCGCAGCGCCGAGAACAGCGCCATCCACAGCGGCACCGAGGCCACCGCGGTGGCCGCCAGGCCCGAGGACACCTCACGCTCGGCCAGCACTACCATGCCGTTGCCCAGCACCAGCATGGTCACGCCCATCACCACCAGGTTGCGCCACTGCCGCAGGGTCGGGTTCGGCATCTTCCAGAACAGGCGCAAGGCCAGGAACATCAGGCCACCGGCAATGATGAACCGGCTGCCGGAAACCATCGTCAGCGGCAGCGCGCCGCCGTGCAGGGCCTTGGCGATGCCCAGGTAGGTCGAGCCCCAGACCACATAGACCAGCAGCAATGCCAGCGCGACAAGGCCACCCCGGGGGGCAGCCGCAGACGAAGAAGGGGGAGCCGACATGACACACCAGGGAGCCGGGGGAAGGCGGATTCTAGGACGTTTTGAGTATGGTCCGGGACCCCGGACGGTGGCACGCTGTCATCCATCCATGCACCCTGCTCTGGTCTGCTACCCCGTGTTGACGGCCGATGCAGTACCAAGAGGGCTGCCCGGCCGCGCCGCCCCAAGGCCGGGCGCCGTTTTCCCTGCGCACGGACGCGCCGCATCGAGGATTCCCACCCAGATGAGCACCACGTCCCAACCTGCCGTACCCGCAAACGACCGCGCCGCCCTGCGGCGGTCGATCTCCAACACCCTCAAAGGCTCCGCCGGCAACCTGGTGGAGTGGTATGACGTCTACGTGTACTCGGTGTTCGCCGTGTACTTCGAATCGCAGTTCTTCTCGCCGGACGACAAGAACTCCACCATGTACGTGTGGGCGATCTTCGCCGCGACCTTCCTGATGCGCCCGATCGGTGCCTGGTTCTTCGGCCGCTTCGCCGACCGCCACGGCCGCCGCCTGGCACTGACAGTCTCGGTCACGCTGATGGCGCTGTGCTCGTTCCTGATCGCCATCACCCCTACCGCCGCCAGCATCGGCATCTGGGCCGCCGTGATCCTGCTGTTCGCACGCCTGCTGCAGGGCTTCGCCACGGGCGGCGAGTACGGTGCCAGCGCCACCTACATGTCCGAGGCCGCCATTCCCGGCCGTCGCGGCTTCCTGTCTTCCTTCCACTACGTCACCCTGGTCGGCGGCCATGTGCTGGCCCAGCTGACCCTGCTGCTGATGCTGACCTTCTGGGGCAAGCCGGAGATCTCCGAGTGGGGCTGGCGCATCGCCTTCGGTATCGGTGGCATCGCCGCGGTGGTGGTGTTCTGGCTGCGCCGGGGCATGGACGAAACGATGGAAGAATCGTCGATCGAGGCCGCACGCGAGGGCAAGGCAAAGAAGTCCGGTTCGATGTACGAACTGTTCGTGCACCAGTGGCGTCCGCTGCTGCTGTGCTTCCTGATCACCGCCGGTGGCACCGTGGCCTTCTACACCTATTCGGTGAACGGCCCGAAGATGATCCAGAGCGCCTTCGCCGGCAACGACCCGATGACCGGCACCCTGATCAACCTGGGCGTGCTGGCGTTCCTGATGGTGCTGCAACCGGTGGGTGGCTGGCTGTCGGACATCATCGGCCGCAAGACTCTGCTGGTGTTCTTCGGCGTCGGCGGCGTGCTGTACAGCTGGTACCTGATCACCCAGCTGCCGCACCAGCATGACGCCACCCTGGCGTTCCTGACCCTGGCACTGGCCTTCGTCATCCTCACCGGCTACACCTCGATCAACGCGGTGGTGAAGGCCGAACTGTTCCCCACCCACGTGCGTGCACTGGGCGTGGGCCTGGGTTACGCACTGGCCAACTCGCTGTTCGGTGGCACCGCCCCGCTGCTGTACCAGGGCGCACTGAAGACCGGCCATGTCGACTGGTTCGCCATCTACGTCACCGCAACGATCGCGGTCTCGCTGGTGGTCTACATCTTCTTCCTGACCAACAAGGGCCCGAACTGGCTCGACGGCACCCGCAAGTAAGGGCGCTGCAGTGATCGCGGCCACCGGTGCAATGCCGGTGGCCGCTGCGTTTCCCGCCATCCCACGGATGTGGATCGCGGCAACGCTGGCCGCAGCCGAGCGGTAGTGCCGGCCGCTGGCCGGCAACGCCACATTCTTTCGGAAGGTTCATGAGGTTGCCGGCCAGCGGCCGGCACTACCCCGTCAGCGGCGGGCGGATTCGCTCTTGTCCCGCGTGCTGCGGAACTCCGATTCCTTTTCCCACGTCGGCCAGCGGCGGCTGTTGGCCAGCTCGGCACCCAGATCGTAGACCAGCAGGGTGTCAGCGGCGTGGCCGCTCGGGTCCCAGCTCGGGGTCCAGGCATCGCAGGCCTGGTGGTAGCAGTCGGCGAAGTACTTCTCGCGCAGCGCGCGGCCGGCTTCAACACCGCCGTCCAGCTTGTCCAGGCCCGGGCCGATGGTGATCGCCGGCACGCCCAGACGGGCGAAGGCGAAGTGGTCGGCACGGTAGAAGAAGCCGGCCTCCAGGTTCGGGTCCGGGCTGTAGCTGCGGCCGCGGGCCTTGGCCACGCGTTCCAGATCGCCTTCCAGCGAGACCCGGCCCTTGCCCCACGAGGCGATGTCACGGGTCGCGCCATCCGGGCTGAACATCTCGATGTTCAGCACCGCAGCGGTCTTGTCCAACGGCGCCAGCGGGTGCGCGGCGTAGTAGCTGGCGCCCAGCAGGCCCTTCTCTTCGGCGGTGAGGGCCACGAAGTACAGCGTGCGCTGCGGCTGCGGGCCGGCGGCGAATACGCGGCCCAGTTCCAGCACCGTGGCCACGCCGGTGGCGTTGTCGATCGCACCACGTCGGATGCGGTCGCCCTTGGCATCGGCCTGGCCGATACCGAACGCATCCCAGTGCGCGGAGAAGATCACGGCCTCGTCAGCATGTTCTCCACCGGGCAGCTTGGCCACCACGTTGCGGGTCACCACCTGCTCGCGCTTGAGCGCCAGATCCACGCTCAGCTTCGCGTTGTCCAGTGCCACCGGGCGGAAGTCGGCACGCATCGCCTTGCGCTTCTCGGCATCGAAGTCGAGGCCAGCGTCGGCGAAGATCGCCTCGGCCAGCTCGCGCTGCATCCAGCCGCGCAGCGGCGTGTGCTGGGCCATTGCTTCGGCCTGGCCGCGCTCGATGTCGAACAGCGGCGAGGTGCCCGAGCTCTTCACCGTGGCCCAGCCATACGCAGCCGGCGCGGTCTCGTGCACGATCAGCACGCCTTCGGCACCACGGCGTGCGGCTTCCTCGAATTTGTAGGTCCAGCGGCCGTAGTAGGTCACCGCCTTGCCATCGAACGCGCCCGGTGTATCGGCCTCGAAATCGGCGTCATTGATCAGCACGACGGCGATCTTGCCGTGCAGGTCCACGTCCTTGTAGTCGTTCCAGTGGCGTTCCGGGGCGTCGATGCCATAGCCGACGAACACCAGCGGCGCATCCTTGATCTGCACGCGCTTGCGCGGCTGCAGGCTCTGCAGGGTCACGTCCACACCGTTGGCCAGCGCGCGCTTGCCCTGCTTCAGCGACAGGCTGGCCTTGGCCGCACCATCCAGCTGGGCGCGCACCAGCGGCACCGGCTGCACCCAGCTGCCGTCCACGCCGCCCGGCTGCAGGCCATAGCTGCGGAACTGCTCGATCAGGTACTGCACCGTGCGCTCTTCGCCCTCGGTGGCCGGCGCGCGGCCCTCGAATTCATCCGACGCCAGTACACGCACGTGCCGCGACAGTGCCTGCGGATCGATGCCGCCACCCGGCAGGTCGTTGGCCGCATGGGCCAGGCCACCGACGAACAGGCAGGACGACAGCAGCAACACGCGCATCGGATTCACGGCAGTACCACGGCAGGCTTGGAAGTCACCAGAGTGTAACGTGGTCGTGACATCGCGGTGCAGCGTGGACTTGCGTCATCCACGCATGGCGTGGATCTACCGACGGATGCGGTCCAGCCAGCAGGCCAGGCCCTGTGCGTTCAGCTCGATGTCCATCGACAGCACGGCGGTCACCGCCGCCTGGTCCAGCGCACAGCCATGCTGTTGCGCACGCTCCAGGTACAGCGCCTGCAACGCGGCCAGCAAGCAGCGGTGGCGGTCCGGCCGACCATCGCACTGGCGGCCGATGGTCGCCATCGCATCGATCTGTTCGAACAGGTCGTTGGCCAGTTTCTCCACTTGCTCCACACGTCCGTAGTGGGTCAGGTACATCGCCTGCGGCGTGTAATCGAGCATGCGCCGGATCGAGACCTTCATCGCCTCCGGATCGAACTGCACCGGCGACGAGGTCGGGAAGATGAAAGCGCCCTGCGCACTGTCCAGCTCGCGGTAGGAGATGCCAAACGTATCGCCAGTGAACCAGCTGCGGCTGCGCGCATCCCACACGCAGTAGTGGTGCAGCGCGTGACCCGGTGTGTGCAGCAGCAACAGCTCGCGG
The DNA here is from genome assembly GCF_056482105.1 of Stenotrophomonas sp. 78350_Sma. Classification (NCBI taxonomy): domain Bacteria; kingdom Pseudomonadati; phylum Pseudomonadota; class Gammaproteobacteria; order Lysobacterales; family Lysobacteraceae; genus Stenotrophomonas; species Stenotrophomonas sp. 78350_Sma. The sequence goes on along the minus strand of NZ_CM151182.1, from coordinate 285,063 downwards.
CCGGCCAGGTCGATGCGGTGGCCGTCTTCAGCCACCACCACGCGCTGCTCCGGAATCGCCTCGATGCGACCATAGCTGCGGGCGATTTCCTCGGCACCATAAACGGCGGTCGCACCGGCAATCAGCCGGGCCGGGTCGATCATGTGCGGCGCACCGCGCGGGTGCAGCACCGCCTTTGCGTTCGGCAGCTGCTGCATCAGCAGGCCAGCGCCGCCGGCGTGGTCCAGGTGCACGTGGGTCAGCAGCAGCCAGTCGACCGCGTCCACACCCAGGCCGGCGTCCGCCAGCGCCTGCAGCATGGCCGGCACTGACAGCCCGGTGCCGCAGTCGACGAAGGCCGCGCGACCGTTTTCAACGATCAGGTAGGCCGCGTCGAAATCAGGACGCTGGAAGCCGGTATCGATGGTGTGGATGCTGGGGTCGGCGGTCATCGGCACGCACCTGGCAGGATCGGGAACAGACCTCCATGGTAGGCGCGCGGGCGGCCCGGGTTCGATGCGGCTTTGGTCGGGTAGTGCCGGCCGCTGGCCGGCAACTGCATTCAACTGGCTACCCCGAGGTTGCCGGCCAGCGGCCGGCGCTACCGGTCCAACCAGCGCGGCCGCAGCAGCAACGCCAGCACCAGCACCGCCAGGAACGCGCCGTAGGCGTACAGCACCGCCAGCACCTGTGGCCAGATCGGGCCGGCGCCGGGCTGCACCACGCCGATGCGGAAGCCCCACAGCATCGACACGATGCTCAGGGCGAAGGCCAGCACCAAGGTGGTGGTATCGAACAGGCGCCGCCGCGCGGTGCGCGGCTGGCGCGGGAACAGCCAGTACAGGCTGCCCAGCAGCAGGAACCAAGGCAGGAACAGCAGCAGCGACAACCAGGCCATCGCAGACTCCATGTCATCGCGCCTGAGGCGCGTGGGCATCATGCCATGGGCGCAATGCCCTGGTAGTGCCGGCCGCTGGCCGGCATGTCCCGTGCCCTTGCCGGCCAGCGGCCGGCACTACCCGTCATTCGGCGCGCAGCACCGCCAGGGCCGCCAGCACCGCGTCCACTTCGGCGTCCAGCTTGAACAGCTCGCTCTGCAGCTGATCGCCCTGCTCGGCCTGCTTGATCACCGCGATCAACTGGCCGGCATCGCGCGGCGAATCGAAGCCTTCGCTCTGGATCAGCAGCGTGCCGTCACCGGCGGTCAGCTTGAAGTAGAAGCGGCCGTCCTTTTCGCGGTACTGCTTGAACAGTGGTGGTGCCACGCGGGCAACGCCGGCATCCTCGCTGGCGATATCGCCCGCAGTGGACAGGTCACGCAGGCCCACGGCATGACGCAGCTCGTCCAGCAGCGGTGCCGCCAGCTGCTCGCGCAGCTGCTGGCCACGGCGCTTGAGCAGCGCTTCAATCTTCTCCGGCTCGGCCATCAGCGCGTTGTAGCGCTCGCGCAGCGGTGCAAGCTCGCTGTCGATGCGCTCGAACAGCTGCTGCTTGGCATCGCCCCAGCTGATGCCGGCGGCGAACGCCTTTGCGAATTCCGCCGTCTGTTCCGGGGTGGCGAAGGCCTGGTACATCTGGAACAGCGCCGAGCCTTCGGTGTCCTTCGGCTCGCCGGGTGTGCGCGAGTCGGTCAGGATCGAGAACACCAGTTTCTTCAGCTCCTCGCGCGGCACGAACAGCGGAATGGTGTTGTGGTAGCTCTTGCTCATCTTGCGGCCATCCAGGCCCGCCAGCGTCGCCACCTGCTCGTCGATCACCACGTCCGGCAGCGGGAAGTACTCCTTGCCGTACACGTGGTTGAAGCGCTGGGCGAAATCGCGCGCCATCTCGATGTGCTGGATCTGGTCACGGCCCACCGGTACCTGGTTGGCCTTGAAGATGAGGATGTCGGCGGCCATCAGCACCGGATACATGAACAGGCCGGCGCTGACGCCTGCGTCCTCGTCCACGCCTTCCTCGCGGTTCTTGTCCACCGCCGCCTTGTAGGCGTGCGCGCGGTTGAGGATGCCCTTGCTGGCGATGGCGGTCAGGAACCACATCAGCTCGGTGGTCTCGCGGATGTCGCTCTGGCGGTAGAACCACACGTGTTCCGGGTCCAGGCCGCAGGCCAGCCAGCTGGCCGCGATCTCCAGGGTCGCGCGCTGGGTGCGCTGCGGGTCCTGGGACTTGATCAGGCTGTGCAGGTCGGCCAGGAAGAAGAAGCTCTCGATCCCCGGAGCGCGGCTGGCGGCGATGGCCGGACGGATGGCGCCAACGTAGTTGCCCAGGTGGGGCGTGCCGGAGGGGGTGATGCCGGTAAGGACTCGGGTCGTCATGACTGCGTGGGGTAACCTTCGATGAACGGGGCCAGTTTACCTTGCACGCCACCAACCCCGTCAGGGCCTGCGGCGCGTTCATTCACGCAACCCCGCTGGAGACGCCCGATGAAACGCCTGCTGCCCCTGCTGCTGATCCTGCCCCTGGCCGGTTTCCGCCCGGCCCCACCCCCGCCACCGGTGTACACGGGCGGCCCGGTGCGCATGGCCCTGGTCGACCGCGACCGCGGCACCGAACTGCGCAGCTACCCCGCCGAGGGCCAGCGTTGGGTGGCCGGTGAGCGCGGCCACCGCTACGCCGTGCGCCTGTACAACGACAGCCCGCGCCGGGTGCTGGTGGTGCTGTCGGTGGACGGCATCAACGCCATCTCCGGCGAAGATGCCGATCCCTCGCAGACCGGCTACGTGCTCAACCCCGGCCAGCGCGCCGACATCACCGGCTGGCGCAAGAGCCAGGACGAAGTGGCGCAGTTCGTGTTCAGCAGCCCCAGCGGCAGCTATGCCAGCCGCACTGGTCGCCCGGACAACATCGGTGTGGTCGGCGTGGCGGTGTTCGAGGAAGCCCGCCGTTGGTACCCGCAGCCGATCCTGCGCCGTGGCCTGCCAGCACCCGCCCCGGCGGCCGAAGCAGCGGCCGATGCCAGTGCCAGCCGTATCGAGGGTTACGCCAGCAAGTCGCAGGCGCCGGCGCTGGGTACCGGCCACGGCGCACGCGAGCAGTCCTCGGTGCGCGATACCGACTTCGAACGCGCCAGCCGCAGCCCGGCGCAGGTTCTGCAGCTGCGTTACGACAGCGCCCGCAACCTGCGCGCACGCGGCATCCTGGTGGATTCGCCGTCGCGCCTGCCGCGCGAACCACAGGCGTTCCCCAACCGCTACGTGCCGGACCCGCCAGCGCGCTGATCGCCCGTCCAGACAGCACAACGCCCGCAACCTCACGGTGCGGGCGTTGTGCTGTGGGGGAAACCGTAGCGCTTACTTGTAGTCCGGGTAGTCCTTGCTCACGCTGTCCTGGAACTCACGCACTTCCTTCTCGGCGCGGTCCTTGGCCCAGCCATAACGTTCCTGCAGGCGACCGGCCAGATACTCGGCATTGCCTTCGGCCACATCGAAGTCGTCGTTGGTCAGATCGCCCCACTTGGCCTGGGCCTTGCCCTTCAGCTGCGACCACTTGCCGGAAATGATGTCTTTGTTCATTGCTGGGAATCCTCGGCTGCAACGGCGTTCTTACCGTGGCCCCAGCTTCGCGCGGCGGCTGTTGAGTGCCGGTCAACCGGCAATGAAATAGATGCTCACCTGCTTGAATGGTTCACTACGCTTCGACACATGCGCTGCAGAAGACGCGCAACAAAAAAGGCCGGGGGAAGTCCCCGGCCTTTTTCGCTTTCCGTTCCACTTCAGGCTCAACGGCCCTTGGCGGCATCCTCAACCTTCTCGCCAGCCTTCTGCACGTCCTTGCCGGCACCGGCAACGGTGTTGCAACCGGCCAGCAGGGCCACCGAGAACATCGACAACAGCATCAGGGCAACAACGCGCTTCATGGGCTTCTCCTTGGGTTCGCCGCTATACCGCTTCATTCGCGGATGGGGTTCGGTCGCTCGGCGGAAGAAGCCAATGCCACTGCCGCCGCGTGAAGTGCAATCTGGCGGCAGGGGCGTGGAGCGGGCGTGAACGGATCAGAGATCCGTTCAGGCGGAGCCGTCAATCGCGCATCAGGGTGGACTTGCCGAACAGGCTTTCGACCAGGTCCACGGCCAGTTCGGCGGTGGCATTCTGCTTGTCCAGCAAGGGGTTGAGTTCAACGATGTCCAGCGAGCCCATGCGCCCGGTGTCGGCGATCATCTCCATCACCAGCTGCGCCTCGCGGTAGTTCACCCCGCCCGGCACCGTGGTGCCGACGCCCGGCGCGATGCTCGGGTCGAGGAAGTCCACATCGAAGCTGACATGCAGGTGGGTGTTCTCGTCGATGCCGGCCAGCGCCGCCTCCACGGTGCGCTTCATGCCGTTCTCGTCGATGTAGCGCATGTCATAGACATCCACCTTGTGGGTCTTGATCAGGCGCTTCTCGTCCGGGTCCACCGAGCGGATGCCGATCTGGTGCATCTGCGCCGGGGTGATCGCAGGCACGGTGCCACCGAGGCGGGTCAACGCATCGGGGCCAAGGCCGCACAGGCAGGCCACCGGCATGCCGTGGATGTTGCCCGACGGGGTCACGTCGCTGGTGTTGAAGTCCGAATGCGCATCCAGCCACAGCACGCGCAGGGTCTTGCCCTGCTCGCGGCACCAGCGTGCCACGGCAGTGATCGAACCGATGCCCAGGCAGTGGTCGCCACCGAGCATGATCGGCATGCGGCCGGCCTGCAGTTCGGCGTAGCTGGCTTCCATCAGCGCGTGGTTCCACGCCACCACTTCATCCAGGTGGCGGTAGCCTTCCACCGGTGCGGTCCACGGGTTACGCGGACCATCCAGGTTGCCCAGGTCGCGTACGTCCACCCCGCGCGCCTCCAGCGCCTCCGGCAGGCCGGCCACGCGCAGCGCTTCCGGCCCCAGCCGTGCACCGCGATGGCCCGCACCTACATCGGTGGGAACGCCAATCAGGGATACGGAGATGGGATGGGCCATGGGTGCCTCCTGCGAACGAAAAAGAAGCACAGTCTAGCCAGAGGGATGTGACACCACTCGCGGCGGTGCAGCAGGGCGGGGTTCGTGTCCAGGGTCCTTTCACACTAGAGGATGGCTGCCGCCCAGGTCTCGATGTGGAACACACGCTTCTTCCGCAGGTCGATCCGCCACCGCCCACCCATACGCTTGAGTACGAACAGATGTTCGTAACGAAGGGAACGCGCCTTCTGAGGGTCGTCGCGTACCAGCACCTCGGCCCTCGAGACCGTCGGCATCGCAACTGACACCAAGAGATCCTCCGGTACGTACCGCGGGGGGTTCCCGACCGAAACGCCGGTCGAATAGACCCGTTTGCGGTTGGTACACCAGGCGGCAAGGATGTCCGCTTTCTCCTGTTGGAAGCCCGAGCTGAGCAGAAGTCTGCCGCCGGCACGGGAATCCTTGTAGCCACGCGTTTCCCACTCGTGATAAGCCAACAAGTATCCACGCACCACCGACGCGGGCTCACCTCCGGCGTCGGGCTGGGGCCACTCCAGTGGTGGCGCTTCTACCTGGGCGGGCGGGAGCTGTGCACCTGCCGCCTTCAAATGCACCACCACATCTGCGTGGTTGCGGGCGTCAGCCATCACCAGCGCATTGCGTCCAGAAAAATCCAGTGGTTCCACAGCGGCACCGCGGTCCAGCAGAAGCTCGACCATCGTTAGATGCCCACCTGAAGATGCCAACATCAGCGGCGTGTGCCGCGACTTCGGCGAAGCGGTGTTCACCGAGGCACCGCGCTCGATCAAGAGGCGCCCGATCTCAACATTGCCTCGCTCTGCAGCCCAACTCAGCGCGGTGTAGCCAAGTGCACTGCAGGAATGCTGGATGTTGGCACCGCGATCCAGCAGCCGCACCACTGCGTCCTTCTTCCCTGCGATTACGGCCGAAAGCAACGGAGTGCGTCCAGTACCCTTGTGCTGCCACTCGATATCGGCACCAGCATCCAGCAGGGCGTCGATACGGTCGAGGTCCTGCTTCTCAGCGGCCTTGGCCAGAAGATGGGACATGAAGTTGCTGCCAGACGGAAGTACGGGCGGCCACCATAGGACGGCGGGTGCGGCGAACTCAACCCCCGCGGCGGCGCAGCGGGGTCACGCTCTGCACTTCGCCATTGTTGCGCATCATGCACAGGTAGCGGCCATCGGGGTAATCAATGATCAGCTCTTGGTAGTCGCTGCCCACCGGCACCTGGGTCACCACCGCGCCCTGCGCGCCCTTGCGCAGGTTGCAGGCGCCCAGCGCGCTGTCACCAGTTGGGGCTGAATACGACATTCGCGAGGTATTGCGGAACACCGCCCGGCACCCGCCATTGACCCACACCGAATGCCGCGACAGGCCCCAGTTCTGGCCCTGCTCGCAGCGGGTGTGGCTGATCTGGCGAGCGACTTCCACGTTGCCGCGCGTGTCCATCTCGCACGACACCTGGCGCTGGTCGGTGGACTCGCAGGTGACTTCGCGCGGCAGCGCCGCACCTTCATCGTCACTGTCATCGTGGCGGCGGTGGTCGTGCCGCTCGCCCGCCACCGGTGCACCGCCGCCGCTGACCTGGCAGATGCCATTGGCGCCGCCTCGTCCGGTGTAGCTGATCTGCGGCGTGCCGTCCTCGTTGCTGCTGATCGACAGCGTGATGCCACTGTTGGCATCGCGTGCTTCGAAATAGCGGTCATTGAAGCGCTTCAGCGTGGCCTCGCGGCCCTGCACGTAGACCGGCCCGCCATCGTCGGCGTGCACATCGATGCCGCCCGGGCAGCTGGCGTTGAAGAACGGCACGGCGGCCATGGCCGGAGTAGCGAAAGCGGTGGACAACAGTGCGACGGTGAGCGACAGGGCATGGCGACGCATGAGCGGATCCCGAAGGGGCCCAGGATGGGCGTGTGGCGCCAGTATGCGGTGGAGCGCTGCGGGCTGTCCGTGAGGAATATCAAGATCCGGGTAGCGCGCGTGGGGATTCATGTCTGGCAGGGTGTTCTGGAAGCCCTGCCGGGGAAGTCAAGCCAGCTTTACTTCCTGGGTCATGACGGGCCGTGCAACAGCAATGACGCACCAGGATTCATCGTTGGTTGCAGCCCCGCGCGAAATGTCGCTTCTGGCATTGCGATGCTCGAAATGGGCCAAACGCGATAATTCATTTTTCCTTTTGGATCACCCGATGCCATCGAAACAAACGACTGGCAGGCGGTGATTTCACGTGCGCATGATGAATCGCCACCTGCAAGGGTGGCCGGGACTTCCAAGCCCGTGTTGTCAACGATGTATACGCTTGCCAGCCGGCGTCGTCCTCCCAAGTACGGCGCCGGCTGGCAGTCCGTTCGCCGATCGACGGCGGGCGGTGCGTGGGGGCCTCGTGCCCGCCGATTCGTTGACCCGGTCTTGGAAGCCACGCATCGCCCGCCACCCTCTTCGGGTGGCACCTCTGTTCCTGACGAGGATGCCCGCATGCCCAAGGCCCATCACCCGTACCTGACCGCCACCCTGGGCGAGGCTGCCCTGCGCCTGCCTCCCGAACTGGCGCAGCCGTTGGAAGCTGCGTTCGCTGCCGCGAACGAGGCGCCCGCGCCGATCAACCTGCCCGGATGCCTGCAGCGCATCCGGGCCGGTGACGCCGCCGATGGACAGCCGTGGCAGGGGTCGTCAAGCACGCCCGGCCAAGCGGTCGCCGCCGCGCGCAGGGATCGTGCCGCGGTGGGTTTGGTGTCGCTGCTGGAGCTGCACCACGCCAATGAGCGCGTTCGCGTGGATGGGGAAGAGAAGGACGATATCGGCGACGGTGCGCGCGAAGGGTTGATGCTGGCCTGCCGGGGGGCTGGCGGAGTATGTGGCGTTGCAGGTACGTAGCTGAGGCTGCGTTGGCAGTGTCAGCGGCGTTGATCGAAGAATCTGCCCACGTCATGCATTGAGCTGACTCACCGGCTTCGTACGAAGAAGCCGCCGAAAGGCGGTTTTTTCATGTTCGTTCCACCGCCTTCGCCACCGGCGCCGTGCTGACATATCAAGATCGGCGCGTGTGCTTATGCTGCGCTGGCATGCAGGCGTACACCCAAGGCGCGGGTCACTTTGAGGATGGTCGCAAAATCAGGGCTGCGCTCGCCCGACAGTGCGCGATACAGGCTCTCCCGCGACAGGCCTGCCGCACGCGCGACCTTGCTCATGCCCTGGGCGCGCGCGATATCGCCAAGTGCCTTGGCAATGAACGCAGAATCGCCATCGCTTTCTTCGATGCAGGCATCGAGATAGGCCGCCATCTCCTGCGGTGTGCGAAGGTGCTCGGCCACATCAAATGCTTTGAGTTCGACTTTCTTCTTGGTGGCCATGATGGGACAGCTCCTGTACTTCGGTATTGAGTCGTTTCACCTACAGCCCGTTCGACGCTTACAGGGCACGCGCAATCTCTTTGGCCTTCTCGATATCGCGTTGCTGTGAACCCTTGTCGCCGCCAGCCAGCAGAATCACCCACTGCCTGCCGCGCTGGGTGTAGTACACGCGGTAACCTGGTCCCACATCGATGCGCAGTTCGGAAACGCCATCGGCCAGATAGCGGTGATCGCCCAGATGGCCTTCGCTGAGCCGACCGATGCGGGCCAGGATGCGAGCGCGTGCGGTTACGTCCTTGAGAGCGTCAATCCATGTCGCGAACTGACGGGTACGCTGGATCTTCATGGAGGACTGTAGCCTACCGGCTACACCCTTTCAACCATGAGGAACTCGCTCTGGGAAATGCACAGCCATGGATCGCGCGCCAAATGGCAGATCAGCAACGAAAGAAGGAAGAAGACGCGACAGGGAGCAATGCTCGACCAACGACCGTGCCGCGGCTGTGCGGGCACAACGACAGTTGCTTGATGGTGCCGCTTATCCGAATCGAACGGATGACCTACTGTTTACAAGACAGTTGCTCTACCAACTGAGCTAAAGCGGCAAGGTTGGATCACCGGCGGCAGTGCCGCGGTCCGGGGATTCTAGCGCAACCTTGCGCATTCCAGCGACCGGCTCTGTGCCGCGCCGCTGCGCTGCTGGGCCTGCGCCGGCTGCGTACCCGCCGCCAGCTGCCCTTCCAGCCACCATTGGCCAGCGTCGCCGCTGGCCACCAGGCGCGGCTGGAAGCCGGCGGCCTGCACGGCGGCCATGCGGCGCTCGGCGCCTTCGCGGTTGCGGTACTGGCCCAGCGCCACGGCGTTGGCGTCCTCGCCCTGGCTGATGATGTAGTAGTCGCTCAGGCCGGCGGCGACGATGCGCTTCACCGTGGCCTGGGCCTCTTCGCGGCTGGCAGCCGCCGGCAGCATCACCCGGTAACGGGCACTGCCGCTGGCAGCGGGCTGTTCGCGCAGGCGCACCTGGCTGAGCAGCGTGCTGGCCTTGCCCTGCGCGCTGGTCGCGGCGGCTCGGTCGGCAAATGGGCCCAGCGCGACGCAGCGCGGCGGTTCGGCAGCCACGGGCGGGGTTGCGGGTTTTTCTGGCGCCGGGGCGGCTGCAGGCGGTGTTACCGGCTTGGCAGCGGCAGCAACCGGCGTAGCCTCAGCCACCTGCGACTTGGCAATTTCCGGCTTTGCCGGCACGGCCGTCGCGGGTGCAGGCGTCGCAGCCACTGCGGTCTTCGCGGCCGGTTCGCGCTCCATCAGCGGTGCAGTCGGGGCGGCGGCGGATACCTCGGCTGCGGCATTGGCATCCACGCCACCGCGTACCCAGCGCAGCTCGGCGACGCCAGCCGGTTGCGGCGCAGGCGCAGGCCTCTGCGGTGCATCGCGCAGCAGCCACCAGCAGGCGACGCCAAGATTGAGGATGGCCAGTACGACGATCAGGGCACGGGTCAGCATGCGCGGATACTAGCCTGCGGGCTGGTGCACCGCCCAGCGGGCGAGGCCATCCAGCACCAGCGACGGGTGGTAGTCGGCGCCGGGCAGCAACGGCATCAGCGCCGGTGCGCCGCCACCGTGCACCAGCAGCGACGGTGCCACGCCCAGCAGCGCATGCGCCTGTTGCGCGCTGCGTTCGACCAGCGCCACCGCGGCGCCATCGCAGCCGGAGGCCAGCGCGTCGGCGGTGTCGTTGGCGAATTCGCTGTAGTCGCCGCCGCTCGCGGGCAGCTGCACTGCACGCGCGTGCAGTGCTTCGCGCATGGTGGTGGGCGATGCGGAGATGCGGCCACCGTGGTGCTGGCCGTCGGCGTCGAGCAGATCAATCGTCAGTGCGGTGCCCACGCCCACCACCAGCACCGGGCGCTGCGCCTTGGCAGCGGCCAGCAGGGCCAGGAAGCGGTCGACGCCGAACTTTTCCGGCCTGGCGTAGGCGATGCGCACACCGGCGCATTCGGCGCTGGTGCGTACCACGTGCACGTGCGCGAAGCGACGCTGCAGCTGGTCCAGCATGGCGCTGGTCAGCGACGGTGCGGCCACGCTGGCCACGAACGCGGTGGTGCCGCTGGGCAGGCTGTGCGGCGGCTGCCCGGCCATGCCTTCGGCGCCATGTGCCCAGGCCTGCACGTCGCCGGCACGGTCACCCTGCAACGGCGCGAACTTGAAGCGCGAGTTGCCGAGGTCGAACAACCAATCGCTCATGCCGCCCTCACGCTGACTTCGCCGGCGTGCAGCAGGCGTTCCTGGCCATCGATGCGCACGCGCAGTGCGCCGTCATCGGCCAGGCCGAGTGCGGTGCCGTGCTGCCACTGTCCATCCAGCTCCACCCGTACTTCGCGGCCGGCCAGCATGTCGAAGGCAGCGTAGCGCGGCAGGAATGGAGCGAGGCCTTCGCGATCGAATTCTTCCAGCGCCGGCAGCAGGCGCGCCAGCACGGCAGCAACGACCACGTTGCGGTCCACCGGCTTGCCAGCCAGCGTGTCCAGATCCACCCATGGCTGAGTGATCTGCTCGGCGAACGACGGCGGCATGTGCGTGTTGATGCCGATGCCGATCACCGCGCGCGCCGGGCCGGCATATTCGCCACCGCCCTCGGCCAGCAGGCCGACCAGCTTGCGTCGGCCATCAACGATCAGATCATTCGGCCACTTCAGCTGCGCCTGGGTAAACCCCAGATCGTGCAGCGCTTCGGCCACGGCGATGCCGGCCACCAGGCTCAGCCCGGCCAGGCGGCCGAGGCCACCGGAGTAAAGGCGCAGCACCGACAGGTAGACGTGCGCTGCCAGCGGCGAGGCCCAGGTGCGGCCGCGGCGCCCCCGGCCACCGGTCTGGCGTTCGGCCAGCAGGACGCTCACCCCGCGCTGGGGCGCGCTGCAACGCAGCAATTCGGCGTTGGTCGAGTCCACTGTCCAGGCCACCTGCAGGTCATGCAGCAGGGCCTGGGCGTCGGCGGGAAGGCCGGCGCGGATCGCGGCCGGGTCCAGCAGATCGACCGGCCGGGTCAGGCCATAGCCCTCGCCAGCGCGGCCCTCGATGTCCACACCGGCGGCTCTAAGTCCTTGAATACGCTTCCAAATGGCCGCCCGGGTCTGGCCCAGCTCACGGGCCAGGGCGTCGCCGGAGAGGCGACCGGCAGCGAGTTTGGCCAGCAATTGGCGGTCGTCCACGGCAGCTTCCACGAAGTCAGGACGGAATTATGCGGGAAAGCTGCCAACGACGCCCGCCACGCTGGGTTCCGCGAGGGCTTCCAACGGGGCGCCGGGTTCGGGCTAGAATCGGGAACTCACCTTCCCTTAACGTGGATGTCGTCAATGCGCCGTTATGCCCATTGCCTGATCCTGCTGACGATGCCCTTCGCGGCGTCTGCGACGGCAGCGCTGGACGACAGCCGTGGGGCCTGCGTGTCCTCCAACGGCGATGCCGCCTCGCAGCGCGCACCCACCGCCAGCGCATCGGCCGCCAGCACCAAGGCGGCACCGGTACGCCCGGCGGCCAGCACCACCACCGGCGGCGGTGGTAGCGACGACGACATGCTGCCGCGCATCCGCGCGCCGAAGTGGCACAGCTACCTGCCGGGAATGTTCCGCTGATCAAGTCGTTGCTGCAGTGGCTGCGGCCTGCGCCGCGGCCGATCGACGATGCACTTTGGGAAGACGCCTGCCAACGCGCGGCGTGGCTGCGCGGCCTGGACGACGAACGCCGCGCGCGCCTGCGCGAGCTGGCCACGCGCTTCCTGCACGAGAAGACCATCACCCCGATCGGTGATCTGCAGTTGCAGGCCGGCGATGGCGTGCTGCTGGCCGCGCTGTGCTGCCTGCCGCTGCTGGAGTTCGGCAAGGTGGGACTGGAGGGCTGGTCGCAACTGGTGATCTACCCCGACGCGTTCCGCGTGCACCGCAGCCACATGGATGCGGCCGGCGTGCTGCACGAGTGGGATGACGAGCTGATCGGCGAGTCGTGGGACAGCGGTCCGTTGATCCTGTCCTGGGCCGACGTGCAGGCCGACCTGGCCGCGCCGCACGAGGGCTACTGCGTGGCGGTGCACGAGATGGTGCACAAGCTGGATGCGCTGGATGACGCGATGGACGGCACGCCGCCGCTGCCGCGCGAATGGCAGCGCGAGTGGGCCGCCACCTTCCAGCGCGCCTACGACGCCTTCTGTGCGCAGGTGGACGCAGGCGAAGAAACGCTGATCGATCCGTATGCGGCCGAAGCACCGGAAGAGTTCTTCGCGGTGGCCAGCGAGTATCACTTCTCGGCGCCGGATCTGCTGCAGCAGGCGTTGCCGGAGGTGGCCGCGCAACTGCGGCGGTTCTATGGCGAGCCGCCGAAGATCGAAATACGGTAGTGCCGGCCGCTGGCCGGCACCCTGGCAATGCCACCGAAGATCATGAGGTTGCCGGCCAGCGGCCGGCACTACCGGAACAGCACGCGTTGTTGCGCCAGGCGATGCCCGGCGGACGGGAACGCGCGGCTCAAGGCCCCGGCGGCAGGCGCACTTCGAAACGGGCGCCGCCCAGTTCGCTGGAACGGCCGACGGCCAGTTCGCCGCGGTAATCCTTGATCAGGTCCTGCACGATCGACAGGCCGATGCCGTGGCCCTGCACGCGCTCGTCGCCACGCACGCCACGCTGCAACACCTTGCCGATGTCGTCCGGGGCAATGCCCGGACCATCGTCGTCCACCGCCAGCAGCAGGCCCGCACGACGGGCGTTCGGTGCCGGCAGCGGCTGCGCGGTCAGCAGCACGCGGCGACTGGCCCACTTGAAGGCATTTTCCAGCAGGTTGCCGAGCAGTTCCTGCAGGTCGCCCGGTTCGCCATGGAAGCGCGCGGCCGGGTCGATGTCGAACTCGCACAGCACGCCCTTGGAGGCGTAGACCTTTTCCAGGCCACGTACGATTTCCTCGGCGTTGGACTCGATCGGCAGCGGTGCGGAGAACAGCTTGTGGCCCGATGATGCGGCACGTGCCAGCTGGTAGGAGACCAGGTTGTTCATGCGCTGCAGCTGTACGTCCAGTTCCTCGCGCAGCGCGCCATCGCCGGCGCCGCTGTCCATCTGCGTGCGCAGCACGGCGATGGGCGTCTTCAGGCTGTGTGCCAGGTCGGCCAGGGTGTTGCGCTGGCGCTCGAGGTTCTCGCGCTCGCTTTCAATGAAGGCGTTGATGCTGTCGGTCAGCGGTTCCAGCTCGCGCGGGTGGCGCTCGCTCATGCGCTCGGTCTCGCCGCGCTGCACCTTGGTGAGCTCGGTGATCACCCGACGCAGCGGGCGCAGGCTCCACTGCAGGATGACGGTCTGCAGCAGCAGCAGGATCAGGCCGATGCCGCCCAGGTAGAACCAGACACGGCCGCGGAACACGCGCAGCTGCGCACCCAGTGCGCGCGAGTCTTCCATCACGTAGATGGTGTACGGGAATTCGGTGGCCGGGTCGGCGTCGGCGTCCCACACCAGGCCCAGGCCATAGCGGTACACCGAGCCCTGGCTGCCGTCGATCTGGATCATCGGCAGCGGGCCTTCGAACACTTCCTGGCGCGGCGCCAGCAGGCCGCCGCCGACGGTGGGCAGCATCGGGCCTTCGGCGGACATCGAATTGCCCTTGCCGTGCGGCATCACCACCTGCAGGTACAGGCCACTGCCCGGCACGTCGAAGCGCGAATCCGGCGGCTGCTCGCGGATGTACAGCGAGCGGTCGCGGGTGAAGTCGATGCCGGCCGCGTAAGCGGTGGCGTAGTTCTTCAGGCGCTCACGCAGGTTTGCCTTCGCCGTATCGGCGAAGGCGGCGTCGAGCGCGTAACCGGCCAGCGCCAGGAACGCGACCAGGCCCACGGACGCGGCAAGCATCTGGCGCGCCTGCAGGGAGCGCGGCCGCCAGCGTCGGAAGAACCACAGACGGCCGGACATCATGGTCTCGCCAGGCTGAGCCGGCTCAGCCCTCGTTGCGCGGAATCGCGAAACGGTAGCCGCGACCGCGCACGGTCTCGATCGGCTTCAGTTCGCCATCCGGGTCCAGCTTCTTGCGCAGGCGACCGATGAACACTTCCAGCACGTTCGAGTCGCGGTCGAAGTCCTGCTGGTAGATATGCTCGGTGAGGTCGGCCTTGGAGACCAGTTCACCGGCATGCATCATCAGGTACTCCAGCACCTTGTACTCGTAGCTGGTCAGGTCGACATTGCTGCCGGCCACGCTGACGGTCTGCGCGGCGAGGTCAAGGGCAACCGGGCCGCATTCCAGGGTCGGCTTGCTCCAGCCGGCGGCGCGGCGCAGCAGCGCGTTGACGCGGGCCAGCAGCTCCTCCACATGGAACGGCTTGACCAGGTAGTCGTCGGCGCCCTGCTTCAGGCCCTCGACCTTGTCCTGCCAGCTCGAACGTGCGGTCAGGATCAGCACCGGGAACTTCTTGCCTTCGTCACGCAGGGCCTTGATCAGCTCCATGCCCGACATCTTGGGCAGGCCGAGGTCGATGATGCCGACATCGAACGGAACTTCGCGCCCCATGTAGAGGCCTTCCTCGCCGTCCTGCGCAGCATCGACGGCAAAGCCTTCGCGCTTGAGCCGGGCTGCCAGGGTCTCACGCAGCGGGGCTTCGTCTTCGACCAGAAGGATACGCATGAACTCTCCCTAGTGTCCTGGGTGTGGCCCGGAGGCCTGTGGGGTACGGGTTGATAGCGACAACTATCCCTGTTCAGGGGTTATCGCCGCGTAGTGATGACATATCCGACCGCGGCGTGCGCGGCTGTGAACGCGACGGTGCAGGGTCGTCCATGTAGCGGACCCGGCCCCGGTCGTCCATGTACTTCACCCGGTTGATGTCACGACCATCGAACGGCACGCGCTCGGCGCCGAGGATGTGGCCGCCGGTGGTGCGCTGCACGCGGCGCACGGCATCGGACAGCGAACGCTCGTCGCCACGGTTGCCACGCTCGCCCCGCTCCATCATCTCCGCCCGCCCCTGGTCGCCGCGCGGCGGCTGTTGCGCCAGCGCCGACGACAGCGGCACAGCCGACAGCACCACGCAGGTGGCGAAGGCAATGCGGCGATGGAAGGGAGCGGAAGACATCGATGCGATCCTAGCCGAGCTCGGCGATTCGTTCAAAAGTCGTAAATCCGGGAGCCGGGTTCGGGACCCGGCGCTTTACAATTCCTTTGCAAATTCTTGGTTTGGGGCGGTGAATCCGGTCTGAACTTTTCCGGCCTCGCCCCTGCGTTGTTCAGCTAAGTGAACATTCGGGACGAATCGGCGCGCCTTGTCAAGCCAGGAGTGTGACCGTTATCACGCTGCAGCACGATCCGCTTCGCGTTCGGTGACCGCCAGCGCCTGCTCGACCAGGGTCCAATCGGCGCCTGGGCGGTGTGCACCCTCGCTCAGCACCTGGCGGAACGCGCGGCCACCAGGTTGGCCGTGGAACAGGCCGAGCAGGTGGCGGGTGATGTGCTTCAGCGCCAGGCCTTCGCCCAACCGCGCTTCCACGTAGGGGCGCAGCGCGCGCAGCAGATCGCCACGGGCCTGCAGCGGGGCGCCTGTGTGCAGCGCCTCCAGCTGATGCAGCAGGTAAGGGTCGTGGTAAGCCGCGCGGCCCAGCATCACGCCGTCGACGTGCGGGGCCTGCGCCTGTACCGCCTCGATGCTGGCCAGGCCGCCATTGATCACCACCGGCAGCGCCGGGCGCTCCTGCTTCAGGCGGTAGGCCCAGTCGTACTTCAGTGGCGGAACCTCGCGGTTCTCCTTGGGCGACAGGCCCTTCAGCCACGCATTGCGCGCGTGCACCACCACCATCGCCGCGCCGGCGGCGACCTGGCGGTCGACGAAGGCGGCGAACACGTCGTAGTCGTTGTCCTCGTCCACGCCCAGGCGGCACTTCACCGTCACCGGGATGTCGACCGCATTGACCATGGCCGCCACGCACTCGGCCACCAGCACCGGTTCACGCATCAGGCAAGCGCCAAAACGCCCGGCCTGCACGCGGTCGGATGGGCAGCCGCAGTTGAGGTTGACCTCGTCATACCCCCACTCGGCGGCGATGCGCGCAGCCTGCGCCAGCAGGGCCGGATCGCTGCCGCCCAACTGCAGCGCCAGCGGCTGTTCGCTGCGATCGAAGCCGAGCAGGCGCTCGCGATCGCCGTGGATGACCGCGTTGGCGTGCACCATTTCCGTGTACAGGCGTGCGCCCGGCGCCAGCACGCGATGGAACACGCGGCAATGGCGATCGGTCCAGTCCATCATCGGGGCAACGGACAGGCGCAGGGAATCGGCGTAACGGGCGGTGGCGGACGTCATCGGGGTGTTGATCGTGGAGACTGGCATTGCCAGTGAGATCAATAGTTTACACCGGGTGGCTGAATGGCAGCGGGTGGCGCCCGGATACCGCTGCAGCGCCCCCGGCCCGAGGGCCGTACGCAGACCGGACGGCGCCCACCCGCAATGACGGGCAACCGGTCACAGTTGTCGCGATTCGTTGACGACGACGAAATATTGACGCCGTTATAGTCCAGCGCTCGCAATGGATTGGACGTGTGGAGCAGATGATGCAGCACAAGCGTTTGAGCAGGACCCTCGCCACCGCGCTGGCCGTCGCCACCCTGGCCATCGGCACGGCAACCGCAGCACCGGCGGCCACCGGGCTGAGCCCGACCTTCACCACCTGCCGTGACAAGGCGCAGGGTGCGGTCGAGCAGGCCGCCTGCCTTACCTCGGAAAGCGCGCGCCAGGACCAGCGCCTGAACCAGGCCTACCGCCAGCTGCAGGCAAAGCTGAGTGGCGCGAAGAAGACCAAGCTGGTGAATGCCCAGCGCGCGTGGCTGCAGTCGCGCAGCCGCGATGGAGAACTGGATACCGCGCTCTACGACGATTCGCAGCCCGGCAACCTGCAGGGCGAGCTGAACGATGTGATGCGCCTGAGCGCGCGTGCCGACCAGCTGCAGAAGTATCTCCAGCTGCTGGACTGACCCATGAGGGGCACACCCTCTGACTGCACAAGGATGTAAGACATGCCAACCAACATCGATACCCACGATCTCGATGCCACCTCCGGCGCCGTGTATTTCGCCGTCGGCCGTGGCACCGAAGGTGGCCCCGCCTCCTACCATCTGGCCATCGCCGGCATCACCCAGGGCGTGACCGAACCGCACTGGGGCACGGTGAACAAAGTCGCGCAGAACAGCGGTTACAGCCTGGGCGCGATCCAGGTCGACTTCGGCCAGCGTGGCGAATGGGCGCTGGGCGCCATCGACGGCCATGCACTGAAGGCCGGCGAAACGACCTATGTCGACGCCGTGATCGATCAGGCCAGCAGCTATGCCAAGGCGCACAACCTGCCTTTCACCCAGGACCACGCCGACCTGCGCCGCGACCTGCTCAGCCACGGCAATGGCCTGAGCGGGCGCAGCTCGATCCAGTTCATCGATACCAACACGCGCGACAGCATCAACGCCTGGGCCGGTTCGGCCGAGGGCAAGCAGTGGATCCACGCCAACATCGACTACCCGCAGGTGCGCAACGCCACCCGGATCGGCATGACGATGGTGGACGCACACGGCAGCGGCATCGCCGAGGAAAACCGCTTCGAAGCCATCAGCCTGATCGCCAAGACCGCCAACCAGTTGCCCAGCCAGCTGCCCAAGCTGCAGAAAGTGCTGGAAGACGGCGGTGACTACGAGGCGCTGCGCGCCAAGGCCGGGCAGATCCGCGAAACCTACCAGTACTTCGATGCGCCCAAGGCCGGCGACATCGCCGTGCGCTACGAGGACGCGTATGCCAACAACAAGGACGCAATGGACCGCGCCCATGCCAAGGTCAGCAGCCGCGACTACTCGCCTGCCGGTGAGCACAACGACGCCGATATCCAGGTGGCGCTGGGCCAGATCGGCGCACCGCGCCAGCAGGCCGGTTCGCAGACGTTGAAGGAAGGGTCCAGCGGCCGTGATGTGCTGAAGCTGGAAAGCAACCTGGTCACGCTGGGCCATGCCAGTGCTGACGGCCAGCAGACGCTGAATCCGGACCGGCGCTTCGATGCCACTACCCGCAAGGCGGTGGAAGACTTCCAGCGCGAGCACAATCTCGACCCGGTGGACGGCAAGGCGGGCCCAGCCACGCTGGCCGCGATCGACCGTGACGCGCGCGAACTGCAGGGCAACCTGGCCGCGCTGGGGCTGACCGACGCCAAGGGCCAGGCCATCAGCAGCGACGGCTATCTGGGCAGCGGCAGCCGCCACGCGATCAACACCTTCCAGCAGCAGCATGGCCTGCCTGCGACTGGCATCGCCGATGCGGAGACCCGCCAGGCGCTGGCCAATGAAGTGCAGCAGCGTGCGCAGGGACAGGGCAACACCCCGGAACAGCAGGCAGCGGCCGAGCCAGCGCGCGAGACGGTGTACCCGATGTCCGACCCGCGCAGCCCGCAGAACTGGCTGTACACCGAGACCCTGGTGCAGGTGAAGTTCGCCGAGGAAGCGCGTGGCCTGCCCTCCGGCGAGCACAGCGAGAAGCTGGCCGCTGCGCTTACCGTGGAAGCTGCGCGCGCCGGCCTGTACCGGGTTGATCGCGTTGAGCTGAACCAGGATGGCTCGATGGCGCGCGCGGTGCAGGCCAATGCACTGCATGACGAAAGCGCGTTGAACCGCAATACCGCGCCGGTATCGACCGCTGACGCGATGCGCCAGAGCGTGCAGGAGAACAGCGAGCGGGCCTTGCAGGTGAGCGATCAGCAGCGCGAGCAGCAGAAGATCGACCAGCAGACCCAGCAGCATGGGCCGCGGGCCATGATGGCGTAAGGAATACAGGCCCACGGGCCTGCTGTCGGCAGATGATGACATCGCAATCGCCACCTATCTGAGCGAGGCGTTGGCAGCTGGTGATGCGGGCCACTTCCAGGAGGCGCTCGGAACAGTGGCGCGCGCCCGCGGCATGGGCGGCGTTGCCGAGGTCTCCGGTCTTGGACGCGAGAGCCTGTACAAGGCGCTGCGCCCCGGAGCACACCCACGCTTCGATACCGTGCAACGTGTGCTGTCGGCGCTTGGGGTGCACCTGATCGTGCAGGCCGGCAAGGCCTGACCGCGACCGCTTCATTCGCCGGGCGTGGCCCGGCGCTACCGGGCCACATGGCCGGATCAGTGAGCGCTGCGCGCGCCACCCACCTGCTCGATCAACGTCTTGCTGGCCGCATTGAGTCCGACCACCGTCACCTCGGCACCGTGCGCGGCCAGCTTTTCCTGCGCCCGCTCCAGCGCGGCCACGGCGGTCAGGTCCCACAGGTGGGCATCGCGCAGATCAATCTGCACCTTCGGCGCCACGTGCTGGTAGTCGAACGCCGCTCCCAGCTGCCCCGCCGAGGCAAAGAACACCTGTCCACGCACGCGGTAGACCTGCGTGTCACCGGCATCGTCGCGCCGCACGTCCAGCATGCGGCCAACCTTGCGCGCGAAGAACAGGGCCGACAGCAGCACACCGCTGAGCACGCCCTTGGCCAGATCGTGGGTGGCCACGGTGACCACCACGGTCAGCAGCATCACCGCAGACGAGCTGCGCGGATGCGTGCGCAGGTCGCGCAGCGAGCGCCAGCTGAAGGTGCCGATGCTGACCATGATCATCACCGCCACCAGCGCGGCCATCGGGATCTGCCGCACCAGGTCGCTGCCATACACCACCAGTACCAGCAGGACCACGCCGGCCACCAGGCAGGACAGGCGGCCGCGGCCACCGGAGGTCACGTTGATCACCGATTGGCCGATCATCGCGCAGCCGGCCATGCCGCCGAGGAAGCCGGTGACCGTGTTCGCCACGCCCTGGCCGACGCATTCGCGGTTGCGCTCGCTGGGCGTCTCGGTGATGTCCTCGACGATCTGCAGGGTCATCATCGATTCGAGCAGGCCGACCACCGCCAGCGTGGCCGACACCGGCAGCAGGATGCGCAGCGTCTCCCAGGTGAGCGGCACGTCGGGCAGCAGGAAATGCGGCAGGCTGTCGGGCAGCTGGCCCATGTCGCCGACGCTGCGCACCTCCACGCCGAAGCCGATCACCACGGCAGTGAGTACGACGATGGCCACCAGCGGCGACGGCACCGCGCGGGTGATGCGTGGCAGCAGGTAGATGATCGCCAGCGCGGCGGCGCACAGCACGTACACCGTCGGGCCGCGGCCGATCAGCTCGGGCATCTGTGCCAGGAAGATCAGGATCGCCAGCGCGTTGACGAAGCCGGTGATGACCGAGCGCGAGACGAAGCGCATCAACGAGCCCAGCTTGAACACGCCCGCGAGCACCTGCAGCAGGCCCGCCAGGATGCTGGCAGCGAACAGGTACTGCAGGCCATGGTCCTTGACCAGGTCGACCATCACCAGCGCCATTGCACCGGTGGCGGCGGAGATCATGCCGGGGCGGCCGCCAGCGATGGCGGTGATGACGGCAATGGAGAACGCGGCATACAGGCCGACCTTGGGGTCGACGCCGGCGATGAGCGAGAACGCGATGGCCTCGGGAATCAGGGCCAGGGCGACGACGATGCCGGAGAGCAGGTCGCCACGGATGTTACCGAGCCATTGCTGGCGCAGGGGGTAGGACGTTTGCATGGGAAAACTCCGCGCGCAGGCGGGCGTGGCCGCATGGCGCTGCAGTGGAAAGACACGGGTTCCTGAGCCGGGCGGGCCGGCTGCCGATGTACGGCAAGGGTCAGGGTGGCGTGATCACTGCAGGCGGGCGTCGGTACGTGGGAGGGAGGCAGTCTACGGCACGGGGCTGCCCAGGGACAGCGTCGGCAGGCCGCAACGGCAGCGAAGCATGGCTCCGCTCTACAATCGGGGCATGGCTACCGATCGCCCGCAGTTCTTCGACCCCGCCACCGAACAGGGCGTGCTGCGCCTGTCGATTGCCGCCTCGCTGCTGCTGGCCGCTGCGGCCGTGGTGTTCGGCCTGCTGGCCAATTCCTCGTTGATCATCTTCGACGGCATCTACGGCCTGATCGACGTGGTGATGACCTGGCTGTCGCTGCTGGTGGCGCGGTTGATCGCGCTGTCCACTCAGACCGATGCGCTGCAATCGCGGCTCAACCAGCGCTTCACCATGGGCTTCTGGCATCTGGAGCCGATCGTGCTGGGGGTGAGCGGCACGCTGATGATCGGCGCGGCGCTGTATGCCCTGGTCAATGCGGTGGATGCGTTGATGTCCGGTGGCCGCCATATCGCGCTGGGCCCGGCCATTGCCTTCGCCGGGCTGTCGATCGTGGGCGAAGGTGCGCTGGCCTGGTTCATCCTGCGCGCCAACCGCCGCATCGGCTCGGAATTCATCGCGTTGGACGCGAAGAACTGGGTGATCGCGGCCAGCATGTCGGCCTGCTACCTGCTGGCCTTCCTCGGCGGCGTGCTGGTGCAGGGCACCTCGCTGGCGTGGATCGGGCCGTACATCGACCCGGCCATCCTCGCCTTCGTCTGCGTGCTGGTGATGATCGCCCCGCTCGGTACCGTGCGCCGGGCGCTGGCCGGCATCCTGCTGGTCACCCCGCCGGAACTGCAGGCGCACGTGGATGCGGTGGCACGCGCGATCGTGGCCAAGCACGGCTTCGTCGAGCACCGCAGCTACGTGGCGCAGGTGGGGCGTGGCGAGCAGATCGAGCTGTTCTTCGTGGTGCCGGAAAACGACCCGCCGCGGCCCTTGGTGGAATGGGATCAGCTGCGCGACGAGATCGGAGATGCGCTGGGCGAGGCCTCACCGGACCGCTGGCTGACCATCATGTTCACCACCGACCGCGAATGGACGATCTAGGTCACCAGGACGATCGATCAAGTTTTTCGTACGCATTGCAACCCAACGTACGCGGAAACCGGGCAAAGTAGGCTCCAACGCACCACCCACCCACCGACCAGGAGCATCCCGATGTCCATCGAAAAGGTTCTGTACACCGCCCAGGCCACCTCCACCGGCGGCCGTGAAGGCCGTTCCGTCTCCTCCGACAACGTGCTGGACATCCAGCTGTCGACCCCGCGCGAGCTGGGCGGCGCCGGCGGCCCGGGCACCAACCCGGAACAGCTGTTCGCGGCTGGCTACTCGGCCTGCTTCCTGGGCGCGCTGAAGTTCGTGGCCGGCCAGGCCAAGGTCGCGCTGCCGGCCGACACCACCGTGACCGGCAAGGTCGGCATCGGCCAGATCCCGACCGGCTTCGGCATCGAAGCCGAGCTGACCATCAACGTGCCGGGCGTGCCGCGCGAGCAGGTGGAAGAGCTGGTGCAGAAGGCGCACATCGTGTGCCCGTACTCGAATGCCACCCGCGGCAACATCGACGTGACGCTGATCGTTGCCTGATGGGGTGATGCCGGCCAGCGGCCGGCACTACCCGCGCGGGGCAAAAAAATGGGCGGATGCCGGTCGAAACCGGGCATCCGCCCATCCCACCTCGGGTGGGCCCCGGCACGTGGCCGGGGACGCATTCGCTGCGGCGCGCATCCATCCTTCTGGAGAAGAGCCCCCTTCGTTCTGGAGAAGAGCCCCCTTGTTGTTCAAGGGGGCGCGCCAACGGCGCGGGGATAAGGTGGAATGCGCGGACCAGCGACCAGTTACTGGTCGCTGGTGATCAGCTGCACGACGCTGGAGAAATCCAGCTTGCCGCGGCCGGCCTGGTGGTTCATCGAGTACAGGTTGCGGGCCACTTCGCCCAGCGGGATCGAGGCGCCGACACTCATCGCCGCTTCCACTGCCAGGCCCATGTCCTTCAGCATCAGATCGCTGCCGAAGCCGCCGCTGTAGCCGCGCGAGGCCGGCGCGTTCTCCAGCACGCCCGGCCACGGGTTGCACACTTCAGTGGCCCAGCTGCGGCCGGTGCTGACCGCCATCATCTGCGACAGCACCTTCGGGTCCAGCCCATGCGCCACGCCCAGGGCGATGGCTTCACCGGTGACGGCCATGATCACGCCCAGCGCCATGTTGTTGCACAGCTTGGCCACCTGGCCTGCGCCGCTGGCACCGACGTGGAAGATGTTCTTGCCCATCGCCTGCAGCACCGGGCGCGCACGTTCCAGCGCATCCTCTTCGCCACCGACGATGAAGGTCAGGGTGCCGGCCTGGGCACCGGCGGTACCGCCGGATACTGGCGCGTCGATCATCTGCAGGCCACGCGCGGCGGCCGCTTCCGAGACCTTGCGCGCGCTGGCCGGGGCAATGGTGCTGCAATCGATGACCAGTGCACCCGCCGGAATCGCGGCAAGAATGCCGTCGTCGCCCAGGTACACGCCTTCGACATGGCGGCTGGCCGGCAGCATCGAGATCACCACCTCGGCATCGGCCAGGGTTTCGCGCGCCGACGCGGCCGCGCTGGCACCGGCATCGACGGCGGCCTGCACAGCGGCCGGGACCAGATCGAACACGCGCACGGTGTGGCCGTTCTTGACCAGATTGGCGGCCATCGGGCCACCCATGTTGCCCAACCCGATGAATGCAATGCGGCTCATGCAAGGCTCCTTTCAACAAGGGGAGTGCCCAGGTCGGCCAGCGGATGCGCGGCATCGGCCCAGGGCGAAGCGAAGAAGGTGTCGGCCCACGCGCCGGTGGCCTCGGCCAGGGTGGCCGGGTTCCACTGGGGATTGCGGTCCTTGTCGATCAGCAGCGCGCGGATGCCTTCGGCGAAATCGCCATGGGCGGCGCAATGCAGGGCGACGATGTACTCCAGGCGATAGACTGCGGCCAGATCCTGGCCGGCACTGCGGCGCTGCAGTTCGTACGACAGCCGTGCCGAACCGGGTGCACCGGCGGCGAGGGTCTTCTGTGCGGCCTGCAGCCAGGCATCGTCGGTCTGCAGGCCGGCAATGCGCGCCACGATGGCCTGCAGGTCATCGCCTTCGCACAGCGCATCGACCTGCGCGGCATGGGCCAGCAGCGGGCCAGTGGCGGCATCGCTGGCGTGCGACTGCAACAGATGGCTGAGGCGTTCGTGGTTGTGCGCGGCATCGCTGGACCACGCCACCTGCAGCAGCGCATCAAACACCGCGCTGCGGCGTTCTTCGGCCACGTGCACGTCGGCCAGGCCGGCATAGATGGCATCGCCCGGATTGAGCAGCGCACCGGTCAGGGCCAGGAACAGGCCGCCCTTGCCCGGCACGCGCGGCAGCAGCCAGCTGCCACCGACATCGGGGAACAGGCCGACAGTAATTTCCGGGAAGGCCAGCTTGGAACGCTCGCTGACCACGCGGTGGCTGGCACCGGACATCAGGCCGATGCCGCCGCCCATTACGATGCCGTGGCCCCAGCACAGGATCGGCTTGGCGTAGGTGTGGATGAGGTAGTCGACGCGGTACTCGACGTCGAAGAACTCGGCTGCGTAGTCGTTCTCGCGGATGTCGCGGCGGCCATCTTCGCGGAAGGCAACCATGCTCTTGTACAGGCTGTGCAGGTCACCTCCGGCACAGAATGCTTTTTCACCGGCGCCCTGCAGCACCACCATGGCGATGCCGTCGTCGTCGGCCCAGGCATTCAACTGCTTCAGCAGCAGGTGTGCCATCGGCAGCGAGAAACCGTTGAGCGTACGCGGCGCGTTGAGCGATGCGATGCCGATGCGCGCGCCGTTGCCGGCCACGCGCTCTTCGAACAGCACCGGTGCGTCGTCGGCAGCGGTGTCGGTGCTCATGCGTTCTTCCACTGCGCGGCGCGCTTTTCCAGGAAGGCAGTCACGCCCTCGACCTGGTCGGCGGTGTCGAACAGGTCGACGAAGGCTTCACGCTCGGCCACCAGCGCCGAGGCGTGGGTGCCGGTGCGGGTGGACTGCACCAGGGTCTTGCAGGCGGCGATGCTGGTCGGGCTCTGCTTGCCGGCCTTCTTCGCCCATTCCAGGGCCAGTGCCTTGGCTTCGCCCTTGCCGACCTTTTCTTCGGCCAGGCCAATGCGCAGCGCGGTCTCGGCGTTGATGCGCTCACCCAGCAGGATCATGCGCTTGGCCCAGCCCTCACCGACCAGGCGCGGCAGGTTCTGGGTGCCACCGGCGCACGGCAAAAGGCCGACGGTGGCCTCCGGCAGCGCGACCTGGGCGTGGTCTTCAATGATGCGCAGGTCACAGGCCAATGCGCATTCCAGGCCACCGCCCATCGCATAGCCGTTGATCGCAGCGATCGACACGCCACGGAAACCGGACAGTGCTTCGAACGCTTCGCCGAAACGGCGTGCCGCTTCGCGTGCGGCGGCCTTGTCGCCCGAGGCGAACTGGTTGAGGTCGGCACCGGCGGAGAAGAACTTCTCGCCGTCACCGGTGATCACCAGCGCGTAGATCTCGCGGTCCGCATTGAGCGCGCCGACCAGGTCGCGCAGCGCCGACAGGCTGTGCACGGTCCAGGTGTGCGCGGGCGGGTTGTGCAGGGTGACCACGGCGGTGTGGCCATCGACCTCGACCTTCAGGCCCACGTGCTCCTGGGTACGCCAATCCTTCATCGCAGTTCCTCTTCGGTGTTGAGCAGGTGACGGGCAACGATCACCCGCATGATCTCGTTGGTGCCTTCCAGGATCTGGTGCACGCGGCAGTCACGCAGCAGGCGCTCGATCGGGTATTCGCGGATGTAGCCGTAGCCACCGTGGATCTGCAGCGCTTCATTGCAGACAGTGAAACCGGCATCGGTAGCGAAGCGCTTGGCCATCGCGCACCACACGTTGGCATCGCTGGCACCGGCATCGAGCTTGCGTGCGGCGGTGTGCACCATCTGCCGTGCAGCCACCAGCTGGGTGACCATGTCGGCCAGCTTGAACTGCAACGCCTGGAATTCGGCCAGCGCCTTGCCGAACTGGCGGCGCTCGCCCATGTAGCGGCGTGCGGCATCCAGCGCGCCCTGCGCGGCACCCAGCGAGCAGGCAGCGATGTTGATGCGGCCGCCGTCCAGCCCCTTCATCGCCAGCTTGAAGCCGCCGCCTTCCTCTCCCAGAAGGTGGCTGACCGGCACGCGGACGTTTTCGAAGGTGATGCCGCGGGTGGGCTGGCTGTTCCAGCCCATCTTCTCTTCCTTGCGGCCAAAGCTGATGCCCGGCAGGTCCGACGGCACCGCGATCGCGCTGACACCACCGGCACCGGCACCGCCGGTACGTGCCATCACCACCAGCAGCTCGGTGGCACCGGCACCGGAGATGAAGGCCTTGGAGCCGTTCAGCACATAGAAATCGCCATCGCGCACGGCGGTGGTCTTCAGCGAGGCCGCATCGGAACCGGCACCCGGTTCGGTCAGGCAGTACGAGGCCAGCTTGTTGCCCGAGGACAGGTCAGTGCCCCACGCATCGCGCAGTGCCGGCTGGCCCCACTTGGACACCATCCACGAGGCCATGTTGTGGATGCTGATGTACGCCGCGGTCGACGGATCGACGTTGGCGAGCTCCTCGATGACGACGGCGGCGTCCAGTCGGCTCAGGCCGCTGCCGCCCACTTCCGGGTCCATGTACAGACCGCAGAAGCCCAGTTCACCGGCCTTGGCGATCGCCTCGCGCGGAAAGATGCCCTCCGCATCCCATCGCGCGGCGTGCGGCGCCAGTTCGGCCAGTGCGAAGTCGCGCGCCGCCTCGCGGTACGCCTGCTGTGCTTCGTCCAGTTCCGTCGTCATCGAGTGGCTCATGGCTGCTCCTGCCGTTACTTCAGGCTGATCGTGGTGTTGACGCCGTGGCTCAGCGTCTCGTCATCGAACCAGCGTGCGGTGACCGTCTTGGTCTGGGTGTAGAACAGCACCACCTGCTTGCCGTACGGGCCCAGGTCGCCCAGCTTGGACGCGCGCGAGCCGGTGAACGAGAACAGCGGCACCGGCACCGGGATCGGCACGTTGATGCCGACCTGGCCGACGTCGATGTCTTCCTGGAACCTGCGCGCAGCCGCGCCGGACTGGGTGAACAGTGCGGTGCCGTTGCCGTTCGGGTTGCTGTTGACCATCGCAATGGCCTCTTCCAGCGTTTCCGCTTCGAGGATGACCAGCACCGGTCCGAAGATTTCTTCCTGGTAGATGCGCATGTCGGTGGTGACACCCGCAAAGATGGTCGGGCCGACGAAGTTGCCCTTCTCGAAACCATCCACCTGCGGCTTGCGGCCATCCAGCACCAGCTTGGCGCCCTGCTCCACGCCCGAGGCGATCAGGCCTTCCACGCGCTCGCGGGCGCTGCAGGAAATGACCGGACCGACGTCGGTGCCGGACACGGTACCGCCGCTGACCTTGAGGGTCTTGGCCTTGGCCACCAGGTCCTGCACCCAGTTGCGTGCTTCACCGACCAGCACCAGCGTGGAGGCGGCCATGCAGCGCTGGCCCGCCGCACCGAAGGCGGCGCCGACCATCGCGTTGAGGGTCTGTTCCTTGTTGGCGTCCGGCAGCACCACGGCGTGGTTCTTGGCGCCCATCATGCACTGCACGCGCTTGCCGGCCAGCGAGGCACGGTTGTAGACGTGGGTGCCGACGCGGGTGGAACCGACGAACGACACAGCCTTGATGTCCGGGTGGTCGCAGATCGCGTTGACCACTTCCTCGCCACCATGGACGACGTTCAGCACGCCCTTCGGAATGCCGGCTTCCAGCGCCAGTTCGACCAGGCGCATGGTCACCATCGGGTCCTGCTCGGACGGCTTGAGGATGAAGGTGTTGCCGGTGGCAATGGCCATCGGGAACATCCACAGCGGGATCATCGCCGGGAAGTTGAACGGGGTGATGCCGGCGCACACGCCCAGCGGCTGCATGATCGTGTAGGTATCCACGCCATTGGCCACGTTGTTGGCCAGCTCGCCCAGCTGCAGGTTGCCGATGGCGGCAGCGTGCTCGACCACTTCCAGGCCGCGGAACACATCGCCTTCGGCATCCGGCAGGGTCTTGCCCTGTTCGGCGGTAAGGATATGGGCCAGCTCGCTCATGTTCTCGCGGATCAGCTGCTGGTACTTCAGGAAGATGCGCGCGCGGGTGCCGATCGGGGTCTTGCGCCAGGTCTTGAAAGCTTCCTTGGCGGCGGCGACGGCGGCGTCCACTTCGCCGGTGGTGGCGAACGGCACCTTGGCCAGCACGTCCTGGGTGGCCGGATTGATCACGTCCTGCCAGTGGGAGGTGGCCGATTCGATGAACTGGCCATCGATCAGCATGCGGATACGGGGCGCTGCAACAGTCATGACGACAATCCCACGGGCTCGAAAGATGCTTGGCATTATTCACAGCACCCACCTCGATTTCCGGGCTGAATCCGCTTAATCTGGCCAACACGCCAGACGATTCATGTTAATTCTGTGAATTATTCAGCCACCCAGCGGCAACTTGGCCTCCGCCTGCTGCGCCTGCGCGAGCAGCGCGGCTACAGCCAGGCCGACCTGGCACGGGCGCTGGGGCTGTCGGCCAGCTACCTGAACCAGATCGAGCGCAACAAGCGCCCACTGACGCCGGCGGTGCAGAAAAAGCTGGGTGAGGTATTGGGCGATGTTTCCTCACTGTTCGACGAAGATGAGCCCGCCGCGCTGCAGGAGGCACTGGGCGAGACCCTCCGCGACCTGGGCCTGGCCGAGGTGAGCGCCATCGAGCTGCGCGCCCTGGCCGGCAACCTGCCGCAGGTCAGCCGCGCCCTGCTGGACCTGCACCGCCGCCACCTGGCCCTGCGCGAACATGCCGCCGCCCTGGAATTCCAGCTGGGCGAGCCGGGTGCCGGCAGCACTCTGCCTGCCGGTGACCAGGTGCGCGAGTTCTTCAACCGCATGCACAACCACATCCCCGAGCTGGACGAACTGGCCGAGCGCCTGTTCGCCGAGTGGGGGTTGTCGCCCGGGCATGTGGCACCCCGGTTGCGCCAGCTGCTGGCCGACCGCCATGGCGTGCTGGTGGAAGTGGCCGCGCTGCAGGCCGGGCGCGAAAAGCGCCAGTACGACGCCGGCACGCGCCGGTTGTGGCTGCCGGACTACCTGGAGCCGGGCCAGCAGGCGTTCCAGATGGCGGCCGAGCTGGCCCTGCACGGCTACCTGCCGCAGATCGATGCGGTGGTGGCACGCGCCGGCTTCACCGATGAGGCACGCATCGCGCAGGCGCGGATTGGCTTGTCGAATTACTTCGCCGGTGCGTTGGTGATGCCGTACATGCGCTTCCTGCGGGCGGCCGAAGCCAGCAGCTACGACATCGAACTGCTGGCGCATCAGTTCGGTGTGGGCTTCGAAGCGGTCTGCCATCGGCTGAGCACGCTGGCACGGCGCAGCGCGCCCGGGCTGCCGTTCTTCTTCATCCGCGTGGACCGCGCCGGCAATGTGTCAAAGCGTCATTCGGCCACCGATTTCCATTTCTCGCAGGTGGGTGGTTCGTGCCCGCTGTGGATCGTCTACGAGGCGTTCAACCAGCCCGGCCGCATCCTGACCCAGACCGCGCGCATGCCCGACGGGCGACGCCATTTCTGGCTCGCGCGGCAGGTCAGCAGCGGGCCGGTCGGGCATGGGCAGCCGCGCAAGACCTTCGCCGTGGCGCTGGGCTGCGATCTGCAGCATGCCGAACGGCTGGTGTATTCACTGGGGTTGGACGTGCAGAGCCCGGGCAATTCGGTGTCGATCGGGCCAGGTTGCCGGGTGTGCCCGCGCGAGGACTGCATGCAGCGCGCGTTCGCGCAGTTGCCGGGGCGATAGGGTTGGTTCGGCAGGGCTGCGCCCTGCACCTGCTTCAATCCAAGGCAACAGCAAAAGCAACAGCGGGCTTTCCGTGGGATGGCGGGGTGGATCCGGTTGCGGGGGACGCCGTAAACCCGTCCTTGGGGGCTTGGCCGCGGCATCCATGCCGCGGACACCCCCGCAACCGGACCCACCCCGCCTTCGACAGTTTCCCGCTGCTGTTGGTGGGTGCTGACCGTTGGTCGGCACGCTGCTCTTGGTGGGTGTCGACCTTGGTCGACACGGTAGATCCACGCCATGCGTGGATGCTCTTCGATGAATGTTCGAAATATTCGATTCCGATGGGGTTCCATCCACGCATGGCGTGGATCTACTAAACCTTTCGTGCGTAGGCTGCATCCCATTGCAATGCCCGCCCTGGAGACACCCCATGTCCTTGCTGCGCTCTTGCCTGGCCCTGCTGCTTGCTGCCACCGCCGCGCCGGCGTGGGCGACCTTTTCGATTGCGGCCTGCAATGAGGCCGGCGACTGCGGGGTGGCGGTGGCTACGCACAATCTGGCAGTCGGGGGCGTGGGGGTGCCGTGGGCACAGGCGAAGGTGGGCGCGGTCGCCAGCCAGTTCGAGACCAACCCGACCTATGGCTCCAAAGGCCTTGAGCTGCTGGCCAAAGGACGCACGCCTGCGCAGGTGCTGAAGCAGCTGCTGGATGAAGACGGCAACTTCGATGGCACCACGCTTGCCGAACGACAGGTCGGACTGGTCAGCGCACGCGGCGGCAATGCGCAGTACACCGGCGCTACCGCGCAACAAGCGGATTGGGCAGGTGCGCAGGGTGAGGGGATGCTGAGCGTGCAGGGCAATGGGCTGGCCGGGCCGGAGGTGCTGGCCACGATGCAACGCGTCTTCGCCACCTCACGTGGGCCGCTGGCCGCGCGCTTGTTGGCGGCGCTGGAAGCGGGTCAGGCAGCGGGTGGTCAACGCAGCGGACAGTGGTCGGCGGCGCTGCTGGTGCGTACGCCCGGGGGCGACTGGCAGGACACCGACCTGCGCGTGGACGCCGACCCACATGCGGTGGCGAGGCTGCGCGAGCTGTACGACATGCGTCTGTCCAACGAGGCGATCATCCGCGCGGAGGAACGTTGGCAGACAGGTGATGTGGCGGGTGCGCGCGCGGCGCTGGCAACGTCGTTGTCACTGGCCCACGGCTGGGACCGCACCTGGGCGCGTGCTGCGCGCCTGGCCATGCGGCAGGGTGATACCGCGCTGGCCCGGGAATACCTCGCCGGCCTGCGCGCGCTCAATCCGGGCTGGGTGAAGCAGGAGCTGGCGTTGCCGTTGTATGCGCCGTTGCAGGGCGATGCGGTGGTGGAGCCGTGGCGATGAGGCAACGCAGGGGTCAGATCCGTTTTCCGTAGGAGAACGGATCTGACCCCGATTCGGGATGCATCCACGCATGGCGTGGATCTACCGAGGACCGGCTCAGTAGATCGGCGTCACCTTCATCTGCGGCAGCGGACGCGGTGCGCCGTCAGTGAGGTCCGGGCCCAGGTCCTCCCAGGTGCGACCCTGCTCGACCATCAACCCCCACAGCTGCTGCGAGGCCAGCCGCTTGTCCTCCGATCCCAGCTTGTACGAGGGCGGTGCCGGTTCACCACGGGCGACCATCGAATAGGCCGCACGGTAGGCCAGCACCTGCTGCGCCGGGTCATCGGTGCGCGCTACCTCCAGCGTGTAGCGCTGGTAGGCCGAGGCCAGGTTGCGCCAGCGGATCCAGTAATGGTTCTCGAACGAGAACGAACAGAAGCGCGCACCGGCCAGGCTGCCCTTGTCGGCGATGCGGGAGAGCACCTCCTGTGGCATGTCCAGGTTCATGCCACCCTCGTCGCCCTGCAGGCTGACATGCACGATGCGGTCGCGGTAGCCCGGCGCGCGCGCCTGCAGCAGGTCGCGCCAGTTCTGCATGGTCGCCACCACCGCGAACAGGAAACGACCCAGTTCGGCAGCGGCCAGCGGCGTGGCGATCGACTGGTAGGTGCGCTGCCAGCCATGCCGGTTCTCGGTCGGCAGGAACACCGCATGTTCCAGCGCCTGGCGGCCGCTGCTGCCATGACTCACGTCTTCGGCGTGCTGCGGGTAGACCAGGTTGATGGCAAAGGTCGGCCAACGCGGCAGGGCCGCGTCGAAGAGGTGGATCGGGAAGTTGCTGCTGATGCCGCCATCGGAGAACCAGCAGATGCGGAAGGCGGTGATCACCGGGCCGCAGGCCTGCCCGGCGCTGGTCAGCCCTTCCATGCTGTCGGCCACGTTGTGCTCGGGGTCGGCCGCCGGTGCAGTCGGCTCGCAGCGACGCTCGCGGCGCGAAGGTTCGTGCAGCGGCACGGCGCTGATCAGCAGCGGGAAGCTCAGGCTCATGCGCGTGGCCACCAGCACCGGCAGCTGCGGGCCCGGCGGCAGGTGGTAGTACTGTCGTCCCTCCACGTCCAGCGGCGGTCCGGCCTGCGTCACCAGCCACTGCACCACGCTGGCCGGGAACAGCTGCTCGAACTCCTCGCGCAGGAACCAGAACTGCGCGCCACCCAGCGGCAGCGTGCGCGGCTCGTTGTGCGACACGCAGGTGGTGATCATCTGCAGGCTGATCGCATGCGGGCTGTCCGGTTCGCCGGCATAGCGCGGTGCGTCGTGCAGGTCCGCGAAGGTCAGCGGGGCATCCAGCGGCTTGCCGGACAATTGCTGCAGGCACGTGTGCAACCACTCGGTCAATGCCGGCTTGCGCGCATCGCGGCCGAGACCGCTGCACAGGCCCAGCAGGTTGCGCCGTGCCACCCGCGCGACCCGCAGCGCGGCACCGGCAACGCCCGCACCGTAGGCGCACAGCAGCGACGGCAGCAACGTGGCGGCCACGCCGCTCCAGCCGCCGCCCCACCAGCCCAGGCCCAGCAGCAACGCCAGCGACACCAGCACCTCAAGCGGCGCGATCTCGAACACCGCGATGGCCAGGCACAGCAGCTTGTGCGGCAGGCTGGCATTGCCGGTCAGCACCACCAGCAGCCGATACGCCGCACGCGCACCGCGCGCCGGCTGGAACAGGCTGTAGATGAAACCGCGCCGCGACAGCTGCGCCGACACCGCCGACAAGCCGCCATAGCCCGCGTCGCCGGGCAGGCGCTCACCGGCCTGCTGGCGGCGATCACCGCAGGCCGCCGCAGCCGCCACCGCTGCGGCGATGGCGCCGGCCGAGGTGCCGCCGATGCTCTTGAAGCGATACTCGCGGGCCAGCGCCAGTACCGCATTGGGGTACACGATGCCGCTGGTGATGCCGCCTTTCATGACCAGATCGCAGTACTTGTCCGCCACTACCCTGCCCTCGCTGACTGTGCCCGTGATGCCATCCGACGCTACGGATGCAGTATGACGCGAAGCCTTCTCACCGCCTGAGAACCCGCCCACGGAAGCGCCACTGGCCGCCTCCAGCGGTACATGGCGGCAGCATGAAACCGAGGCATCCACGCACGGCGTGGATCCACCGCTCAGGCCCGGCCGGCAATCAACGCTGCTGCGGACAGAGCGCCACGCGCTTGCTGCCCGCATCGATCAGCACCGCCGCGTCCTGCAGTGCGTGCGCGCCGATCACCGCCTCCGGGTAGTGATCAGAGACGCGCACGTCGAGATTGCGAAGCGTCAGGCCACCGACCACCAGCGGCACGTCCAGCCGTGCCCGGCCGCTCTGGATCCGGCCGTGGCTGAGGGCCAGTGGATCGCCCGCGACAACCGTGCCGCTGGCTGCACGCTCATGGAGTGCAGCAGGCAGCACCAGCGCCACGTTTGCGCCGGTATCCAACTGTGCTTCGGTCGTAACCGTGCCGATCTGCACCGGAATGCGGAAGGCCCGCGTGTAGGCCAGCGTACCCGGCTGCCCCGGCAGCAATCGATGGTCGCGGCGAAAGCGCAGCCGCTTGCGTGGGAAGTCGAGCACCAGCAGGCCATCGTCGAAGAAATCGCGCGCCAGGATCCCATCGAAGGCGGCGGCCTCGGACTGTCGGGCGTTGTAGTCGCGGGTGATCGCCACCACGTCCTGGCGGCGCACGCCACCAAGGGCGAGCGCATCGAAGCGGACCGTAGCGGCATCGGCGGTGCGCACGCCATCGGAATGAGAGGCGGTGCCCCCCATTGGCAGATTCAGCGCGCGCACCAGGCGGGTATCGGCACGTGCCACACCACTCGCACCGGTATCGACGGCGAAGCGGAACGTACCTGCGTCATTGACCTGCACCTGCAGGTAGATGCGCCCATCGACAACCTCGAACGGAACATCGATGACGGTTTCACCGGGCGCAGTGGCCAATGCACATGCCGGGCCAGGTGAAGGCAGTGCATGGGCCCATCCGGAAAGGCAGAGCAGCCCCATCGCCCATACGGGCAGGCAGCGCCGCCTGGCACGGGTCGGGGCAGTTGGATGCCCGGTGCGGGCGTGTGGGGGCGTTGCGGCAAGACTGTCCATGGGCAGGGTTCCAAGCGGTCCTGCAGCATGGATGCGCCACGGGCCCGCACGGTTGCACCCTGCGGACCTTGACCATCGCCGCCAACGGGTCCACCGTGCACACGCCGAAGGTATCCTTCCCGACGTTTCGATAACGGGATGGATTTAAACGGGAATCCGGTGAAGGCGCCTCGCGCGCCCATTCCGGAGCTGCCCCGCAGCGGTGAATGGAAACGAATCCTGCCAACAGCACTGGGCACATGCCTGGGAAGCGGCAGGTAGTAGGTGGGCTGCGGCCCGTGTCCATCAGCCCGAATACCGGCCACGGCCGGGGGACACGACCGTCCCCTGATTCGACCTGGACTCTCCGCGGGGAGGGTGCCGGGGCCGCCGTTGTCCTGCGCGTGCAGGCAGCGCGGCCGCGCGCGTCCTTTTCACGGTATCCGGCCCGCCCTGTTCCACCCACGCGCTGATGCATGGGCCACCGTCGCTGCCGGCGGTCCATGCGGTACCTGACGATGACCGATCTCCAACGCCCCACCCTGACCCTGCCCGCCGACGGCAAGCGCCTGCTGCTGCATTCGTGCTGCGCGCCCTGTTCGGGCGAAGTGATGGAGGCGATCACCGCCTCCGGGATCGACTACGCGATCTTCTTCTACAACCCCAACATCCACCCGGTGAAGGAGTACGAGCTGCGCAAGCAGGAGAACATCCGCTTCGCCGAGCAGCACGGCATTCCCTTCATCGATTGCGACTACGACACCGACAACTGGTTCAGCCGTGCGCGTGGCATGGAGAACGAGCCCGAGCGCGGTATCCGCTGCACGATGTGCTTCGACATGCGTTTCGAGCGCACCGCGCTGTACGCGCATGAACACGGCTACGACACCATCAGCTCGTCGCTGGGCATCTCGCGCTGGAAGAACATGACGCAGATCAACGACTGCGGCATCCGCGCCGCATCGCGCTATGAAGGCCTGCAGTACTGGGACTACAACTGGCGCAAGGGTGGCGGTGCCAGCCGCATGATCGAGATCAGCAAGCGCGAGCAGTTCTACCAGCAGGAATACTGCGGCTGCGTGTACTCGCTGCGCGATGCCAACCGCCATCGCCGCGAGAACGGCCGGGAGCGGATCAGGATCGGCCTGCTGTACTACGGGCAGGACGCTGAGACGCCGCAGGGCGATTGACCTGCGCCGCCGGGGCGGCCACGCTGGTCGCCCCCTTGTGATGTAGTGGATCTGCCATGACCGCCCTGCCCGCCGATGTCGCCCTGCTGGTGATCGACCTGCAGCCGGACTTCATGCCCGGTGGCGCGCTGGCCTGCGACCAGGGCGATGCGCTGGTGGCACCGATTGCCGGACTGCTGGCACAGCGCCGCTACCGCACGGTGGTGGCCACCCAGGACTGGCACCCGGCCGGCCACGCCTCCTTCGCCAGCCAGCACCCCGGCAAGCGTCCGTTCGAGACCATCCTCCTGCACGCGCAGCCGCAGACGCTGTGGCCCGACCATTGCGTGCAGGGCAGCGATGGCGCCGCGCTGCACCCGGGCGTGGACTGGACCGTGGCCGACCTGATCCTGCGCAAGGGCACGCGCCAACAGGTGGATTCGTACAGCGCCTTCCGCGAGAACCACGGCCCCGATGGCGAGCGCCCGGCCACCGGCCTGGCCGGCTGGCTGCACGAGCGCCGCATCCGCGAAGTGCACGTGTGCGGCCTGGCCCGCGACTACTGCGTGCTGTGGAGCGCGCAGGACGCGGTGAAGTCCGGCTTCCGGGTGAAGTTCCTGTGGGAGCTGACCAAACCGGTGACCGAGGCCAACGACGCAATGGTGCGCGAGGCGCTGGGGAAGGCGGGAATCGCGATCGCCTGACCGACATCGGTAGTGCCGGCCGCTGGCCGGCAACCCCGGGATCCCTGCTGTTGCCGACCCGCGGCCGGCACTACCGGAACACCACCGTGCGGTGCCCGTTGAGCAGGATGCGGTGCTCGACATGCCTGCGCACGGCACGCGCCAGCACCAGCGATTCGGTGTCACTGCCCAGCCGCACCAGCTCACGCGGTGCCATGGCGTGGTCCACACGCGCGACGTCCTGTTCGATGATCGGACCTTCGTCCAGATCCTCGGTGACGTAGTGCGCGGTGGCGCCGATGATCTTGACCCCGCGCGCGTGCGCCTGGTGATAAGGCTGCGCGCCCTTGAAGCTGGGCAGGAAGCTGTGGTGGATGTTGATCGCACGGCCCGCCAGCGCGCGGCACAGCGTGGGCGACAGGATCTGCATGTAGCGCGCCAGCACCACCAGGTCGATGCGCTCGCGCTCGACCAGGTCGATGATCTGCTGCTCCTGCACCGCGCGCGTTTCCGCGTTCACCGGCAGATGATGGAACGGCACCTGGTAGGACGCGGCCAGCGGCGCGAAGTCGGCATGGTTGGACGCCACTGCGGCGATGTCCACCTTCAGCTGGCCGCTGTGGGCACGGAACAGCAGATCGTTGAGGCAGTGCCCCTGCTTGCTGACCAGCACCAGCAGCCGCGCGCGGCGTCGGCCATCGTGCAGCTGCCAGTCCATGCCGAAGCCTTCGGCGAGCGTGGCCATGGCCGTGTGCACGGTCTCCAGCGGCAGGCTGGCGTCGCGGTCGAAGTGCACGCGCAGGAAGAAGCGGCCGCTTTCCTCATCGCCGAACTGCTGCGCGTCGAGGATGTTGCAGCCGTGGTCGAACAGCAGGCCGGACACGCGGTAGACGATGCCGGTGCGGTCGGGGCAGGACAGGGTAAGAATGGAATCGGGGCGCATCTTCCGAGTGTAGGGCAGCAACCTGCCTGCCGGATCGATGGTCTCCGATGCAACCGAACTGCTTGGTTCAGTCCCAAGCGATACTTGGGCGTCCCCATGGCAAGCTGGTCGGTCATGAACCTGTTGCAACTGATCCGCAGCTTCACCCGCACCGCAGAGACCGGCAGCATTGCCGCCGCGGCCCGCATCCTTGGCATCAGCGCCACCGCAGTCGGCCAGAACATCAACCGTCTGGAGGCCCATCTGGGCGTACGGTTGCTGAACCGAAGCACGCGCCAGCTGGCCCTCAGCGAGGCCGGTGCGCTGTACCTGGCCCAGGTGCGCCACATCGAAGCCGACCTGGCACGCGCGCAGGCCATGGTCACCGCCGGCGACATCGAACCGGCCGGGCCACTGCGCATCGCCAGCAGCAGCGCGTTCGGTCGCCACGTGCTTGCACCGTTGCTGCCGTCGCTGCAGCAGCGCTATCCACAACTGCAGCTGGAGCTTCGCCTGACCGACCGCGCCGTGCAGCACGGGCCGGAAGCGGTGGATGCCAGCATCCGCATCGGTGCGCAGCTGGAGGACGGCGTAGTCGCACGGCAGCTGGCGCGCGTGCCCTTCGTGTTCTGTGCCTCACCGGCCTACCTGACGGCACACGGTACCCCGCAGCAACCCTCCGACCTGGGCAGCCATCGTGGTCTGCTGCACCGCTTCCCCACCGATGGCCGACCATTGCGCTGGGGCCTGCTGAAGGACGGCCAGCGCGTGGACGCCGCGCTGCCACCGAGCATGGTCTGTGATGACATCGATGCGCTGGCGACGCTGGCGGCGGCCGGTGCCGGCATTACCCGGCTGGCCGCATTCGTGGCCGAGCCGTACCTGCGCGATGGCCGCCTGCAGGCGGTGTTCGGTGCCAACACCGCGTGGCGCCCGGAACCGATGGAGGTCTACTTCTGCGTCAGCGACCGCCGCGACTTCACCGCCAAGATCCGCGCGCTGTTCGAGCACCTGCAGGCCGGCATCACGCCGGCCTGGCGGGTGTAAGCCTCAGCGTGCCTTGAATCAGCGTGCCTTGAACACGCCACGCGCGTCGCGCGGCTCGCAGCGCAGGTACTGCGGCGCCGGTTCCACGCTGTCGCGCAATGCAGCAGCAGCGTGCCACGGCCAGCGCGGGTCGTAGAGGATGCCGCGTGCCAGCGCGACCGCATCGGCGTGGCGATGGCGCAGGATCGATTCGGCCTGCTCCGGTTCGGTGATCATGCCCACGGCGATGACCGGCATGCGCACCTTGGCCTTGATCGCCGCCGCGAACGGCACCTGGTAACCCGGACCGACGGTGATCTTCTGGCGCTCGTCCAGGCCACCGCTGGAAACGTGCAGGAAGTTGCAGCCGCGCGCATCCATCACCTGCGCCAGCGCTTCGCTCTGCACCAGATCCCAACCACCGTCGACCCAGTCGCTGGCGGAAATGCGCACGCCCACAGCGACCTTGTCGGACACTGCCGCACGCACGGCATCGAACACTTCCACCAGCAGACGCAGGCGGTTCGGCAACGAGCCACCGTAGCCGTCGGTGCGGCGGTTGCTCAGCGGCGACAGGAACTGGTGCAGCAGGTAACCGTGGGCCGCATGCAGCTCGATCAGCTCGAAGCCCAGGCGCTCGGCGCGCACGGCGCTGGCGGCGAAGGCAGCGACGACTTCGGCAATGCCGGCCTCATCCAGTTCCTGCGGCGCCGGATCGGCTGCGTGGAACGGCAGCGGCGACGGCGCCACGGTGGCCCAGCCACGCGCATCATCGGCCGGCAGCTGGCCGCCGCCATCCCACGGGCGCTTCACCGACGCCTTGCGACCGGCGTGGCCGAGCTGGATACCCAGCGGCATCGGCGACCAGCGGCGGACGGTGGCCAGTACCTGTGCCAGTGCCGCTTCGGTGCCGTCATCCCACAGGCCCAGGTCGGCCCAGCTGATGCGGCCACGCGGCTCGACCGCGGTGGCTTCCAGGATCAGCAGGCCGGCGCCGGACTGCGCCAGGTTGCCCAGGTGCATGGCATGCCAGTCGCTGGCGCGGCCGTCTTCGGCGGAGTACTGGCACATCGGCGCGATGACGATGCGGTTGGACAGGGTCAGGGGGCCGAACGAGATCGGCGAAAACAGCTGGCTCAAGACGGTGATGAACGACGAAGGGGGTGCGTATTGCACCGCCGCACGGCCTGCGAATCAACCGTCTGGATGGATCGCTGTTTCGCGGGGGCGGGTCACCGGTAGCGCCGGGCATGGCCCGGCGCTACCGGGTCGCAAAACCCGCCAACGCCTCGGCGCAGTCCCGCTCATCCTTGAACTGCAGCAGGTCGTCGGCGCGGGTGCGGCCACGGTTCAGCGCCGCCACCGGCAGTCCTGCCCTGGCCGCTGCCTGCACGAAGCGGAAGCCGGAATAGACCATCAGCGACGAGCCCACCACCAGCACGGCGTCTGCCTGCTGCAGGTGCCCATGCACCGCCTCCACGCGCTCCCGCGGCACGTTTTCACCGAAGAACACCACGTCCGGCTTCAGCAGGCCGCCACAGTACGGGCAACCGGGCACCACGAAGCTGGAGAAATCGGTCTCCAGATCGGCATCGCCGTCGGGGGCGATGCCAGCCTCCAGGGCATCCCAGCCGGGATTGGCGTCCAGCAGGCGCTGCTGGAAGTCCTCGCGGCCGCTACGGCGCTCGCAGCCCATGCAGCGCACCAGGTCCAGGCGGCCATGCAGGTCGATCACGTTGCGGCTGCCGGCGCGCTGGTGCAGGCCGTCCACGTTCTGGGTCAGCAGTACCTGCAGCTTGCCGCTGTTTTCCAGTGCGGCCAGGGCCTGGTGGGTACCATTGGGCCGTGCCAGGCCGAACCGCGGCCAGCCCAGCAGGCTGCGCGCCCAGTAGCGCTGGCGGGTGGCCGCTTCGCCCATGAACGCCTGGTAGGTCACCGGTGGCGTACGTTTCCACTGGCCGTCGGTATCGCGGTAATCGGGAATGCCCGAGGCGGTGCTGCAACCGGCACCGGTCAGCACGAACAGGCGCTGGGCGCGGTCGATGAAGTCGGTCAGCGGCAGGGTCATGGGTACCAGATGGGGGCGCATGCGCGCCCCGGCAAGCGCCGGTCCAGTCGGCCGGGTCAGGCCACCGGCAGGGGCGGCACTGCGATCGGATGGCCTTCCTCGTCCAGCGCGATCATCACGAAGTGGCCGCGGGTACACAGCTTGCGCTCGCCGCTGTGCAGGTCTTCGGCGACCAGCTCCACCTCGACCTTCATCGAGCTGCGGCCGACTTCGACGATGCGGCCGATGGTTTCCACCATCTGGCCGATGCGGATCGGCAGCTTGAAGTCGACCTGGTCGCTGCGCGCGGTCACCACGGTGCGGCGCGAGTAGCGCGCAGCGGCCAGGAAGGCGGCCTTGTCCATCCACGCCAGCGCCTGGCCACCGAACAGGGTGCCGAGGTGGTTGGTGTGGTTCGGGAAGACGATTTCGGCCATGCGCACTTCGGTGGGCGGCACGGTCTCGGGGATCGGGGTCATGGGGGTGCTTCGGTGTGTGGGGTCCGGTAATTTTATGCGACCGGCGTGACGGCCATCGGAACGCATGTGCAATGGCCACCTGGCAGCGGTGCCTGCGCAGGCACCGCCCGTGGCAGGCGCTACACTGCGCCACGCCCACCGCCAGGACCGCCCATGCCCGCCACTTCCGACCTTCTGGCTTTTGCACTGGTCTCGCTGGCCATGGTGATCACGCCCGGGCCGAACATGATCTACGTCATCTCGCGCTCGATCTGCCAGGGGCCCATGGCGGGGCTGATCTCGCTGGGCGGGGTGGCGCTGGGCTTCGTGTTCTACATGCTGTGTGCGGCGCTGGGCATTACCGCCCTGCTGATGACGGTACCGTTTGCCTACGACGCGCTGCGCATCGGCGGCGCGCTGTACCTGCTGTACCTGGCGTGGCAGGCGCTCAAGCCGGGTGGCCGTTCGCCGTTCGCGGTGCGCGACCTGCCGCAGGACAGCCCGCGCAAGCTGTTCACGATGGGCTTTCTGACCAATCTGCTGAACCCGAAGGTGGCCGTGATGTACCTGTCGCTGCTGCCGCAGTTCCTGCATCCCGACGGCGAAGGCAGTGTGCTGATGCAGTCGATCGTGCTGGGCTCCACCCAGATCCTGGTCAGCGTCAGCGTGAACGGCATGATCGCGCTGACTGCAGGCAGCATCGCCGGCTTCCTGGCTGCGCGCCCGACCTGGCAGGTGGTGCAGCGCTGGCTGATGGGCACGGTGCTGGCCGGGCTGGCGGTACGCATGGCGGTGGAAGGACGGCGCTGATCGCGGCGTGCCCTCCAGGCGATACGCCCAGCCCCGTGATCAGAACAGTTCGGCGTGGTAGAAGCTCGGTTGTGCCGACCAGGCCTTGATATCGCCACATTGCGGCACGCTGGTGTAGTACAGGCGGATGGGAATGGCGGAGACCTTCGCACTCATCAGCATGGCGTAGGTTGCCTTGCAGACCTCCGTCGGCATGCTGAAATCGCCTTTGCTGACGATGTTGCAGACCGCGTGGATGGGCGAGGCGGTGGTTGCCACGAACACCTTGCCGCTGGCATCGATGGAAACGTTGGCCACCTTGGAATCGCAGTTCGTGCCATGGGCCAGGGACGGACAGGCGACCAGGACGGCGAACAGTCCTCCCATCCATCCACGAAACACGGTCTTGCGGGTTGCTGTTCCAGGCACTGCAGTCTCCATTGCGACCTCCAGGGTCCATTCAATTCCACCACCATGGTGGGAACACGCGTACGGGAACGCGGCGCTGGGATTGTCCGCGCGTCATTCCTGCCGTGGCATCCCCTCTTCCTGTCCAGGCACGGCATGGGTACGACGTACCGCCGCCGCCGGAGTCCAGCGAGAATAGCCCATCTTGTTGATGCGCAACAAAAAACCCCGGCATTGGCCGGGGTTCTTCGTTGCGACAGGCCTGACCGGTCCGATCAGAAGTTCATGTCGAAGGCCACTTCGCCCTGCACGCCGACCTGGTAGGCCGAGACGCGGCGTTCGAAGAAGTTGGTCAGTTCCTGCACGTCCTGCAGTTCCATGAACGGCAGCGGGTTGCGCACGTTGTACTTCTTTTCCATGCCCAGCTTGGCGAAATGCTGGTCGGCGCAGTGCTGCAGGTACTGGCGCATGTCGCGGGTCGAGATACCGGCCACGCCGCCGGACAGCACGTCCTCGGCGAACTGCACTTCGCATTCGATGGCTTCGGCCAGCATGTCGTAGACCTGCTGCTTCATCTCTTCGTCGAACAGGTCCGGCTCTTCCTCGCGGACAACACGCACCGACTCGAACGCGAACTCCATGTGCGCGCTCTCGTCGCGGAACACCCAGTTGGTGCCCGAGGCCAGGCCCGGCAGCAGGCCGCGCGAACGGAAGTAGTACACGTAGGCGAAGGCCGCGAAGAAGAACAGGCCTTCGATGCAAGCGGCGAAGCAGATCTGGTTCAGCAGGAACTGGCGGCGCTCGGCACGGGTCTCGATGCGCTTCAGGTCCTGGATCGAGTCGATCCACTTGAAGCAGAAGTCGGCCTTCTTCTTGATCGAGTCGATGTTCTCCACCGCGGCGAAGGCTTTGACACGCTCTTCCGGGTCCGGCAGGTAGTTGTCGAGCAGGGTCAGGTAGAACTGCACGTGCAGCGCTTCTTCATACAGCTGGCGCGACAGGTACATGCGCGCTTCGG
Organism: Stenotrophomonas sp. 78350_Sma; assembly: GCF_056482105.1. Taxonomy (NCBI): domain Bacteria; kingdom Pseudomonadati; phylum Pseudomonadota; class Gammaproteobacteria; order Lysobacterales; family Lysobacteraceae; genus Stenotrophomonas; species Stenotrophomonas sp. 78350_Sma. The sequence goes on along the minus strand of NZ_CM151182.1, from coordinate 242,218 downwards.
GCGCATTCAAGTGCTGGTACAGGTTCAGCACCAGGTTGTTGGACACGATCGAGTCGCCGGTGGCGAAGAACGCGACCAGGCGGTGGATCAGGTGGCGCTCACCCGGCGACATCTTGCTGTGCAGGTCGGTGATGTCGATCTGGAAGTTGATCTCTTCCACCGTCCAGGTGTTCTTGATCGCATTCCGGTACATGTCATAGAACTGCGGGTAGCGCATCGGGCGCAGGGTCAGTTCAAAACCGGGATCGAGCAGCATCTGCTTGGGCTTGTCGGCCATGGGTGTTTCCTTGAATTCCTGGGTGAGCCGCCGGGCATGGCCCGGCGCTACCGTGGGTGTTTTTTTGCAGCCGAGCATGGCTCGGCTCTACAGGTGCGAGGTGCCGGCGGGGCCGGCACAGCGCGTTTTACTGGCAGGCCTCGCAGGCTTCCGGGTTTTCCAGCGAGCAGGCGATGGCTTCGTCCGGGCTGAACACCTTGGCCGGGGCTGCGCTGCTCACCGTGGTCTTGGCGATCTTGGTGGCCGGGCGCGAACGCAGGTAGTAGGTGGTCTTGATGCCCTGCTTCCAGGCGTACATGTACATGGAAGACATCGCGCCGATGTTCGGGCTTTCCATGAACAGGTTGAGCGAGGCCGACTGGTCGATGAAGGCGCCACGCTCGGCGGCCATGTCGATCAGCGAACGCATCGGCAGTTCCCACGCGGTGCGGTAGACCTCGCGCAGCGTTTCCGGAATCTGCGCCACGCCGGCGATGGAACCTTCGGCCAGCTTGATGGCATCGCGCATGTCGGCGGTCCACAGGCCCAGCTTCTTCAGCTCGTTCACCAGGTAGCGGTTGACCTGCAGGAAGTCACCGGACAGGGTCTCGCGCTTGAACAGGTTGGACACCTGCGGCTCGACGCACTCGTAGCAACCGGCGATCGAGGCGATGGTCGCGGTCGGGGCGATCGCGATCATCAGCGAGTTGCGCAGGCCGTGTTCCTTGATGCGGGCGCGCAGGGCATCCCAGCGTGCGGTGTCTTCCGGCACCACGTTCCAGGCGTCGAACTGCAGTTCACCACCGGCGGCACGGGTGTCGTTGAACGACGGGTGCTTGCCACGTTCCTGGGCCAGCTCGCAGGAGGTTTCCAGCGCGTGGAAGTAGATCGCTTCGGCAATCTTCTTCGACAGGGCGCGGGCTTCGGCGCTGTCGAACGGCAGGCGCTTGCGGAAGAACACGTCCTGCAGGCCCATGCAGCCCAGGCCGACCGGACGCCAGCGCAGGTTGGCGCGGCGGGCGGTTTCGATCGGGTAGAAGTTCAGGTCGATGACGCGGTCGAGCTGGCGCACGGCCAGGCGCACGGTCTCGGCCAGCTTCTCGAAGTCGAACTCGTTGTGCTCGTCGAAGTGGTTGCCCAGGTTGATCGAACCCAGGTTGCACACGGCGGTTTCATCGTTGGAAGTGACTTCCAGGATTTCGGTGCACAGGTTGGACAGGTGGATCACGTTGCCCGGACGCAGGGTCTGGTTGCTGGCGCGGTTGCACTTGTCCTTGAAGGTCATCCAGCCGTTGCCGGTCTCGGCCAGCGTACGCATCATGCGGGCATACAGCTTGCGCGCGGAGATGGTGCGGTTGGCCTTGCCCTGGGCTTCGGCCTGCAGGTAGGCCTGCTCGAAGGCTTCGCCGAACAGGTCAGTGAACTCCGGCACGACGCGCGGATCGAACAGCGACCATTCCTGGTCGGCTTCGACGCGCTTCATGAACAGGTCCGGCACCCAGTTGGCCAGGTTCAGGTTGTGCGCGCGGCGGGCTTCGTCACCGGTGTTGTCACGCAGCTCGAGGAAGTCCTCGACGTCGGCGTGCCAGGTTTCCAGGTAGACGCAGGCCGCGCCCTTGCGCTTGCCGCCCTGGTTCACCGCGGCCACGGACGAATCCATGGTCTTCAGCCACGGCACGATGCCGTTGGAGTGGCCGTTGGTCGACTTGATCAGCGAACCACGCGAGCGCACGCGGGTGTAGCTGACGCCGATGCCGCCGGAGAACTTCGACAGCTGGGCGATATCGCCGTACTTGGAATAGATCGACTCCAGCGAGTCCTGCGGCGAGTCCAGCAGGAAGCACGAGGACAGCTGCTCGTGGGTGGTGCCGGAATTGAACAGGGTCGGGCTGGACGGCAGGTAGTCCAGGTTGCCCATGCGCTTGTACAGCGCCAGGGTCTCGGACACGTCCTCGCTCAGCGCGCTGGCGATGCGCAGGAAGAACTGCTGCGGGGTCTCGATCACCTTGCGGGTGTGCGGGTGGCGCAGCAGGTAACGGTCGTACAGGGTACGCAGGCCGAAGTAATCGAAGTTCAGGTCCAGCGAGATGTCGATGGCATCGTTGAGCTTGCGCGCGTTGGTCTGCACGAAGTTCAGCAGGCGGTCGTTGATCAGGCCGACTTCATGGCCACGGCTGACCGACTGCGAGAACGCGTAGATTTCCTGGCCCGAGACTTCCTTGGCGATGTAGTTGGCCAGCAGGCGCGCAGCCAGGCGGCCGTACTCGGGCTCTTCACCGATCAGCAGGGCGGCGGTGCGGATGGACAGTTCGTCCAGCTCGCGGGTGGTGGCGCCGTTGTACAGGCCGGAAATGGTGCGGGTGGCCACGCGCATCGGATCGACGGCGTGCAGGCCTTCGGAGGAACGCTGCACCGCGCGCACGATCTTGTTCAGGTCCACCAGTTCGGTCGTGCCATTGCGCTTGGTCACACTCATCGCGTTGGCCGTCGGCGGCGACGTCAACAGGAATTCGCTTTCCTTCTCGATGGTGGCGCTGGATTCGGTGGTCACGGCGTGTGTCCTCTTGGCGTGATTGGTGGGTGCTCGATGCATCGGGTGACGCAGCCCGGGACATGACAGCCCAGGATGGCAGGACGGCGTCGCAGGGGATGAGACCCTGCGCCTGCCACTGCCGTTGACGATCGCGGATGGGTACCCCGGGCACCCCCTGGAATTGGGGTTGCTGCGACCGACGGCCACAAGATAGTGGGGGTAATGGGGTCCGTCAACGCCAAATGTAGTGAAATTCGGCAATCCCTTGCGCCGCAAGGATCGTGCCATCGGCGCCCGGATCAGACGCTTCAGACCTGCCGGAACGGGCTGCGCAGTCAAGCCCGAAAGGCGTCATTGCGGTGGTACAACGCACCGCGAAAACGGAACAATGACAGCTTCACATGACAGTGATGAAACTGGCTAGGGACAACCCTGTGGATAGGTGGTGGGCAGCCGGCGGGAAAGCCGGTATGGCCGGTTGGATGCCATCGGGCAGTGACTTCCGGCCGGTGACGGCACCGTGCGGGCGCGGGATGCTGGGGCCCTGCACCGACCGGAAAGGATTCCACCATGCGCCCGCCCCTGCCCGCCTTGGCCCTGCTGGCCTGCCTGGCCACCGCCCCGGTGATGGCCGGCGACGCCCCGAAGCTGCGCTCGGACCAGTGCGGCATGCGCACCGACTACGACGTGCTGGTGGACAGCGGCGGCATCTGGCTGCGGCATGGCCCGCAGGCGCCGCACGAGGTGGTGTTCCACGATGGCGTGCTGAGCCTGGACGACACGGTCGTGCCGGTCAGCGAGGCCGACGCCGCCCGCCTGCGGCAGATGGAGGCGGGGGCGCGGCAGCTGATGCCGGCAGCCACGGCGTTGGCCCAGGAAGTGAGCGGGCTGAGCTTCGACGTGCTCGACGGGGTCTATGAGAGCCTCACCGGCACCGCCAACAGCCGCAAGGTCCGGCGCCTGCGCCGGCAGGCCGATGACTGGATCGGCGGCACGCTGGGCAAGGGCTACTGGGAACAGGCGGTGTTCGGGCCGGGCTTCGAGGCCAAGGTGCAGGACATGGCCGAGTCGCTGTCCGCATCCATCGCCCGCAGCATGCTGTGGCAGATGGTCACCGGCCGCAGCGAGGCGATGGAGGAGCGCGCCGACCGCCTGGACGCGCAGATGGAACAGCAGCTGGAAGGCCGCGCCGAGCGCATCGAGGCCCGCGCGCAGGCGCTGTGCCCGCTGGTGGCCGCCGTGGCCGAGGCCCACGACGCGCTCGAGGTCCGCTATCAGGGGCAGCCGCTGCGGCTGATCCAGCGCAGTGAGGGCGTGCAGGTGGCGGCCAGCGTGCGCGAGCAGCCGCAGGATGATGCGGTGGCGCCGAGTCGATAGGCCCGCCGCGCTGTTGTAGAGCCGAGCCCACGCTCGGCTGCCTTTCGGCACGTCATTCAGAAGCAGCCGAGCATGGGCTCGGCTCTACAACCAGCGGCCCCCTCACGCCCGGTGCGGGGTACCCAGGTACTCGGCGCTCTGCATCTCGATCAGGCGCGAGGCGGTGCGTTCGAATGCGCCTTGCAGGCGCTGGCCGGTGTACAGCTCGATCGGCGAGGTGCTGGCGGTGCAGACCAGGTTGACGTGGCGGTCGTACAGTTCGTCGATCAGGTTGACGAAGCGGCGCGCGGCATCCTCGTTCAAGCGGTCGAAGGCGGGGATGCCACCCAGCAGCACGGTGTTGAACTCGTGCGCGATCTCGATGTAGTCCGAGGGCCCGCGTGGGCCCTCGCACAGCGCGGCGAAGTCGAACCAGGCGATGCTCTTGCCGCGGCCGCGGACCGAGATCTTGCGGCCCTCGATCTCGATGTTGCCGGGCTTGGCCGGCTGGCCGCCGCTCAGCTCGTTCCAGCGGGTGGCCAGCCAGTCGTCACTGTCGGCCGCCAGCGGTGCGCGGTACACCGGCGAGCGGGTCAGCGCGCGCATCCGATAATCCTCGGTGCCCTCGGCGTACAGTTCGACGCAGAAGCGCTGCAGCAGGCCGATGGCCGGCAGGAAGCTCTCGCGCTGCAGGCCGTTGAGATACAGGTTCTCCACCGCGGTGTTGGAGGTGGTGACCAGGGTCACGCCTTCGGCGAACAGGCGCTCCAGCAGCCGCGCCAGCAGCATCGCATCGCCGATGTCGGTAACGAAGAATTCGTCCAGCACCAGCACGCGCAGGTTGCTGCGCCATTCCTGGGCGATCTTCGCCAGCGGGTCGCTCTGGCCCTGGTGCTCGCGCAGGCGCTCATGGACGCTGCGCATGAAGCGATGGAAATGGGTGCGGTACTTCTGCTTGATCGGCAGCCCGTCGTAGAACAGATCAACCAGGAAGGTCTTGCCGCGGCCGACGCCGCCCCAGAAGTACAGGCCCTTCACCGGCTCGGGCTTCTTCCAGAACGAGGACAGGCGGTCCAGCCAACCGTCCTCGGCACTGTCCAGCAGGCCCAGGTGGATGCGGTCCAGCTCGGCCAGCGCCGCATGCTGGGCCGGGTCGTTCTGCCAGTCGCCACGGGCAACCCCTTCCGCGTACCGCTGCGACGGGGTCAACTCGGTCGCACTCATGCCGCTGCGCCCAGCCAGTGCTTGACGCCGTGGGTCAGCGCGCCGCGCAGATCGATCAGCTTGCGGTGGAAGAAGTGGCTGGTCTCGGGCATGCGCACCAGCTCATGCGGGGCGTCCAGCGTGTCAAGCCACTGGTAGACGGCCTGCGGGTCGACGATCTCGTCCTGCTCGCCCTGGATCACCAGCCAGCGGGCCGGCGGTGCAATGCCATCGAAATCCCAGCGACCGGCCGGCGGCGCGATCGAGATCAGCGCTTCCGGCTGCAGTTCGCCGGCGGCCTTCAGCGACACGAACGAGCCGAAGCTGAAACCGGCCAGCCACAGGCGGTCGTCCGGACGCTGGCTGCGCACCCAGGCGGCGACGGCCTTCAGGTCATCCTGCTCGCCCACGCCGTGGTCGAACTCACCGGCCGAACCACCCACGCTGCGGAAGTTGAAGCGCACCGTGGTAATGCCCAGCTCGCGCAGGGTGGTGGCGGTCATGGTGACCACCTTGTTGTGCAGGGTGCCACCCTCGGTGGACAGCGGATGGCAGACGATGGCCACGATCGGCTGCACCGGCACATCGGCCTTGGGCAGGTCGACGACCACTTCCAGCGGGCCGGCCGGGCCGTCCAGTTCGAGGCAGGCGGTTTCGCCGGGGGCGACGGGGAACGAAGGCTTGTGCATGGCACCATGATACCGTCCCCTGCCCCTGCCCTGTGCCCGACCCATGCTCTACCTGTCTTTGGCCGTGATCTGCAGCGTGCTGGTTTCAGTATTGTTGAAGGTGGCCGGACGCCGCCAACTGGATGTTGCGCAGATGGTCACCTGGAACTATCTGGTGGCCGCAACGCTCACCGCCGTGGTACTGCAACCGCCACTGGACGCACTGCGCGCGCCGCATGCGCCGTGGCTGTCATTGCTGGCGCTGGCGGTGGTGCTGCCGTCGATCTTCCTGGTGCTGGGCCGCGCGGTGGCGGTGGCCGGCATCGTCCGCAGCGACGTGGCGCAGCGGCTGTCGCTGCTGCTGTCATTGGCCGCCGCCTTCCTGTTCTTCGGCCAGACCGCCACGCCATGGAAGCTGGCCGGGCTTGGCCTGGGCCTGCTGGCGATGGTAGCCATCAGCCTGCGCCCGCGCGGCCCGGCGGTGGCGTCCTCGCCCGGTGGCTGGGGCTGGCTGCTGGGCGTCTGGGCCGGGTTCGCGGTGGTCGACGTGCTGCTCAAGCAGGTGGCGCTGTCCGGCACGCCGTCGATGGCGGCGGTGCTGGCCAGCTTCAGCGTGGCCTTCGTGCTGATGCTGGCGCTGCAGCTATGGCGGCATTTCAGCGGCCGCAGCCGGCTGGCCTGGCGCAACCTCGGCGCGGGTGCGCTGCTGGGCCTGCTCAATGGCGGCAACATTCTTTTCTATGTGCATGCGCATCAGTCGATGCCGGAGAGCCCGGCCACCGTGTTCGCCGGCATGAACATCGGCGTGGTGGTGCTGGGTGCACTGGTGGGCGTGTTCGCCTTCGGCGAGGCCACCACGAAGTGGAACCGCGCCGGCCTGGCGCTGGCGGTGCTGGCGATCGGATTGATCGCCTGGGGGTGAGCGTTGGTTGCGGCGGGCCATTTCCGCGCCCGCGGTGGGATGTCACTTTTCTTTTCGCGCGAAAAGAAAAGTAACCAAAAGAAACGCGCCGCCAGCCGCGAGCCGGTGCTGTGCACCGGTACCCTGCGCTTCTCGATGAACCAGGGGACGGCGCCGAACTCGCTGCGCTCAGACATCGGCGCCTCTTCGCCCCTGATTCACCTGCGATGCTCGGCTCGCTTGAAGACGGACTGGAAGATCAAAAGCAACAGCAGGATCAGTGCCGCCCCAAGTGCACGCCACACCCCAGCGGATGCACAACCGCTGGGTTATTTGTCGAAGCCCAGCAACAGCGGGTCGTGGTCGGAGCTGCGCCACGGGCCCTGTACGTTGCGGCCCTGGTAGCCGCTGGCGTCCTGCTCGTCGGCATTGCTGTGCCATTCGGCGGCCCCGCGCAGGCGCTTGGCCATGCCCGGGCTCAGCAGTGCATGGTCGAGGCGGCCGGTGTAGCCGTTGTAGACGTAGCTGTAGGGATGCTCGACCTTGGCGACATTGAACGCGTCCTGCCAGCCCAGCTCATGCAGGGTGCGGATCGGGTCTTCCATCGCGTAGGCATTGAAATCGCCCAGCAGCACCGCGTCCTTGGCACCGGTACCAGTCGGGTCGGTCTGCAGCCAGGCGTGCAGCTGCTGCGCCGAGGTCACCCGGGTGGCGTTCCAGCAGCCCTGGTTGTCGTTGCGGTCGGCGTCGGCACCGGCCGCGTCGCGGCAGCCCTTCGACTTGAAATGATTGGCGACCACCACAAACGGTGCACCGTGCTTGCCCTGGAAGGCCTGCGCCAGCGGCACGCGGCTGTGCTCGACGAACGGGCCGCCGGTCAGCGTGGCCGGCGCGCCCACCGGCTGCAGTCGCGAGCTGCGGTAGATGATGCCGACCCGGATCGGGTTGTCGCCGGGGCCGTTGCCCGCGTCGACAAAGCGCCAGTCGCCCTGCGCGCCACGGTCGCGGTTGAGCGCATCGACCAGTTCGGCGATGGCCGACTGCGGGCCGTAGCCATCGTTCTCCAGTTCCATCAACGCGGCGACGTCGGCGCCCAGCGCGTTGACCGTGGTGACCAGCTTGGCCACCTGCGCCTTGTGCTCGTCCAGCGTGCGCGCGCCGCGCAGGGTCGGGAAGCCACCGCCCTGGCCGTCACCGTTGAAGAAATTCTCCAGGTTGAAGGCCGCCACGTGCAGGCTGCCCGGCACCGTCGGCACCGCCGGGCGCTTGAGTTCCGGCAGCTTCAGTGCGCCTTCGACCTGCAGCCGCGGACGGCCCTGTGCGTCCACGCGCACGATGCCCTCCACATTGCGCAGCTGCATCCCGGTACGCAGCACCGGGTTGGCCGGCAGGTACGGCACGCTGGCCGGATCGCGGGCATCACTGCCGTCGTCCAGCACCAGGCGGCGGCGCAGGTTGTCGGCCATCACCTGCTCGTAGCCGGCAGTACCCGGCGCGGCCACTTCGGTCGGCTGCCAAAGGCGGCCATCGAAGGCGACGGTAAGCTGGCCGAAGCGCTCCAGGCCGTCGGTACCGGCCAGGGTGAGCGGTGCGGCGATGCGCACACGCTGGCCATCCAGCGCGCGCCAGTCGGCCGGTGCGGCGGTCAGCACCACGGTGCCGCTGCTGCGCGCGGCGGAGGGCGACGCGACCGGTGCGGCCTGCGGCTGGGCCTGGGCAAAGGCGCCGGCCGGCAGCAGCAGGGACAGGGCAAGGGCGAGGGAACGGCGGCGCATCGACGGGCGACTCCATGGAAGAGGCGCACAGACTAACCCTGAAATGCGAAACCCCGCCTGCGCAGCGGGGGCATATGAGCGATCAGGCCTCGGTGGGCAAAGCCGGGTCGTGCCGGCCGCTGGCCGGCACGATCGTCTACTTCAGGTTGCCCAGCATCCAGTCCACGGTGGCGTGGATCTGCTCCTCGGTCAGCGCCGGGTTGCCGCCCTTGGGTGGCATGATGCCGCCGTCCGGGCCGGTGTAACCCTCGATGGCGTGCTTGTAGAGCGTGTCCTTGCCCTGCGCGATGCGCTTGTCCCAGTGCGAGTGGTCCAGCGTTGGCGCCATGCCCACACCCGTGGTGTGGCAGGCAGTGCACAGGTTGTCGAAGATGACCTTGCCGTCCTTGGTGCCGCCATAGGCCACCTGCGACGCCGCCTTGGCCAGCGCGGCGGCCTTGGCCGCTGCCTGCGCGGCGGCGCCGGTACTGCCGGCATAGACCGCACCGGTGGGCGAGATGCGCTGTTCGGTGCGCTTGGCCGCGGTCGGCGACACCTCGGGCGGAATCCGGGTGTGGATGTAGGCGGCAAGGAGGATGAGGCCGAGGGTGATGGTCGCCAGCAGCGCGATCACCATGGAGAAGCGTTTCAGGAACTCCAGATCGTAATTCCGCACTCTTCGTTACCCCTGGCTGATAGTCGTTGGACCACGGCTGAGCGACTGCGTGATGGGCCGAGTATAGAACGCGCCTTGCGTGCGACAACAGGCGTCACTGCTGGTGCGGCGCAACATGCCCGGGGATGGGGTCAGATCCCTTTTGCGCCGCAAAAGGGATCTGACCCCGGCAACAGAAGCCGGCCAGCGGCCGGCTCTACCGGATTACCGGGCGCCGATCGCGCGCAGGCAGAAGCTGCAGATCGCATCCACCAGCGCGTCTTCGTCGCGGTGCGCTTCGCGGCTGGGCGCGGTGGGGCCGACCATCGCTTCGGTGAAGGCACCGACCAGGCACGCGGCCGTGGCGTGCGCGTCCTGCGCCGGCAGTTCACCGGCGGCCACGCCCTCTTCCACCAGCCGCAGGAAGACATCCCCAAAGGCACGACGGCCACGCATGCGCTCGGCTTCCACATCCGGGTCGACCGGCTCAACGATGAAGGCATGGGCCAACCCCGGCCCAGCCAGCGCGCGGCGGACGAAGGCGGTGATCGCCAGCCGCAGACGCTCGCTGGCCACTTCCGGGCCACTGGCGATGCGCTCCATGATCGCGACCTCGTGGGCCACGGCGGCGTTGAGCACCTCCACGAACAGTTCGGCCTTGGACGGGAAGTGGCGGTAGATCAGGCCGGTGGACACCCCGGCCTGGGTCGCTACGGCCGTCACCGGGGCATTGCGCCAGCCGCCGGTGGCGACCAGCTCACGGGTGGCCAGCAGGATCCTTTCACGGGCCCCGGCCAGGCGTTCTTCCATCAATGCAGAGCGTTTATAGGCCATGTTCTGATTCTAGTTTCAATTTTTGAATTCGTATTCACTTCTTGCCCGAACCCCGCTACGCTGGGGCCATCGCCCGTACGGGTGGCGGTCCTGTACACCGCCGCCCGCTCCCCCGCCGGGTGCGTCCATTTCCTGCCATCCCGCCGTGGAGCCACCACAATGCACGTGCCATCCCTGAACTTCGATCTTGGCGAAGACATCGACCTGCTGCGCCAGAGCGTGGCCCATTTTGCCGCCGCCGAGGTCGCACCGCTGGCCGCCGAGGCCGATGCCACCAATCAGTTCCCGCTGGCCCTGTGGCCGAAGCTGGGCGAACAGGGCCTGCTCGGCCTCACCGTGGAAGAAGAATACGGCGGCACCGGCATGGGCTACCTGGCCCACGTGGTGGCGATGGAAGAGATCTCGCGTGCTTCCGGCGGCATCGGCCTGTCCTACGGCGCGCACTCCAACCTTTGCGTGAACCAGCTGCGCAAGAACGGCAACGAAGAACAGAAGCAGCGCTTCCTGCCGGGCCTGTGCAACGGCAGCCTGATCGGCGCACTGGCGATGAGCGAGCCGGGTGCCGGTTCGGACGTGGTGTCGATGAAGCTGCGCGCCGACAAGCGCGGTGACCGCTACGTGCTCAACGGCAACAAGATGTGGATCACCAACGGCCCGGACGCCGACGTGCTGGTGGTCTATGCCAAGACCGACATGGACGCTGGCGCCAAGGGCATCACCGCGTTCCTGGTCGAAAAGGGCATGAAGGGCTTTTCCACCGCGCAGAAGCTGGACAAGCTGGGCATGCGTTCCTCGCCCACCTGCGAGCTGGTGTTCCAGGACTGCGAAGTACCGGAAGAAAACGTGCTGGGCCAGATCGGTGGCGGCGTGCGCGTGCTGATGTCCGGCCTGGACTACGAGCGCGTGGTGCTCTCTGGTGGTCCGCTGGGCCTGATGGCCGCGGCGATGGACGTGGTGATGCCGTACGTGCACGAGCGCCACCAGTTCGGTGAAGCGATCGGCAGCTTCCAGCTGATCCAGGGCAAGATCGCCGACATGTACGTGGGCCTGGGCGCCTGCCGCGCCTATGTCTATGCCGTGGCGCGCGCCTGCGACCAGGGCCGCACCACCCGCCAGGACGCCGCCGGTGCCATCCTGTATGCCGCCGAGAAGGCCACCTGGCTGACCGGCCAGGCGATCCAGATCCTGGGCGGCAACGGCTACATCAACGAATACCCGACCGGCCGTTTGTGGCGCGACGCCAAGCTGTATGAAATCGGCGCCGGCACTTCGGAGATCCGCCGCATGCTGATCGGCCGTGAACTGTTCCAGCGCACCCTGTAAGGCCACCGCGATGACCGTCCTGAACAGCCAGCTGCAACCGGGCAGCGAAACGTTTGAAAGCAACCGCGCGGCCATGCAGGCCGTGGTCGACGACCTGCATGCCACCCTGGCGCGCACCGCGCTGGGTGGCAGCGAAGCCGCACGCGCCAAGCACACCGCACGCGGCAAGCTGCTGGTGCGCGACCGCATTGATGCCCTGCTCGACCCCGGCAGCGCCTTCCTGGAAATCGCGCCGCTGGCCGCGCATGGCATGTACGAAGACGCCGTGCCTGCCGCCGGCGTGGTGGCCGGCATCGGCCGCGTGAGCGGCGTGGAATGCGTGATCGTGGCCAACGACGCCACGGTCAAGGGCGGCACCTACTACCCGATGACGGTGAAGAAGCACCTGCGCGCGCAGGAGATCGCCGAGCAGAACCACCTGCCGTGCATCTACCTGGTCGATTCCGGTGGCGCGTTCCTGCCGCTGCAGGACGAGGTGTTCCCCGACCGCGACCATTTCGGCCGCATCTTCTTCAACCAGGCCAACCTGTCGGCGCAGGGCATTCCGCAGATCGCCTGCGTGATGGGCAGCTGCACCGCCGGTGGCGCCTACGTGCCGGCGATGAGCGACGAGACCGTGATCGTGCGCGAGCAGGGCACGATCTTCCTGGGCGGCCCACCGCTGGTGAAGGCGGCCACCGGCGAAGTGGTGACGGCCGAGGAACTGGGCGGTGCCGACGTGCACACGCGCATTTCCGGCGTGGCCGACCACATGGCCGACAACGACCTGCAGGCACTCGCACGGGTGCGTGCGATCATCGCCCAGCTCAACTGGCGCAAGCCGGAACCGGCGATGGCGATGCAGGCCAGCGAAGAACCGCTGCTGCCGGCGCATGAACTGTACGGGGTGATCCCGGCCGATACGCGCAAGCCCTACGACGTGCGCGAAGTGATCGCGCGACTGGTGGACGGTTCGCGTTTCGATGAATTCAAGCCGCGCTACGGCGCAACGCTGGTGACCGGCTTCGCGCATCTGAACGGCTACCCGATCGGCATCATCGCCAACAACGGCATCCTGTTCTCGGAGTCGGCGCTGAAGGGCGCGCACTTCATCGAGCTGTGCACCCAGCGCAACATCCCGCTGGTGTTCCTGCAGAACATCACCGGCTTCATGGTCGGCCGCAAGTACGAACAGGGCGGCATCGCCAAGGACGGGGCCAAACTGGTGATGGCCGTGGCCTGCGCCAAGGTGCCCAAGTTCACCGTGGTCATCGGCGGCTCGTTCGGCGCCGGCAACTACGGCATGTGCGGCCGTGCGTACTCGCCGAACTTCCTGTGGATGTGGCCGAACGCGCGCATCGGCGTGATGGGTGGCGAGCAGGCCGCCAGCGTGCTTGCCACGGTCAAGCGCGATGGCATCGAAGCCAAGGGCGGGCAGTGGCCGGCAGCGGAAGAAGATGCGTTCAAGGCGCCGATCCGCGAGCAGTTCGAACAACAGGGCCATCCCTACTACGCCAGCGCGCGCCTGTGGGACGACGGCGTGATCGATCCGGCCGACACCCGCCGCGTGCTCGCCCTGGCCCTGTCGGCCAGCCTCAACGCCGCCCCGCAGCAGACGCGCTTCGGCGTGTTCCGCATGTGACCCGTGCCATGACCGAGCAAGCCCACATGAAGCCCGCTGCCATGTTCACCAAGATCCTGATTGCCAACCGCGGCGAGATCGCCTGCCGCGTCATCGCCACCTGCCGACGCCTCGGTATCGCCACCGTGGCGGTGTATTCCGATGCCGACCGCAACGCACGCCACGTGCGCCTGGCCGACGAAGCCATCCACATTGGTCCGGCCGCTGCACGTGAGAGCTACCTGCGCGGCGATGTCCTGCTCGACGCCGCACGCCTGACCGGCGCGCAGGCCATCCACCCCGGCTACGGCTTCCTGTCCGAGAACGCCGATTTCGCCGACGCCTGCGCCGCCGCCGGCATCACCTTCATCGGACCGCCGGCCAGCGCCATCCGCGCGATGGGCGACAAGAGCGCGGCCAAGGCACTGATGGCCAAGGCCGGTGTGCCGCTGACCCCGGGCTACCACGGCGACCAGCAGGCGCCGGACTTCCTGCGCGCGCAGGCCGATGGCATCGGCTACCCGGTGCTGATCAAGGCCAGTGCCGGCGGCGGTGGCAAGGGCATGCGCAAGGTCGAGCGCAGCGAGGACTTCGTCGATGCGCTGGCCAGCTGCCAGCGCGAGGCGGCCTCGGCATTCGGCAACGACCACGTGCTGGTCGAGAAGTACGTCGAGCGCCCGCGCCATATCGAGATCCAGGTATTTGGCGACAGCCACGGCGAGGCGGTCTACCTGTTCGAGCGCGACTGCTCGGTGCAGCGCCGTCACCAGAAGGTGCTGGAAGAGGCACCCGCCCCGGGCATGAGCGCGGAACGTCGTGCTGCGATGGGCAAGGCCGCGGTCGATGCCGCGCGTGCGGTGGGCTACGTCGGTGCCGGCACGGTGGAGTTCATCGCCGGCCCGGATGGCGATTTCTACTTCATGGAAATGAACACCCGCCTGCAGGTCGAACACCCGGTCACCGAGTACATCACCGGTACCGATCTGGTGGAGTGGCAGCTGCGCGTGGCCTCGGGCCAGCCTCTGCCGCTGCGCCAGGACCAGCTGGCCATCCACGGCCACGCCATCGAGGCGCGGCTGTACGCAGAAGATGCCGACCGTGGCTTCCTGCCGTCCACCGGCACCCTGCGCCGCCTGCGCCTGCCGACGCCATCGGCCCATGTGCGCGTGGATACCGGCGTGGAGGAAGGCGACAGCATCACCCCGTACTACGACCCGATGATTGCCAAGCTGATCGTCTGGGACGTGGACCGCGACGCCGCGCTGCGCCGCATGAGCCAGGCGCTGGCCGACTGCCAGGTGGTGGGCGTGACCACCAATGCCGGCTTCCTGCGCCGGCTGGTGAACACCGATTCGTTCGCGCACGCCAAGCTGGATACCGCGCTGATCGAACGCGAACAGGCGGCATTGAGTGCAGTGGGCGACACGGATGACGCCCTGTGGCAGCTGGCCGCCGTGGCCGCGGTTGCTGGCACTGCCGGTGCCAGCACCGACGCGCGCGACCCGCATTCGCCATGGCAGGCCCAGGATGGCTGGCGCCTCGGCGCATCGGCACCGCGCGTGCTGCCGCTGCAGCAGGGCGAACGCAAGCACACGCTGAAAGTGTGGGCACAGGCCGATGGCTGGCGCGTGCAGCGCGATGACGCCGCGCCGGTTCAGGTGATCGGCACAGCCGATGCGCAGCATCTTACCGTGCAGCTGGGCGAACGCCGCTGGTCGCTGCAGCTGCTGCGCGACGGTGACCAGCTGTACCTGTTCGGCGCCGACGGCCAGCACCGCTTCACCCTGCACGATCCGGTGGGCGAATCGGACCACGCCGTGGCCGATGCCGGCAGCCTGCTGGCGCCGATGCCGGGCAAGATCGTCGCGACACTGGTCGCGGCCGGCACCGAGGTCAAGCGCGGCACGCCGCTGGTGGTGCTGGAAGCGATGAAGATGGAGCACACCCTGCAGGCACCGGCGGATGGGACGGTGAAGGGCTATCGCGCCAAGGCCGGCGACCAGGTGGGTGATGGCACGGTACTGGTGGACTTCGAAGCGGCGTGATGCAGCAGAGGCCGCGCGGGGTCAGCCCGCGCGGTCTTCAAGGTTCCAGATCGTGCCTGCAGGGTCCAGCTCGGTCGTGGTCATGGTCGCGGCGCGCCAGCCGAAGCCGCACACAGCGAGCACGCCATCGGTGACGGGATCCAAGGAAAGGGCACGCTCGATTGCTTTCTCGTTGATTGCCGCAGTGATGAACGCACCCAGGCCATCGTCGGTCGCGGCCAGATACAGTGTCTGGGACAGATGACCCGCCTCAAGGGCGATGACGCGGTAGCTTTTCGCGTGCTGGCGATACTTCCAGAATGTACGGTCGAAGCGCGGCGCCAGGATCACCAGCACGTGCGCATCGGCAAACCAGTGCTGCTGGCCCACAACATCCATCACGAAGTCACGGTCCACCTCGCTGTCCGAGGCCACCGGCTCCAGCACATGGGTATCGCCGCGATAGTGGTACAGGCCCGCCGGCAGCCCTTCGACGTGCTGCACCACCAGATAGGCCTCGATGGGATGCAGCCCGCCACCGGAGGGCACGTTCTTCTTCATGAACACCAGGTCCTCGCCGACACGGTGTTCTCCGGTGCTGCCGAAGGTCCGC
Organism: Stenotrophomonas sp. 78350_Sma; assembly: GCF_056482105.1. Taxonomy (NCBI): domain Bacteria; kingdom Pseudomonadati; phylum Pseudomonadota; class Gammaproteobacteria; order Lysobacterales; family Lysobacteraceae; genus Stenotrophomonas; species Stenotrophomonas sp. 78350_Sma. Next base: position 226,498 of record NZ_CM151182.1, on the reverse strand, counting down.
TGCAACATCCGCGCCAGCATCGGCAGCGGCAGCGGTCGCTGCCAGTCGAAGTTGCGACAGGTTGCGCGACGGGCCAGCAGCGTGTCGAAGGCTGCCGGCTCGGCCCTGGGCAGCGCAATGGCGCCTTCGCTGCAACGTGACACCGTGGTCGCAGGCGGCGCTCCCAGTGTTTCACGCATCTGCACGGCCGTCTCGGTCCTGGACGCGCGCATGTTGCCGACGGCATCCACCCCATCCCAGCGCGAGAATGCGTGCAGCACGGCAGCAAGCGGGTGCCAGTAGGTCGAGCGCAATGCCTCGTCGGCAATCGACGCTGCATCCGTCGCGCTGCCCTGGACAAACACCAGCCCTGCCTGCTGCAGGGGCGACACCATGCCCGCCTCCTCGCTGTCCACCGCGACCTCCTGCCATGCGCTGGGGCTGAGCCGACCCAGCCAGGCCTGCTGCCTGGCATCCAGTTCGACCGGTTCGGGCAAGTGCGGCGCGAGCGCAAGCCAGGCCTGCCTGCGACGAAGCCCATCACCGCCCTGCATCAGGCCCTGCAGGTCGAACGTTGCCGTTTCCCGCAGCTCCATCATCAGTACCGAACAGCGCCTGACCTGCATGTTCTTTCCTTTGGATATTCCTGCCACGTTATCGAGCGATACCGCGATTCCTTGATGGCAGCGCGGCGGTCACTCAAGAAGCGCTCCCCTGCGCCGACATCAAGGTTCCATATCGACGTTTCCGGACCCCACCATGCCCACCCTGCAGCTGGAACCTGCCGTCGCGCAGAATCTTGTGAACCTGCTCGCCACCGATGACGCATTCCGCGGCCGCTTCACCCAGTCGCCGGAGGCGGCGTTGCTGGAAGCCGGCCACGTTCCTGCAGATCCGGCCGAGCTGAGCCAGTTCGTCGCCATGTGCTGTGCCTCCATCGAGCTGGCGGACAAAGCCGTCATCGAGCAGGCACACGCGCAGATCGTCGCGATGCTGTCCAGTGGAACGGCCTACACCGTGCCAATGCTCGAGAACGGCAACACAGGTAATTCCCCGCGTACGCTCCGCTGAGAACCGCTCACCCTTCGGGCCTGGTCTCCGCTGCGGGCAAAGGCCGGGCAGCCTCGCGCACATCCAGCACGTTCATCGCCTGCAGGCAGTAACTGCATTCGATCTCTGCGTACGCAAGGCCGGGGTTGGAGGCCAGCCAACGCTTCTGGTCGAGCATCTGGGCATCCAAGCCCGCATCGCGGGCCGCCTTCATCGCCGCGACCCGCGATTGCACCCGCGAGCGAGCACCCAGATAGGGTTCGAGCAGCTGGAGTGCCTGCAGCGGTTTACCTGATGCGCGCAGCCTCTCCGCGCCCAGCACAGCATCGAATTCGCGGATGACGGCGCTTTCCGGCTTTCTCTGCAACGAAGCCCAGCGACGCTCGACCTGCCTGGCGTAGCGGGCGTCCCCCATGCGCAACCCTACAAGTGCCGCGGCCTGGGCGGTGACGATACGATCAACGGCATCGACCACGGGAACTGATTCGATGCCTTCGAATGTCCGGTGGATCGCCTCATCCAGCAGCGGTCCGACGCTTGAATGCTGGCCCGCCTGCAATCGCGCGACGGCCAGGGGAACATAGAAGTTGAAGCGGTCAACACCGGGCATGGTGTAGCTCCGCTTCATGCCGCGCTCGGCATTCCACAGCGCGGCCTGGATGTCACCCTTGTCCAGCTGGACGGAAATGCGGATGTTGTCGGCGTGATAGTCGCTGGCGTCGATCTTCTGCAACAAGCCCAGGGACCGTGCCAGGTCGCCTCGCGCCGCTGCAACGGTCGCCTGTCGCATCAGTGCTCCCTGCCAGCCGCTGGCCGCTGCAACGGAAAGCGCGCGGTCTGCTTCATCGAACCGCCCCATTGCCAGCAGGATGCGGCCGTACTGATCCTGGCCAACGCCCAATAGATCGACCTGGCTCATCGCAACGCGTTGCGCCAGCGGCAGTGCTTCGCTGAAACGGTTCTCGCAATAGAGGCTGATCGCAGCATTGTTCGCAGCCGGCAGATAGTCCGGATACAACTCGGCCATCTGCATCCATCCATCGGTTGCGCGGTCCGGGTCGCCCAGATGAAGGGTCCAGTTGCGTACGTAGAGCGCTTCACGTGTGGTCAGATGCCGGGACCATCGCTGTGCCTTCTTCAACACGCTGGCGGCACGGGAGAAATCCGCATCCGCGAAATGGCTCCGAGTCTGTCCCAGCCATGCCAGTGCGAATTCTGGATCGATTTCCGTGGCCTGCTGGTAAAACGCCAATGCTCCCTTGTAGTCACCGCGCACGTAGCGCTTCTGGCCCAAGGCAAACGCACGCAGCGCATCCATGCTGCCCGTGGTCACCTCAGGCAGGGATTGGCTGTCGCGCTGGATCAATGCGGGCTCTTCGCCCAGGCGATCGCGCAGCTGGCGCGAAACATCGTCCACCGCCGCCAGTACCGCACCCGCCTTCGCATCGGCGGATACCACAGCCAGGGTGCGCAGCGTCGACGGCTCGATCACCTCCACGCTGAAGCGGGTGCGGCCGCCGACATCGGTAGCCGATGGCACGAACACCAGGCGGGCGCCCGTGCGTACCGCCACAGCGGCGGCATCGCCGCGTTCGCGGACGCCACCATCCAGCGGTTTCCGCATCATCTCAAGGGTGCGGCCGACGCGGTCGTCACTGACGACGTTGACGTAGCGGGACTGCTCGAGACTGATCCGGAACGCCTGGTCCAGGGCGTCATCGAGCAGGCGATTGCCGGTGAAGTTATGCAGCCCGCCGAGCACCACCCAATCGCGTTCGGCGAACGCGATGGCCGGCTGTGGCCGGGTCAGCAACCAGACGCCAAGCACCGCGGCCAGCAGTACGGCAGCCTGCGCCGCCATCGCCAGTGGACGGCGCCACAACGGCAGGTCACGCCGGGCCTTGGCCGTGTGCCGCAGCCGCCCCGGCGTGGGCATGCCCGCCGCCTGCACGCCGTAGACTTCGGCTGGCTGGCTCACGCCCTTGAAACGCCATCGCCCGAACGATCGCCATTGCAGGCCTTCAGCCATCGCGCCCAGCGACCCACTGGAGCGACGCACGATGGATTCGGCCACCGCCGAAAGCAGGATCTGGCCCGGCCGCGCCAACTGCATCAGGCGCGCCGCCGTCGGCTTGGCCAGGCCTTCGACTTCAATCGCCTTGGCGCCAGCCCGCACTGCCTCGGCGCTGTTCTCCCAGGTGAGCACATCGCCCACATGCAGACCGGCCCGCGCCTGCAGATGGATCTCGTGTCTCTGCCCCAGCGGCTGCAGTCCACGCTGGTAATCCAATGCGAAGCCAAGCGCGTCGATCGGGCGCTCGAACAGCATGAACAACCCGTCGGAGCGATCGATCAGCTGGCCGTTCCAGCGCTGCTGCAGCGCCAGCACCAGCCGGTCGTGTTCCTGGAACAGTTCGGCGGCGGCGACATCGCCGATGCGCTCGACCAGCAGCAGCGAGTCACACAGGTCGGTGAACAGCAGGGCGCGCAGTTGCTGGTTGTGCGGCGCCGACGTTCCGTTGTCGCCATTCATCGCCTCTGTCTCCCGATCTAGGGTGAGTCCACTGCGTCTGCCCAACGCAGGCAGTTGCCACCATCGCGCTTGGCCTGGTACAGCGCACGGTCCGCGCTGGCGTACCACTCGCTCCAGCCCGCATCCGGGTCCAGCAGGCTGGCGCCGATGCTGACCAGGCTGACGTGCGGCGTGCCGTGGCTGCGTTCGAGCAGACCATGTACCGCGCTGAGGATGAACTCGGCCGCGTGCTGCACGATCTCGTGGTTGCCACGACGCAGGATCAGGCAGAACTCGTCACCGCCGAGCCGGCAGGTCAGGTCCTGCTCGCCGGCCATCGAGCGCAGGATGTTGCCCATGCTCTGCAGCACGCGATCGCCGGCCTGATGGCCATGGCGGTCATTGATCTGCTTGAAGCGGTCGCAGTCGATCAGCAGCAGCGCCTGCGGCAGCCCACTGCCATCGGCACGGCATTCCTGCAGGTACAGAGTGAGGCCACGGCGGTTGTGCAGTCCGGTCAGTTCATCGGTACGCACCAGCTCACGGGTGTGGGTCAGCTGGTGGGTGGTGATGTAGAGGTTGTCCAGCGCGGTTTCCAGGTCATGGTTGCGCCGGCGCAGCTGGCTGATCAGGGCCTGTTCGTTGGTCAGCACGCGCATGATCGTGCGGCGCAGGAAGTAGGCGACCAGGCCCGGATCGGATTCGACCAGGCGATGGAAGTCGGCGGGCCCCAGCTCAAGCACCTCGCAGTCCACCAGGGCGCGCGCACTGGCGCTGCGCGGGTGGTCACCCACCAGCAGGCCCAGCTCACCGAAGAACTCCTGCTGCCCGAGAGTCTTGATCACCAGGTCCTCGCCGAAGTCCAGTTCGATCTGGCCTTCCAGGATCACGTACATGCGCTCGCCACGATGCCCACGCTGGAACAGCCACTGTCCGGCATGAAGCTTGCATGGACGGGCAAATCTGGCGAACAATGCGACTTCGGCATCGGACAGCAACGCATGCACGATCTCGGCCATCGCCACCCGGGCGATACCTGACGTCACATCACTGTTCTCGGCCGCACCCCTGCCGGTCATTCCCTGCACCCGCCGCCAGCGTCCCCTGGTGAGCCGCGGAGCATAGCACCGCTTTAAAATGTGCGCCCTATCTCATTTTGAGCCTTGAGGTCCGCTTTCCCGATGTGAAGGCGCGCGGTGGCCGTTCTGTCCGCCACGATCGAGGGAAAAGTCGTTCCGGATCAATCTGATGGCCACCTTCACAGGGTTTCGGCCAAGTTGCCGGGCCGTGGGGTGCGCCGGATTGACGCTGGCGGCCTCCATCTGTTCCCCATCGACACAACAACGCCGGCAGGTCCCCCGACCCACCGGCGTTGCCTGGCCCTTCCCTGGCCACCCTGATCGGATTTCGAGGCTTCGGTAGAGCCGGCCGCTGGCCGGCTTCCCTGCAATGCCCGGAAGATCACATGGTCGCCGGCCAGCGGCCGGCACTACCGCATCACGCGGCGCGTTCGCTGCGCCCGCCGTGGAACTGTTCTTCTTCCGTCGAACCGGTCAACGCGGTGGTCGAGGACTGGCCCTGCTGGATCGCCTGGGTCACGGCATCGAAGTAACCGGTGCCGACCTCGCGCTGGTGCTTGACCGCGGTGAAGCCACGCTCGGCTGCTTCGAACTCGGCCTCCTGCAGTTCCACGAAGGCGCTCATCTGGCGGCGTGCATAGCCGTGGGCCAGGTTGAACATGCCGTAGTTCAGCGCATGGAAACCGGCCAGGGTGATGAACTGGAACTTGTAGCCGTAGCTGCCCAGCTCGCGCTGGAACCTGGCGATGGTGGCGTCGTCCAGGTTCTTCTTCCAGTTGAAGCTGGGCGAGCAGTTGTAGGCCAGCAGCTTGCCCGGGAACTTCGCATGGATTGCCTCGGCGAACTTGCGTGCGAATTCCAGATCCGGCTTTCCGGTCTCGCACCACACCAGGTCGGCATACGGTGCATAGGCCAGGCCACGGCTGATCGCCTGGTCCAGACCATTGCGGGTCTTGTAGAAGCCCTCGACGGTGCGCTCGCCGGTGGCGAACGGCTTGTCGTTGCCGTCGATGTCGCTGGTCAGCAGGTCGGCGGCTTCGGCGTCGGTGCGCGCCACCAGCAGGGTCGGCACACCCAGCACGTCGGCGGCCAGGCGCGCGGCGTTGAGCTTCTCGATCGCCTCGCGGGTCGGCACCAGCACCTTGCCGCCCATGTGCCCGCACTTCTTCACCGAGGCCAGCTGGTCCTCGAAGTGCACGCCGGCGGCGCCGGCCTCGATCATCGCCTTCATCAGCTCGAACGCGTTGAGCACGCCGCCAAAACCGGCTTCGGCGTCGGCCACGATCGGCTGCAGGAAGTCGATGTCATCCTTGCCTTCGGCGTGGTGCAGCTGGTCGGCGCGCAGCAGGGTGTTGTTGATGCGCTTGACCACCGCCGGCACCGAATCGGCCGGGTACAGCGACTGGTCCGGATACATCTGGCCGGCCAGGTTGGCGTCGGCCGCCACCTGCCAACCGGACAGGTAGATCGCCTTCAGGCCGGCCTTGACCTGCTGCATGGCCTGGTTGCCGGTCAGCGCACCCAGCGCGTTGACGAACTCGCGCTCGTGCAGCGACGCCCACAGCTTCTCCGCGCCCAGGCGGGCCAGCGAGTGCTCGATGTGCACGGTGCCGCGCAGGCGCACCACGTCGGCGGCGCTGTAGTTGCGCTGGATGCCTTCCCAGCGCGGGTTGGTGTCCCAGTCGTGCTGGATCTGTTCGGCAGTGGGCAGCTTGCTCATGTCTTTCTCCAGTTCGGTTCGTGCGTGCAGCGGGGAGGGAAACGACGGGTTTGCGGGCAGTCGGTCAATCGATGCGCGCGTAGGCCGGCAGGGTCAGGAAATCGGTCAGTTCTTCGCTGCGGCTCAGTTCACCGAGCAGGGCGATGGCTTCGCTGATGCGTGCGCCACCGGGCAGCGCGGCGGTATCGCCCAGCCGTGCTGGCAGCTGCGCCAGCGTGGCGTCGAGCAGAGCCAGGTCGATCGCGGTGCCATCGTCCAGCTGCTGGCCCGGCGTGTGCAGCCACTGCCACAGCTGGCTGCGGCTGATCTCGGCGGTGGCCGCGTCCTCCATCAAGTGATGGATCGGCACGCAGCCGTTGCCATCCAGCCAGGCGGCCAGATAGCGCACGCAGACTTCCACGTTGCCGTCGAAGCCGGCGCGGGTGATGGTGCCCGGCGGCCGTGCGATCAGCTCGTCGCGACCGACGCGCACATCGTGGCGCAGCACGCTGTGCTGGTTCGCACCGGGCATGTGCTCGTCGAAGATCGCCATCGCCACCGGAATCAGCGCCGGGTGCGCGACCCAGGTGCCGTCGTGGCCGGCAGTGACCTCACGCAGCTTGTCGGCGCGCACGCGGGCCATCGCCTGCTCGTTGGCAGCGGCATCGTTGTTGATCGGGATCTGCGCGGCCATGCCGCCCATCGCATGCGCACCGCGGCGGTGGCAGGTCTGGATCAGCAGTTCCGAATACGCCTTCAGGAACGGCTGGGTCATGGTCACCTGGCCGCGCTCGGGCAGCACACGGTCAGCGTGGCGGCGGAAGGTCTTCAGGTAGGAGAAGATGTAATCCCAGCGGCCGCAGTTGAGGCCGACGATGCGCTCGCGCAGCGCGTGCAGGATCTCGTCCATCTCGAACACCGCCGGCAGCGTTTCGATCAGCACGGTCACCTTGATCTGGCCGTGCGGCAGGCCCAGCATGCCTTCGATGTGCGACAGCGCGGTCTCCCACAGCGCCGCTTCTTCCATGCTCTGCAGCTTGGGCAGGTAGAAGTACGGGCCACGATCCTTCGCCTGCAGGGTGCGGGCGTTGTGGAAGGCGAACACCGCCGCGTCGAACAGGCCACCGGCAATGAACTGGCCATCGATGCGCACGTGCTTCTCGTCCAGGTGCCAGCCACGCGGGCGCACGATCAGCACCGCCTGTTCGTCGTAGGGGCGCAGGGTGTAGTGCTTGCCCGGCTTGCCGTTGGCGGCCGGTGCGGTGAATTCCAGATCGCCGCGCACGGCGGCCGCCAGCGACTGCTGGCCGGCCAGCAGGTTGCGCCAGGTCGGCGAGGTCGAATCCTCGAAGTCGGCCATGAACACCTTGGCGCCGGAGTTCAGCGCGTTGATGACCATCTTCGGATCGGTCGGGCCGGTGATCTCGACGCGGCGGTCCTGCAGCGCGGTCGGCAGCGGGGCCACGCGCCACTCGCCGCTGCGGATCGCGGCGGTGTCTTCGCGGAAGTCCGGCAGGCCGCCCTGGTCGAAGAATGCCTGGCGCTTGCGGCGGTCCTGCAGCCGCGCCTGCCGGCCCGGTTCCACCGCCCGGTGCAGCGAGACCAGCAGGGCCAGCAGCGGTGCCGGCAGCACGGTCTCCTGGCCGGCCACGCGGGTCGCCAGGGCGATGCCGGGGGTAGCCTTGCTGGCAGGGGTGGGAACAGCGGAAGCGACGGCGGACATGGGGCAACTCCAGCGGTGGGGGAACGTCTCCACGGTGCCGCTGGGTCTTGGTATTTGGCAAAACAGTTTTTGCAATGCTTTACATAAATTGTGCTAATACTTGTGACGCCATGACCACGCGCCCCTCGCCAAGTCCGCGTTTTTCCTACAAATCCGACCGGTTGAAGCCGCTGCGCGCGTTCTGCCAGACGGTGCGCCTGGGTTCGGTCTCACGGGCGGCTGAGGCACTTTTCGTCAGCCAGCCGGCCATCAGCCTGCAGTTGCAGGCGTTGGAACGGGAGCTGGGTGTGCCGTTGTTCGAGCGCAGCGGGCGGCGCCTGGTGCCCAGTCGCGAGGGCCAGCTGCTGTACGAAATGGCACAGCCACTGGTGGAGAACCTGGATGGGCTGGAGGCGCGCTTCCGCGACAAGGTGCGCGGCCTGGACGCAGGCGAACTGAACATCGCCGCCAACAGTTCCACCATCCTGTACCTGCTGCCGAAGATCGTCGAACGCTTCCGCCTGCACCACCCGGACGTGCGCCTGACCCTGCACAACGCGATCAGCGCCGATGGCACCGACCTGCTGCGCGAGGACGCGGCCGACCTGGCCATCGGTTCGATGACCGATGTGCCGGCCGACCTGAGCTACGCACCGGCCTATCGTTTCGAGCAGGTGCTGATCGCGCCGCACGACCATCCGCTGGCCAGTGGCGGTGAGCTGGAACTGGCCGACATCGCGCGCTACCCGCTGGTGCTGCCGCCGAAGCGGCAGATCACCTACCGGCTGGTGGACCAGGTGTTCCAGCGCCACCGCATCGCGTACACGGTGGCGCTGGAGGTCGGTGGCTGGGAGGTGATCAAGCAGTACGTGGCGATGGGCATGGGTATTTCCATCGTGCCGGCGCTGTGCCTGAACGATGCCGACCGCGAGCGGCTGGCGGCGCGGTCGATGAAGCGCTGGTTCCCGGAGCGCAGCTACGGGGTGATCGTGCGGCGCGGCAAGGCGTTGTCGGCGCAGGCGCGGGCGTTTGTGGAGCTGATCCAGCCGGAGTTGTTCAGTCCGCGCGATTACGACCAGAGCGGGCATTCGGAGCGGTAAGGGGTGTTCGGCAGGGCTGCGCCCTGCACCTGCCGAATCAACGTCAACGTCAACGGCAACTGCAACGTCAAAAGCCGGGCTTCCGTGAGTTGGCGGGGTGGGTCCGGTTGCGGGGGACGCTGCAAGTACGTCCCTGTAAGCTCGGTCGCCGCATCCATGCGGCTCACGCCCCCGCAACCGGACCCACCCCGCCTTCGACAGATTGCTGCTGCTGTTGGTGGGTGTCGACCTTGGTCGACACGGTAGATCCACGCCATGCGTGGATGACGTACAGATGATCGAACTGTTGGATCCGCGGCTCGGATCCCGCTGCCTTGCAACGGGCTCTGACCCTACGTGCAGCTCACGGCGGGAGCGATTGCCCCGTGGGGCCGTCCACGATGGCGAGCCATTGCGCGAACGCGGTGTCGAAATGTTCGGGCTGCAGGTTGGTCCAGCTGCATTGGTAGATCCGCTGCTCTGATTCAACATCAAGAATCTCAGCATCGCATTCACCGGAACTCCAGTAGGTGATGCGGGCGATGACCTGCGCGGTGTCGATGTCGAGCCTGCCAGCCGGGTTGGCGGTGGGGAGACAGCGCGTGGCGATGCCATGGGGTGCAGCCCAGGCCAGGAAGGCGTTCAACCATTCGCGATGGATGGGCGGGTCGAAGGGCATGGGGTTCCGGTCACGGTGGATTCCTGACCGTAAGATAGGCGGGCCGACCGGGCGCGTCATCTGCCGCTGCTGCATGTCCATCGAACTCCGCCACCTGCGTTACTTCCTCGCTGTCGCCGATACCCTGCACTTCGGCCAGGCGGCGGAGCGGTTGGGCATGTCGCAGCCGCCGCTCAGCCAGCAGATCCGGCAGCTGGAAGACCTGATCGGGGCGCGCCTGTTCGTGCGCAGTCATCGTCGCGTGCAGCTGACACCTGCGGGCGAGCTGCTGCAGGAACGTGCACGCGCCATCGTGCAGCAGGTGGAAGCGGCGGTGGACGAGGTGCAGCGTGCGCAGCGCGGCGAGCAGGGTGAGCTGCATATCGGCCTGACCCGCGCCACGCCACTGTCGCCGCAGATTCCGCGTTCGATCCTGCATTACCGCCAGCAGTACCCGCAGGTACGGCTGCAGCTGAGCGAGATGAACACGCTGCAGCAGATCGATGCGCTGCTCGACGGTTCGCTGGACGTGGGCATCATCCGCAAGCGCGCGTTGCCGCCGGAACTGGTGGCGCACAGTCTGTTCGTCGATCCGCTGGCGTTGATCGTGCATGCCGACCATCCTGCTCTGCGCAGACTGTCGAAGCAGGGCGCGCTGTCGCTGCGCGACTTCGCGCAGGAACCGTTCGTGGCATTCCGGCGCAGCGCGGGCGCGGGCATCCACGACCACATGATCGCGTTGTGTGCGGCTGCCGGATTCACGCCGCGCATCGTGCAGGAAGCGGGTGAAGCCTCGACGCTGATCAGTCTTGCTGCTGCCGGCCTGGGTGCGGCAATCCTGCCGTCGTCGTGCGATCACATCCGGGTCGAAGGCGCGCGCTTCGTGGCACTGGCCGATGCTGGCGCGCATTCGGAAGTACAGCTGGCCTGGCGCCGCGAAGGGGTGACGCCGTTGATCCGCAACTTCGCCGGATTGTTGCGCGGCGCGTTTGCCGAAGAGTGAGGCGCCGACCAATCAGGTTTGGTAGACGCCAACCTTGGTTGGCTGCCGTGCCAGAGTGCCGACCAAGGTCGGCATCTACCAGAGCAACGCCGCGCCCGTGCGGAACGCGAGGCAGGCGTCAGGCAGCAACCGGCTGCGGGGCGCGCTGCTGCAGGGCCCAGACGATGCCACCACCGATCAGCGTCAGTACGGCGGCAAACAGGCACACGCCCAGCCAGTCCCAGGCTGCATAGGCCAGGCCACCGACACCACCCAGCACACTGGACCCCAGGTAGTAGGCAAACAGGTACAGCGCCGACGCTTCCGCGCGCATCGTGCCGGCGCGGCTGCCGACCCAGCTGCTGGCGACCGAATGGCCACCGAAGAAGCCGAAGGTCACCAGTGCGATACCCAGCGCCATCGTGCTCAGCCACGGCATCGCCAGCAGCGCGATGCCGACGCCGATCAGCGCGAACGAGATCGACAGGATGCGGCCGCGGCCGTAGCGCGTGGCCTGCTGGCCCATCCACGCCGAACTGAAGGTGCCCACCAGATAGACGCTGAAGATCAGCCCGACCACGGTCTGGCTGAGGTGGTAGGGCGGCGCCAGCAGGTGATAGCCCAGGTAGTTGTAGAGGGTGACGAACACGCCCATCAGCACGAACGAGGTAGCGAACAGCCACGGCAGGCCCGGGTCGGCGAACAGCGTGCGCCAGCGCGACGGCAACTGGCGCAGGCCGTCGCGGCGCGCGCTGAAATGGCGCGACGGCGGCAGCTGCAGCCACAGCAGCACGGTGCTGGCGATGGCGATGATCGAGACCACGCCGATACCCCAGCGCCAGCCCCAGTGGTCGGCGATGATGCCGGCCAGCAGGCGCCCGCTCATGCCACCAATGGCATTGCCGCCGATATACAGGCCCATCGCCAGGCCCAGCGCGCGGCTGTCCATTTCCTCGACCAGGTAGGTCATCGCCACTGCCGGCACGCCGCTCAGCGCCAGGCCGAGCAGGGTGCGCAGCACCAGCAGCGTGGTCCAGTCGTTCACCAGCGCCGTGCTCAGCGACAGCATGGCCGAGGCCAGCAACGCGACGATCATCAACGGACGACGGCCGACCGCATCGGACAACAGGCCGGCCAGCAGCATGGCCACGGCCAGCGTGCCGGTGGTCAGCGACAGCGACATCGCGCTGCCGGCAGCAGAAACGCCGAAGTGGCGGCTGAACTCGGGCAGCAGCGGTTGCACCGTGTACAGCAGGCCGAAGGTGGAGAATCCGGCCAGGAACAGCGCCAACGCGGTGCGGCGGAAGGCCGGCGTGCCCTGCTGGATGCGGGTCTCGGCGCCGGAATCGGCAGTGTGGGGACGGCGTTCGACAGCCGCCGCGGTTTCGCCAGTCATCGGATCGGTGGGCCGGTGGGGTCGGCCGGGCATGGGAGGGAACGGGCCTAGACTAGGCCCACCCATCCAGTCGATCCATAACCTGATAGGTCATGATTGATACGTCTGGCGTATCAATTCAGCTTAGAGGCGCTGCCACTCGAAGCCGTCGCCACGGCGGTAGTACACCGCCACCGCACGGCCGTAGACCTTGTCCGCATCGACGAAGCCGAAGAAGCGGCCATCGAAGCTGTTGCCGCGATGGTCGCCCAGCACCAGCAGCTTGCCGTCCGGCACCACCAGGTCGGCGATGTCCGGGCCGCCCCCCATGTCCAGATCGAGGCGGGCACGGCGTTCACCGAAGGCTTCCACATCCTGCAGGTCCGCGGTCTGCAGCGGCTGGCCGTTGATGCTCAGGTGCCCTTCGTGCAGCTGCACATGGTCACCGGCCACTGCGGCCACGCGCTTGATCAGGCGGGTGCCATCGGCCGGCGAATCGAACACCGCCACTTCGCCGCGCTGCGGGGTACCGGTCGCCATCAGTTCCTTGCTGGTGAACGGCAGGCGCAGGCCGTAGGCACGCATGTCCACCACCACCCGGTCACCAGGCTGCAGGGTCGGCTGCATCGAGCCGCTGGGCACTACGTAGTGGTTGGCCAGGGTATCGCGGGCGGCGGCGAGCAGGCCGAGCATCACCAGCAGGGGCAACGCCTCCTTCTTCAGCCAGGCCAGCGCACGTTCGGAAAAGGGAGGGCGGGCAACGGCATCCATGGCAGGCTCCGGGTAGGTGTAGCTGCATCAGACCACACATGGGGGGAGAGGTTCCCGGTAGCGCCGGGCCATGCCCGTCGGCCGATGGAAACGGGGATGCGGCGCGTTCGCCGGGCATGGCCCGGCGCTACCGATGCAGGGTTACGCAGGTTTTACGCGCTGGACCGGCCACGGGCATCGCACCTTTACGGCCAGCGCGCGCATCGTGTGCCCACCGCGCCACAGGGCGCATTCCGCAAGGTGTTGTATGACCCTCCTGGTGATCCGCCACGCATCTTCGTCGGCACCGCGCCCGCAATTGCCGGCGCAGCTGGCCGGCCATCGCGTGCTGTGCAGCGACTGCGCCAGCCTGTCCGAAGTACGCCAGTGCCTGTGCCAGCCGCACGCGCGTTCGGCCGACTGGGTACTGCTGGATGTCGGCGTGGCCGATGATGCGCAATGGCAGGCCGAGGGTGGCGCGCTGCAGGCGGCATTGGAACGACTGCCGGCGCAGTACATCGAACTGCAGGCACCCAGCGAGCCCGGCCTGGAGGCGCGCCTGCGCCTGCAGCATGGCCCCGCCGCGGTGGTGGTGGACCAGCGCAGCCAGCAGGCCGGTTACCCGTTGTCGCTGGCCATCGTTGGCCACCGCCTGGCACAGGAGGGCTGAGCCATGTCGATCTTCATCATCCGCGGCCCGGAAGCGGCCGGCGCCTTGATCCGCACCGCCATGCCACTGCCGGCGCCGGTACTGAAGTCGCTGGTGCATCGCGCGATCGACGCCGGCACCAGTGTGGCGATCCGTGCCTGCGGTTCGGAGCAGGAACTGCTGGATGCGCTGCGCGTAGCCGACCACAGCCGTGGCGAGGTGACGCTGCTTGACCCGGGTGCCTGTGCCAACAGCCTGCGCCTGCAGCGGCTGCTGCCCTACCTGCACAACGCCTACGTGGAAGTGCATGACGACGGCGCGGTCGCCGAGCCGTGCCTGCCGGCCGGTGTCGGCCAGCGCCTGGGCATCGCCGCCGGGTATGGCGCACAGAGCTATGTGCTGGCGCTGGATATCGCGCTGGATCACCTGGGATTGGCCGAACAGGCGAACCGGGTGCATGTGGGGACGTGATGGCCGGGCTGCGCCCGGCACCCGGTAGTGCCGGCCGCTGGCCGGCAACCTCAACAGCAACAGCAACAGCAACAGCCGGTTTCCTGGGGGATGGCGGGGTGGGTCCGGTTGCGGGGGACGCTGCAAGTACGTCCCTGTAAGCTTGGCCGCGGCATCCATGCCGCAGACACCCCCGCAACCGGACCCACCCCGCCTTCGACAGATCTCCGCGAACTGTCGGAATGGCATTGCCTGCTTCTGGTGGGTGTCGACCTTGGTCGATACATGGATCCACGCCATGCGTGGATGAGCGGCAAACTGCGGAATCTGTCGATGGCATCGATTCAACGAATAACGGCGGGGTTTCCCCCGCCGTTATTTCTTTCGTACTTCAGGTCGCGCTTATTTCAGCCCGCGGAACTTCAGCAGCGGTTCCACCGACGGATCCTTGCCGCGGAAATCGCGGTACAGGGTCGACAGTTCCACGCTGTTGCCGCGCGAGAGAATCTTGTCGCGGAACTCCTGTCCATTGGCCGCGGTCAGGCCACCGTGTTCGGTGAACCACTGGTAGGCGTCATGGTCCAGCACTTCCGCCCAGAAGTAAGCGTAGTAGCCGGCCGAGTAACCACCACCCCAGATGTGGTCGAAGTAGGTGGTGCGGTAGCGCGGCGGCACCTGCGGCAGGTCGACCTTGAACTTCTTCAGCGCGCTGGCTTCAAAGGCGCCAACATCCTGCAGCGGCGCATCAGCCTTCTGCGTGTGCCAGGCCAGGTCGAGCAGTGCGGCCGACAGGTATTCGGTGGTCGCATAACCCTGGTTGAAGCTGCGTGCCTTGAGGATCTTGTCGACCAGTTCCTGCGGCATCGCTTCGCCAGTCTTGTAGTGCTTGGCGTAGTTGGCGAACACCTTCGGATCCAGCGCCCAGTGCTCGTTGAACTGCGACGGGAACTCGACAAAGTCGCGCGAGGTGGCGGTGCCGGCGATCGACGGGTACTTCACGTTCGAGAACATGCCGTGCAGCGCATGGCCGAACTCATGGAACATGGTGGTGACGTCGTCGAAGCTGATCAGCGCAGGCTGGCCGGCGGCCGGCTTGGTGAAGTTGCAGACGTTGTAGACCACCGGCTTGGCACCGGTCAGGCCATCCTGCTCGACGAACACGTCCATCCAGGCGCCGCCGGACTTGCTGTCACGCTTGAAGTAGTCGGTGTAGAACAGGGCCAGCGAGGTGCCGTCCTTGTCAAACACTTCGTACACCTTCATGTCCGGGTTGTAGGTCGGAATGTCGGTACGCGGCTTGAAGGTGATGCCGTACAGCTGGGTGGCGGCGTAGAAGACGCCGTTCTGCAGCACGTTGTCCAGTTCGAAGTACGGCTTGATCTGCGATTCGTCCAGATCGTACTTGGCCTTGCGCACCTGCTCGGCGTAGAAATCCCAGTCCGAAGCGGCGACCTGGAAACCACCCTTCTGCGCGTCGATCACCTTCTGGATCTCGCCGGCTTCGGCGCGCGCCTTGGCGGTGGCAGCCGGCACGGTGTCGGTCAGCAGCTTCAGCGCGGCGGCCGGGGTCTTGGCCATCTGGTCGCCCAGCTGGTAGTCGGCGAAGGTGTCGAAGCCGAGCAGCTTGGCCTTCTGCGCGCGCAGCTGGGCCAGGCGCTGCACGGTCTGCCGGGTGTCGTTGGCATCGCCGCGCTCGGCGCGGGTTTCCGAGGCCTTCAGCACGGCGGCGCGCTGGTCGCGGTCACTCAGCGAACCGAGCACCGGCTGCTGGGTGGTGTTCTGCAACGGCAGCAGGAACTTGCCATCCAGCTTGCGATCCTTGGCTGCATTGGCGGCGTTGTTGATCGCATTCTCGTCCAGGCCGGCCAGCTTGGCCTTGTCGTCGACAACGACGGCCGCAGCGGCAGTGGCGGCCACCAGGCGGGTATGGAACTGGGTGGAAAGGGTGGTTTCTTCCACGTTGAGCTTGCGCAGGCTCGCCTTGTCGGCGTCGGACAGCTGCGCGCCGGCGCGCACCAGGCCGTCGTAGTAATGCTCGACCAGGCGCTTCTGCACCGGGTCCAGTTCCAGCGTGTCACGCTGGTCGTACAGCGACTTCACGCGCGCGAACAGCTTCGGGTCGAGATTGATCTCGTCCTGGTGCGCGGCCAGCTTCGGCGCCACTTCTTCCTGGATCTTCTGGCGTGCATCGTTGGTATCGGCCTGGACCAGGCCGAAGAAGATGCGCGACACGCGGGTCAGGGTCTCGCCGCTGCGCTCCATCGCCACGATGGTGTTGTCGAAGGTGGCCGGCTCACTGCTGTCGGCGATCTTGCGGACATCGGCCAGGTGCTGGCGCATGCCTTCCTCGAACGCCGGCAGGTAGTCGCTGTCCTTGATCTTGTCGAACTGCGGCGCCTGGAACGGCAGCGTGCTGGCGCTCAGCAGCGGATTGGTGGAGGCTTCGGCCGGCTGCTGGGCCGGGGCTTTCTGGGCATCGGACACGGGGGTGGACTCCTTGCCGGAACAGGCCGCCAGCGCCAGGCTGATGGCGGCGGCCAGGACTACGGTACGCGACATGTAAAACGCTCCTTGGGCAGACGGTATGGAATACCAGCCCTCCACCCTACTCCTGTCGCGCACGCCCGGCATGTGCCGGACGTGGCGTCTATGCGGCGGCCTGTGACCGGCTCAGACCGTGCCGCGGGTCTTGCCCATCCACGGCCGGTAGAACTCGCGGATGGCGGCCATGTCGGCGGCGTCATCGCCGGTCGGCCGGAACAGCGGGCCGATGCCGATGGTTTTTTCCGGGTAATGGAAATAGGCGGCCAGGATCGGCACGTCGGCCATCCGGGCGATCTTCAGGAAGCCGGCCTTCCAGTCCTTCACCGCCTTGCGGGTGCCCTCGGGGGTGATGGCGAACCACATCTTCTCGTTGTTGCGCAGCAGGTCCACCGCCTGGCCCACCGTGCCCTGCGGCGAGCTGCGGTCCAGCGGGATCACGCCCAGCTTGTGCAGCAGCGGGCCCAGCGGCCACCAGAACAGCGAGGCCTTGCCCAGCACCTTCACCTTCATGCCCAGCGCGATCTTGGCCGCCATGCCCCACAGGCCATCCCAGTTGGACGAATGCGGCGCGATGATGAACACCAGGCGCGGGATGTCAGGCAGGGTGCCGGTCACCTTCCAGCCGCCCATGCGCAGGGTGCAGCGCGCCAGCCAGCGCAGGAAGGCGTTGGGTTTGACCTGCGGCATCTGCGGCGGCACGGCCGGCAGCAACGAAGTCGGCTTGTTCAAGCAATCACTCCCAGTCACGTGATGAGCGCCCGCGCTTGATCTGCGCGCGCCCGCGTTTGGCGTCCAGACGACGCAGTTTCGACCCGAGGGTCGGCTTGGTGGCCTTGCGTGGTTTGGGCACGCTCAGCCCGGCCTGGATGAAGGCCGCCAGCCGCTCGCGCGCATCCTCGCGATTGCGATCCTGGGTGCGGAAACGTTGCGCGTCGATGACCAGCACGCCTTCGCCGGTCATGCGCCGGTCACGCCGCGCCAGCAGGCGCGTGCGCAACGGTTCGGGCAACGAGGGCGAGTTGGCCACATCGAAACGCAGTTCCACCGCGGTGGAGACCTTGTTGACGTTCTGGCCACCGGCACCACTGGCACGCACGAACCGCTCGACGATCTCGCCGTCGGGGATTTCAAGCTGCGCGCTGATGGTGACCGGTCCACTGCCCATCCGCGCATTGTAGCGGCAGCCACGTATCGGAGTGCGCATCGCGCGCCGTATGCCGCCGATCAGGTACCGAACACGCCGCCTTCGCCTTGG
Source organism: Stenotrophomonas sp. 78350_Sma (assembly GCF_056482105.1). Lineage (NCBI taxonomy): Bacteria > Pseudomonadati > Pseudomonadota > Gammaproteobacteria > Lysobacterales > Lysobacteraceae > Stenotrophomonas > Stenotrophomonas sp. 78350_Sma. Next base: position 208,735 of record NZ_CM151182.1, on the reverse strand, counting down.
CTGCGGGTATGCTGGCCGTCCCATGTACCGCAGGAAGCTTCGCATGACCCGCTCCGCACCCGCCCTGCCGTCCCTGCCGTCCCTGCTGCGCCGTGCTGCCCTGTTGCTGGCGCTGGCCGTGGCCAGTGTCCCGGCCCTGGCCGCACCACCGACCGACGGCGACATCAACCGCCTGCTGTCGGCCTCGCGCGCGCAGAGCATGATCGACACCATGCTGCCGCAGATCGAGGCGATGCAGCAGCAGCAGTTCCAGCAGGTGGCCGCCCAGCGCCAGCTCAACGCCCAGCAGCAGGAACAGCTGAAGCGGATCCAGGCACGGACCAGCCAGACCCTGCGCCAGGCCCTGTCGTGGCAGCAGCTGCGGCCGATGTACGTGGACCTGTACAAGAAGACCTTCAGCAAGGAAGACGTGCTGGCGATGGCCGAGTTCTACGAGAGCGCGGCCGGACAGAGCCTGCTGGACAAGACCCCGGCCCTGATGCAGAACGTGATGGTGGCCATCCAGGCGCGCATGCAGCCGCTGTTCGCGGACCTGCAGAAGGACCTGGAAGCAATCGTCAACGAGCCGGAAAAGAAGTGAGGTAGTGCCGGCCGCTGGCCGGCAATCCCAGGACAACGGGAATCAGGCAGCTGCCGGCCAGCGGCCGGCACTACCGTCAGGCGGTTTCTACCTGCCAGTCGAACAGGTCCAGCGCCTTCTGGAACTCGCGGTCCAGCGGCGCACGTACATCCACCACGCCACCATCGGGATGCGGGAAGCGCAGGCGCTCGGCGTGCAGCAGCATGCGGTGCACGCCCTGCATGCGGAAGATGCGGTTGTGGCGGCCATCACCGTGGCTGGTGTCGCCGATCATGTGATGCGACAGGTGCTTGAGGTGCCGGCGGATCTGCCGGAAACGCCCGGTCTGCGGCTGGCAGCGCAGCAGCGCGTAACGCGAGCTGGTGAACTCACCGACCGGCACCGACAGCTCGCCGGTCGCCAGCCGCTGGAAGTCGGTGATGGCCGGCTTCTTCACCGGCTTGCCCGGGCCGCCATCCAGATCATGGTCGACCTGCCAGGAAAGTTCGGCCGGCCAGCCCCGGCAGACCGTCAGGTAGTCCTTCAACACTTCGCCGCCCATCAGCGCCTTGCCCAGCGCGCTGGCGGTCTCGCGGTCGAAGGCCAGCAGCAGGCAGCCGCTGGTCGCCCGGTCCAGGCGATGCACGAGGAAGATCGGGCGGCCCAGCTGCTCACGCAGGCGGTCGGCCAGGAAGTCATCTTCGCCGCGGGCCAGCTTGCTGTCGTGGACCATCAGCCCGGCAGGCTTGTTGACCACGGCCAGGCGTTCATCCAGGTGCAGCATCTGCAGGGGCGCGGTGTCGGTCTCGACCGCGGCGAGGGTATCGGGTTCGGTGCTCACCGCGGGATTATCGGGGCTGGGCACTGAATGGGGTAGAGCCGGCCGCTGGCCGGCTGCCTCCGGGCCGTTGGATTGTTGCGGTTGCCGGCCAGCGGCCGGCACTACCGGATCAGGCGCGGGCAATGCGGGGTCAGGCGCTGCGCACGGCCAGCAGCTCGCCGTTGCCCACCGGCACCAGACTGGTGCTGAAGTTCACGTCGGCCTCCAGCAGCGCCCGCAGCGGTTCCATCTCTTCCGCGTGCGAGGTGGCGTTGTCCACCACCAGCAGGCCGCCCGGGCGCAGCACGCGCCGCAGCTGCGGCCACCAGCCGGCGTACTGACCACGGTCCGAATCGAGGAACAGCAGGTCGATGCTGCCCTCAGCGGCCTGCACCAACCACGGCCCGGCATCGCCGTGCACCAGCGTGATGTGCTCGGCCAGACCGCTGCGTGCGAAGTTCGCACGTGCCATCGCCACCTTGTCCCCGGCGAACTCCAGCGTGGTCACGTGGCCGTCGATGGCAGCGGCAGCCTCGGCCAGCCACAGCGTGGAGTAGCCGTTGGAGGTGCCTATCTCCAGCACCCGGCGCGCTACCCCGAATCGCACCAGCACCGCCAGGAACTCGCCCGTATCCGGTGTGATGTTGAGCATGCGACGGCCGCGTTCGACTTCACTGGCGTCGTTTTCGGCACCAAGCCGGGCCAGTTCATCCTTCAGTTCCGACAGTTCCAGGGCCATTTTCCGCTGAGCTCGCCATGAGGCAGCGTCCATTCTTACCCGAATCCCGGATTTTCGTATTAATCCTAAAGCCGCTGCATTTTCACGCTGAGATAGTTCCCGCCTCCTTCACGCGGGGACAGCATGCCTGGCCGCCGCGCACCCGGCTTCCGCTAGGACACAGCCATGACATTGAACATTCTGGCAATCGGTGCCCATCCAGATGACATCGAACTCGGTTGCGGTGGCAGCCTGGCAAAGCTCGCCCGCGCCGGCTCACGCATCCATGCACTGGTACTCAGCCGCGGCGGCCGCGGCTGCCACGCCGGCATCGATCGCAGCGATGAATCGCATCGCGCCCTGCGCCGACTCGGGGTGGCCGAGGTGATCCAGCAGGATTTCCCGGACACGCGATTCCCCGCCTGCCGCAACGACATCATCGCGTCGATCGAACAGGTCTGCGCCGTGATAGAACCAGGCCGCATCTACACGATGTGTGGCGAGGATCATCACCAGGACCATCGCACTGTTCATGAAGCATCGATCATCGCCTGCCGCCACATTCCGCAGATCCTCTGTTATGAGAGCCCCAGCACCCTGCCGCAGTTCGCGCCGCAGGTGTTCGAGGACATCAGTGCGCAGCTGGAGCTGAAGATCCACGCGCTGCGCGAGCATGCCAGCCAGGGCGATCGCCACTACATGCAGGAAAGCCACCTCCGCTGCCATGCGCAGTTCCGTGGCCAGCAGATCGGCATCGGTCCCAGCGAGGGCTTCCTGCCATACCGGTTGGTGCTGTGATGAAGACACTGTTGTTCCTGGCCATGTGCGCCTTCATCCTGGTGCGCATCTGTGTGCAGGCCTCGCGCCGGCCCAGCACCCGCCTGTACAGCATCGACGCGATCGTGCCGGCCTACAACGAAGCCCCGTGCCTTGAGCGCTCGCTGGCCAGCCTGCTGGAAAACCCGTACGTGGCGCGGGTGATCTGCGTCAATGATGGCTCCACCGACAACACGGCTCAAGTACTTGATGCGCTGCAGGCACGCTGGCCCGGGCGGCTGGTGGCCGTGCACCAGGCCAACACCGGCAAGGGCGGTGCACTGATGCACGGGCTGCAGCACGCGACCGCCGAGCAGGTGTTCCTGACCGATGCAGATACCCATATCGATCCACGCGGCCATGGCCTGGGCCATCTGCTGGACGAGATCGAACGCGGCGCCGATGCAGTTGGCGGCGTCCCCTCTTCCAGCCTGCAGGGCGCCGGCTTCCTCCCCCATGTGCGCGCCAGCCTGAAACTGCCGATGATCGTTATCAAGCGCAGCTTCCAGCAATGGCTGGGCGGCGCACCGTTCATCGTCTCCGGTTCGTGTGGCCTGTTCCGCACTTCGGTGCTGCGCAAGGTCGGGTTCTCCGATCGCACCCGCGTGGAAGACCTGGACATGTCCTGGTCGCTGGTTGCGCAGGGCTATCGGGTTCGCCAGAGCGTCCGCTGCGTGGTCTACCCGCAGGAATGCAACACGCTGGTCGAAGAGTGGCGGCGCTGGCGACGCTGGATTGTCGGCTATGCGGTATGCATGCGCCTGCATCGCCGCCTGCTGCTGACCCGCTTCGGCCTTTTCAGCATCCTGCCGATGATGCTGCTCGCCCTGGCCGGCATCGTGCTGTCGCTGCAGGTATGGTTCGGTGCGGCCCGGCTGCACGGACCCGGTGGCCTTGCACTGTCGGTGATGCCGCTGTTCTGGATCGGCATCGTCATGCTGCTGGCAGTGATCAGCGCCATCCACCACCGGCGCGCGTGGCTGGTGCCCGCGGCGGCCTTCTCGATGCTGTATGTACTGCTCGCCTATGCGATCTGGCTGCTGCACGGCCTGGCGGGACTGTTCACAGGCCGTGAGCCCGTGCGCGACAAACCGACGAGGTATCCGCATGTGGTGGAATGACCTCGCCGCCATGGCCGAGGCGCTGTCGACACTGGCGCCCCACACTGATCCCAGCGCACGGATCTCGCCACTGGCCACCCTGCAGGGCGCCGTACAGATCGGTGCCGGCAGTCGCATCTGCGACGGCGCCCATGTCCAGGGTCCGGTGTCGATCGGCCGCGACTGCCTGATCGGCAACAACGCGCTGCTGCGCGGCCCGCTGTGCATCGGTGACGGCACGCGTATCGGGTTTGCCAGCGAACTGAAGAACGCGCGGTTGGGCAACCAGGTCAGCGTCGGTCCGCAATGCTTCATCGCCGACAGCCGTATCGATGACCAGGTCTATCTCGGCGCCCTTGTGCGCACCAGCAACCACCGCCTCGATGGCGCCACGGTCAGCGTACACATCGAAGGCACCGCCATCGACAGCCAACGCGACAAGCTCGGTGCGTGGATCGGTGAAGGTGCCGCGCTGGGCGTCGGCGTGATCATCCTGCCCGGCCGCATCGTCGCGCCGGGGAGCCAGTTCGGGCCGCGTATCACCGTGGAACGAAACCTGCCGCCCGGCCGCTACCGCCTGCTGCAGTCACTGCATTCCCAACCCCTGGAGTAACCCCATGCGATTGATCATCCGCGGCGCACTGCCGTGCGCCCTGCTGCTGGCTGTTTCCAGCGCCCACGCCGGCGTCGACCGTGTCACGGTGCAGCTGGACCATGCCGACTACAGCGATGGCTTCGGCAAGCGCGACGTACAGACCGTGGACGTGGCCGGCCGCAGTGGTGACAGCCGATGGCACCTGGGGTTGGCCCATGGCGAGCGTGACTACGGCAGCAGGCGATTCAGCGGCAACCGCGTACAGGGCTCGCTGCACCATCGCTGGAGCCCGCGCCTGTCCACCCGCACCGCCGTCACGGCATCCAACGATGATCCAGTGTTCGTCAACCGCCAGGTGAACCAGGACATCCAGTGGAAAGTGACACCGCAGACCGTACTGAGCGTGGGCGGCAAATACGCCCAGTACCATGCCGGCGCCTATGTGAGCGGCTGGTCGGTGGGTGCCTCGCATTACTTCCCGCGCGTGACCACATCACTGCGCCACGAACGGCACCGCCAGTCCAATGGACCGGATGGGCATGGCACCACACTGTCGCTGCGGCTGAAGGATGGGCAAGGCCGTGGCTCGACCCAACTGTGGCTGGGCAGCGGCACGGCCGGCTACACCGCCGAGTCCGATCCGCTGCTGCTGCGCGAGCACGACGCACGGCGTGCCTTCCTGCGCCGCAGCCAGCCATTGGGTGAACATCTGGTGCTGGACGTGGGTATCGGCAAGACCTGGCACAAGACGCGCCTGGACAGCTTCCAGAGCATGCAGTCGCACCTGGGCCTGGGCTACCACTGGTAAGCCTGTGGTCGATCGGCGGCATGCATTGCCGCCGATCTTCAATCCGCTGGGGTCAGCGCCACCACGCGCGCGCCAGTGCCACCACGCCGACCGCACCGGACAGCCAGCTCCACATCGGCAGGTCGCCCCAGTACCAGCCCGGCGGCTGCACCACGTACATCAATGCAGCGATGGCGAGCAGGCCGACACCGGTGATCGCCCCCACGGCGCGCTTCTGCAGGCGCTGCAGGCTGGCGTCGAGCGCAACCAGATCGCGCGACCGCATTGCCAACTCGTGTCGGCCTTCCACCTGCTGGGTCAGCCAGGCATGTACCAGGCGCGGCATGTCCGGCGCGTGGGTCATGATTTCCGGCAGGCGCTTGCCGATCTCGCGTACCACCCGGCGCGGGCTGTAGCGCTCGCGCAGGATCTTCGCCAGCACCGGCTTGGCCACCGCCCAGATGTCGATCTGCGGATCGAGCTGGCGGCCGACGCCTTCGATGTTCAGCAGGGTCTTCTGCAGCAGGATCAGCTGCGGCTGCAAGGTCAGCTGGTAACGCTGCGCCACGCGGAACAGTTTCATCAGCACTTCGGCCAGCGAGATCTGCGACAGCGGACGTGTGAAGTACGGCTCGCATACCGAACGCACGGCCGCTTCCAGATCGTCGATGCGTACGTGGTCCGGCATCCAGCGTGCCTGCACGTGCAGTTCGGCGATGCGGCGGTAATCGCGGTTGAAGATGGCCATGAAGTTCTCGGCCAGGTAGTACTGATCTTCCTGCGAGAGCTGGCCCATGATGCCGAAGTCCAGCGCGATGAATCGCGGGTTGGCACGGCGCGCCGGATCGGTATCGACCCAGATGTTGCCAGCGTGCGCATCGGCGTGGAAGAAGTTGTCGCGGAACACCTGGGTGTAGAACACCCGCACGCCCTTGGCGGCCAGCGCCTTGCGGTCGATGCCGGCCTTGTCCAGCGCCTCGATGTCGTCGGACGGAATACCCCACACGCGCTCCAGGGTCAGCGCGCGCTCTGCGGTGTGGCTCCAGATCACTTCCGGCACGTACAGGTCGTCGGAATTTTCCCAGAAGCGGCGCAGCACGCTGGCATTGGCGCCTTCGCGCTGCAGGTCCAGCTCGGCGGCCAGGGTGTTCTCGACCTCGGCCACCACTTCGCGCGGGCGGATCTTGTCGGCGCGTGGGTGGGTGCGCTCGACCAGCGCCGCCAGCGAGTTGAGAAGGGCGATGTCAGCGTCGATCTGCTTCTCGATGCCCGGGCGCAGCACCTTGACCACCACCTGGCGGCCATCAGCCAGGGTGGCCGCGTGCACCTGCGCGATCGAGGCCGAAGCCAGCGGTTCGGTATCGAAGCTGGCGAAGGCCTCGCTCACCGGCAGTCCGAGCGCGTCCTCGACGATGCGACGCGCGGTCTCGCCATCGAACGGCTTGACCCGGTCCTGCAGCAGGGTCAGTTCATTGGCCACGTCCGGCGGTACCAGGTCGCGGCGAGTGGACAGGATCTGGCCGAACTTGACGAAGATCGGGCCGAGGTCCTGCAGCGCCAGACGCAGGCGGGCGCCGCGCGACTGCGAAGCAATGCTGGCCGAGGCGCGCGGCACGAAGGGCTTGGCCAGGCGCAGCCAGCGCTCGGCCGGCGTGCCCTGCAGCAGGTCGTCGAGACGATAACGCAGGATCACCCGGCCAATGCGGCTGGCCCGCAGCACGGCCTTCATGCGGCACCCCGCAGGCGCTGCACGCGTGCACCCAGGCGCTCGACGTCGTCGCGCAGCACGTCCACATCATCGTGGAAGGCATCCAGTTCAGCGCGCGGCACTACGTCGCGCGATTCTTCGGTGATGAACTCGGCGGCGCTGTGGGCCAGGTCGATCGCACCCTGACGTGCATGCTGCAGGGCGCTGCGCAGGGTGTTGGCCACCTGCACGCCCAGTACTTCGCCGAACACGCTGACGAAGGGCTGCTGCCAGTCCGGGTCGAAGCCCTTGGCCAGCTGCTGCAGCCGCCGCGCCAGTTCGGCGTCGCCGGCCACGCGCACGCGGCCCTTGCCGCTGTTGTCGCCGCGTCGTGCGTTGGCCAGCAGCGGCAGCTGCGCCAGCACGCCGGCCAGGCTGCTGCGCACGGCCAGGTCGGCTTCCTGCGCATCCACCGGGCCGACCCGCAGCTGGTCGCCGTCGACGCTGATGCGCATCGCCAGCGAAGGCGCTTCCAGGGTCAGGTCGATATGCCGGCCGTCGAGGCTGGCCAGTGCATGGCGGGTATCCGGATCCAACGCCAGTGCGCGGTTCAGGGCGATCTGCAGGGCGCGGCCAGCGACCGGCTTGAGGGACTTGAGCAGGGAGAGAGCCATGTGCGCATTCTACCTGCGTGGGTGGGGGGCTTGGGCCGGGCTGCCGCCCGGCACCCGCAGAGGCACCGGCAACGGCAACGGCCAAAGCAACAGCGGGCATTCCGTGGGTTGGCGGGATGGGTCCGGTTGCGGGGGACGCCGTAAACCCGTCCGTGGGGGCTTGGCCGCGGCATCCATGCCGCGGACACCCCCGCAACCGGCCCCACCCCGCCTTCGACAGATTTCCGCGCTGTTGGTGGGTGTCGACCTTGGTCGACACAGTAGATCCACGCCATGCGTGGATGGATTTCTGGTTCATCTGTGCCTCACCCGGAGGGCCGGTGAAGGTTCATGCTATGAGGCCACGCAACGCACAGGACATCGCATTTCCCATGGCACGGACCCGGGTCGGCATCATCTTCGGGGGCAAGTCCTCCGAGCACGAAGTTTCGCTGCAGTCGGCGAAGAACATCCTCGATGCGCTTGATCGCGAGCGCTTCGAGCCGGTGCTGGTCGGTATCGACAAGCAGGGCCAGTGGCATCTGAGCCAGCCGGATACCTTCCTGATCAATGCCGATGATCCGTCGCGCATCGCGCTGCATCGGTCCGGCACGTCGCTGGCGGTGCACCCGGGTGTGGAACACGGGCAGCTGCAGCCGTGCGATGCGGCCAGCGCGCTCGGCCAGATCGACGTGGTGTTGCCGATCGTGCACGGGCCACTCGGCGAAGACGGTGCGCTGCAGGGGCTGCTGCGCATGGCCAACCTGCCCTTCGTCGGTTCGCCGGTACTGGGCTCGGCAGTGGCGATGGACAAGGACGTGACCAAGCGCCTGCTGCGCGACGCCGGCCTGCAGGTCGCGCCGTGGCTGTGCATCCGTCGCCATCAGGTCGCGGAGGTCGATGCCAATGCGGTGATCGCGCAGCTCGGCCTGCCGCTGTTCGTGAAACCGGCCAACCAGGGTTCGTCGGTGGGCGTGAGCAAGGTCAAGGATGCGGCGGGCTTCACCGAGGCACTGGCATTGGCGCTGCGCTACGACCACAAGGTGCTGGTGGAATCGGCGGTGGTCGGCCGCGAGATCGAGTGCGCGGTGCTGGGCAACGAACATCCGCAGGCCAGCCTGTGCGGCGAGGTGGTGGTGCACGACGAGTTCTACGCCTACGACACCAAGTACATCAACGAGGATGGCGCCGAGGTGGTGGTGCCGGCGGATATCGATGCTGCAACCCAGGCGCGCGTCCAGCAGATCGCGCTGCAGGCCTACCAGGCGCTGGAGTGTGCGGGCATGGCCCGCGTGGATGTGTTCCTCACCGCAGACGGCGAGATCGTCATCAACGAGGTCAACACGCTGCCGGGCTTCACCCGCATCAGCATGTACCCGAAGCTGTGGGGCGCCAGCGGTGTGGACTACACCACGCTGATCACGCGGTTGATCGAGCTGGCGCTGGAGCGCCATGCTGCGGACCAGGCGCTGCTGTAGCGTCGAGCCGTGCTCGCCTCATGAGAAGCAGCCGAGCATGGCTCGGCTCTACAGAAGACGTGCCGACCAACGGTCGGCACCCACCGGGAAGCGGCGTACCGGTCGGTGACCGGCACGTCCTGCAGGTTCTATCCGCGCTTGCGGAACATCGAGATCACCGCCAGCACCAGGAAGATCACGAACAGGATCCAGGCGATGTTGCTGGCGGCACCGGCGATGCCGGAGAAGCCGAGTACGGCGGCGATGATGGCGATGACGAAAAAGATGACGGCGTAATGCAGCATGGCGCTCCTCGCAGATGTCCGGGCCGTTGGATGGCGTGGGTCCATCCTCCCGATCTGGCGGTGTGCAACCAGTGATGGCGACCTATGCGGCAGATGAAGCCTTCAGCCTGCGCAGCCCTTCCTCGATGCTGACCTGCGGCACGTAGCCGAAGTCGCGGCGCGCCGGTTCCATGCTGTACCAGTGCGGCGTGCACAGCTGCTCGGCCAGGAAGCGGGTCAACGGCGGTTCGCCGCGCAGGCGCAGCAACGGCCACAGCCGCTCGCAGATGGCGCCAATGCGATAAGCGGTCTTGAAGCTTATCGCCTTGTCCACCGTCGGTGCACCCACAGCGGCCAGCAGCTTGTTGACCAGCTCGCGCATCGGCAGCGGTTCGCCGTTGGAAATGAAGTAGGCCTTGCCTGCACATGCAGCGCCCGGCGCCAATGCCTCGAAGGCGAGGAAGTGCGCGAGCGCGGCGTTGTCGATGTAGGTGGTATCGACCTTGTTGTTGCCATCGCCCACCAGGCGCAGGCGGCCCTGCCGCGCACGTTCGGCCAGGCGCGGCACCAGCTGCTGGTCGCCCGGGCCCCAGATCAGGCGCGGGCGCAGCGCCACCGTCGCCAACGAGGCGTCATTGGCCGCCAGCACACGCTGTTCGGCAATCGCCTTGGTCGCCGCATACGGCGCCTGGAAGTCCTCGCCGTAAGGCACTTCGTCGGCGCCGAGGCCTTCCACCGGGTGGGTGGCACGGTGCGTCACGCTGGGCGTGGAGGTGTAGACCAGCCGGCTGATGCCGTGCGCGCGGCATGCGGCGATCACGTTGTCAGTGCCGACCACGTTGGCCTGGTGGTAGCTGTCATAACTGCCCCAGGCGCCAGCCTTGGCGCCGTTGTGGAACACCGCGTCGACGCCGGCCACCGCGTGCAGCACCGCCTGCGCATCGGCCAGGTCGCCGCGGATCTGGCCCACACCCATCGCCTGCAGTTCCGGGTAGTGGCTGCGGTTGAACGCCAGCACCTGGTGGCCACGTTCGACCAGCCCGCGGCACAGCGCCTGGCCGAGGAAACCACCACCACCGGTGACCAGGATCTTCATGCGCGCTTCTCCAGTTCGGCGCTGGCCCAGACGGCGAGCTTCTCGCGGCCGATCTTGGCGTTGTGACGGATATCGACGGGGAAGGCCGGATGCACCAGGAAGTGCTGCAGGCCGGCCTCAGGCGTGCGCGCTGCGGCATGCGCACGCAGCGCTTCCTGCAGTGCCGGGCTGTCGGACTGGCCGCGCAGCAGTTCCACGCACAGCACCGGCACCTGCGCACCGGCCACGCCAACGCCGACCAGCGCGGTGCGCGCCACGCCTGCCACCGTGTTGAACACCGGCTCGACCTGTTCGGTGTACAGCGGCCCGCGCGCGGTCTCCACGCGCTGCGTCTTGCGGCCGCAGAACCACAGGCGACCCTGCGCATCGAAGTAACCGACGTCGCCCATGCGATGGACCACGCGCGTGCTGCCATCGGCCAGCGTCTCGCGGATCTTCGCCGCCGCGGTGGCCTGCGGGCGGTTGAAGTAACTGTCGGTAGCGGTCGGGCCAGCCACCGTGATTTCTCCCACTTCGCCAACGGCCAGCACGCGCGCCTGCGACCAGTCCGGCAGCGGTGCGTCATCGATGGCGATGATGCGGACCTCGTTCGGCGCCACCACGCTGCCCACGCAGGTACCGGCACCGGCCTCGGTGGCGGCGCGCGTGCGTTCCAGCTCGCGGCCTTCGACCACCGCCACCGGCAGGCACTCGGTGGCGCCATATGGCGTCCAGAACTGCGCATCGGCGGGCAACAGGCTACGGATGGTGGCGACCACGTCCGGCGGCACCGGTGCCCCCGCCGAGGTCACCCGGGTCACCGTCGGCAGCGGACGGCCATGCTTCGCCAGCACCCGCATCAATGCCGGAGAACCGAACAGCTGGGTCACACCGAAACGCTGGATGGCGTCGTGCAGGCGCGCCGGGTCGGCCTGCGCCGGCCGGGTCGGGTCCATGTCCGGGATGACCGAGGTCAGGCCCAGCGCAGGATCGAACAGGGCGAACGGCGGGAAGGTCGGCAGGTCCACCCCGCCCGCTTCCATGCCGAAGGCGCTGCCCAGCAGCTGGATCTGGCCGACGAAGTGGCGATGGCGGTAGACCACGCCCTTCGGCACACCGGTGGAGCCGCTGGTGAACAGGATCGCGGCCATGTCCTCGCCGTCAGTGGCCGCCAGCATCGGCCCGCCGCTGGCGCCGGCGCGCTCCAGCGCGGCCAGCGTGGTCCCGCCCCAGCCGAGGCGGCGGCCGACGGTCACCAGGCGGGTCGCCGACGGTGCCCAGCGCAGCACCAGCCGCGCCACATGCGCCAGCGGAATGCCGATGAAGGCCTCCGGCTGCGCCTCGTCCAGGCACTGCTTCAGCGCGCGCCTGTCGATGCCCGGGTCGACCAGCACCGGCACCGCGCCCAGCTTGAACAGGGCAAACATCAGCAGGAAGAACTCCGGCGACGGCCGTACCATCACCACCGTGCGCACCCCACGGCCGATCCCGTAGCCGGCCAGGCCGGCCGCCATGGCATCGCTGCGGGCGTCCAGCTGGCGGTAATCCAGGGTCACGTCGTAGGCGGCCATGCCGTTGCCGGCGCCACGGCGGCCAGGGCAGCGGATGGCGATCTGATCAGGCCGTTCACGCGCCAGTTCAGGCAAGCGGGCGGCAATATTGCAGGGTCGGTTCATCCGTTCATTGTCGCCGCTTACGGAATTTCTTGCGCGGCGGCCCACTTCGTGGAAAATCCGCACCCTCGTTCCTGATTCCGACTGCCGCCCGAGGCGGCTTGCCCATGCAACATCCCTGCATGACCTGCGGCGCCTGCTGCACCCAGTACCGCGTGGCCTTCCACTGGATGGAATCGGACGAGGTCACCCCCGGCGGCGTGCCGCACCAGCTGACCGAGGTTCTCGACCCGCATCGCCTGTGCATGCGCGGCACCCATTCCAAGCCGGTGCGCTGCGTGGCGCTGGATGCGCAGATCGGCGTGTATTCACGCTGCACCATCCACCCCAACCGGCCCAGCGTGTGCCGTGAGGTGGATGCATCGTGGGAGTACGGCAAGGCCAGCCCGCAGTGCGACAAGGCGCGCATCGCCTATGGCCTGGATCCGTTGACGCTGGCCGACTGGCGCTGGCGCGACGCGGCCGACAATGACGACGACCATCCGGACGACAACGGCAACAGCCCGTCCTCGCCGCCGCAGGCGCCGGTCGCCGCGTAGCGGCAGTGCCGGCCGCTGGCCGGCAACCTCTTGAACCTGGCGCGCATTGCGCCCTTGCCGGCCAGCGGCCGGCACTACCGGGATCCGCCCCGGGAACCGATCAGATCGGGTTCTTGTCCAGGAACGCGCGGATCTCCGGCACCAGCACCTCGTGCTTGTCTTCCAGCACGTAGTGGCCGGCGTCCTCGAAGGCATGTACCTGGGCCTGCGGCAGCGCGGCCTGGAAGCCCTTCAGGAAATGATGATCGAACACGAAGTCGCGCAGGCCCCAGCCGAGGAAGGCCGGGCGGTCGGCGAACGACGGCAGCGCCTTGCCGGCCCGCTCCAGCAGCGACCAGGCCTTGTCGGCCGGCGACAGCGGGATATCCTGCATGAAGCGGATGGTGCTGATGCGGTTGGCGTAGTTGTTGTACGGCGACACGTAGGCGCGGCGCACGTCGGCCGGCATCTTCCGCTCCACGCCCAGCCACGAGGCACCGGACGAGAACGCATTGAAGGTGCGGATGATCCACTCGCCGATCTTCCAGTGGCGGCCCAGCGCGATCTGCCACGGCATCTTCTTCGCTGCCGGCATCGGGAACGCGGCGGTGTTGAGCACCACCAGGCGCTTCACCTGGTCGTGGTGCGACAGCGCCCAGCCGAAACCGATCATGCCGCCCCAGTCGTGCACCGCCAGGGTCACCGGGCCGGTGATGCCCAGGTGCTTCAGCAACGCATCAAGATCATCCACGCGCGACTGCAGCGTGTACTCGTAGCGGCTGTCATCGGGCTTGTCCGACAGGCCCATGCCGATGTGGTCCGGCACGATGCAGCGGTACGTGTCCGACAGGCCGGCCACCAGCGTGCGCCAGTAATAGCTCCACGACGGGTTGCCGTGCACCATCACCACCACCTCGCCGTCGCGCGGGCCTTCGTCGAGATAGTTCATCGACAGGCCGGGGCGCACTTCGAAGCGCTGCGGGTGGGCGGGGTAACCGGGAAGATCGCGCATGCGGAGTACCTAGGGAGAGTCGCGGCGCAATGTAGAGCCGAGCCGATGCTCGGCTGCTCTCCGGTCCGCTGCGGAAGAGCCGCGCTGCGCGCGTGAGCCGAGCATGGGCTCGGCTCTACAGGAGGTCGGGCAGCGGGCTGCTTACCAGACCACTTCAGCCATCGAACAGTTCAGGCCCGAGCCGATGCCGAGCAGCGCGATGCGATCGCCCTTCTTCAGCTTGCCCAGCTGCTTGAGCTTGCTCAGCACGATCGGCACCGAGGCCGGGCCGATGTTGCCGTGCTCGCCGAAGATGGTCATGACCTTCTTCGGGTCGATGCCGAAGTTCTTGATGAACGCGGCGGTGTGCGGCTGGCTGACCTGGTGGATCACGAACTGGTCCAGCTCTTCCACGGCCCAGCCCAGGGCGATCTTGGCGGCGGTGAAGGTCTTCTGCGCCAGCTTGATGCCTTCGATCAGCAGCAGGCGGGTGTCGGTGACCATGCGGTCCAGGTTGCCCAGGCACAGCTGGTTCCACTCGGTGGCCGAGCGGGTCACGCCGCCCTTGTAGCGCGGCGCGTCCGGCACCAGCTCCGAGCGCGCCATCACCATCGCCGCGGCACCCGAACCGGTGGTCAGCGCCGCCAGCTCGTTGCGGAAATCGTCGGCGGTGACATCCGGGGCGGTCATGCGCTCCAGGGTCTTCTCGTACACCAGGTTGGCGGTCTCGCCGTCCACCACCAGCGCGTAGTCGATGTCACCGCGCTCGATCATGCGCGCGGCGATATCCATGCCGTTGATGAAGGCCAGGCAGGCATTGGCGACGTCGAAGGTCATGCACTCATCGCTGACGCCGAGATTGCCCGAGACGATGGAGGCGGTGGACGGCTCCAGGTAGTCGCGGCTGACCGAGGTGTTGACCAGCAGGCCAACCTGCGTCGCATTGATGCCTGCGTCTTCCAGTGCCTTGCGGCCTGCCATGGTGGCAGCGTCGGACGCCAGCACACCGTTGTCCCACAGGCGGCGCGCGTGGATGCCGGCGATGTCGCCGAGCACGTCGGTGCGGATACCCAGGCGATCCAACGTCGGCTGCAGGCGTTCGTTGATTTCCTTGGTGGTCAGCGTATGCGGCGCGTCGACGTGTGCCAGGCCGGCGATCGAGACATTCTTGAAGAGCATCGAGGTTAGCGCCAAGGCTCAGGCAAAAGGGGGCGCTATTCTATAACCCCCCGGGCCTTCACCGCATCTTTACGAATTCAGCCTTGGCCGTATGGTGAAGCGTTCAGCGCGGCGGGCACTGGAACGCGGCGAAGCGCTGGCTGCCATCAGCGGGCGCCGCAGCGGCCTGCACGGCATTGGCGCCGGCACTCGGGGCCTCGTTGCGGGCCAGGGTTTCCAGCTCTTCCTGCACGCGCAGAGGGTTGCGGTTGTAGAAACCGACCTTGCTCTTCACGGTCACCACCACCTCGCCCTTGGCGATGCAGCCGGCCGGGACCGGACCTGCCGGCAGCACGCGGGTCGCCTTGCCGGCCGGTTCGATCGGCACCCAGGTACAGGCGGTGACGGTGAGCAGCAGGGAGGAAAGCAGCAGAACGCGCATGGGCAGATCCTGGAAGGGTATGGAGGGATTCTGCCTGAACAGCCTGAATCGGGGGTAGCCGGTGGGGGTCGGATCCCTCGCAGGGGCGAGGACCCGGGATGCATGACGGGGTTGCCGGCCAGCGGCCGGCACTACCGGGGGGAGCCGGCCCGCCACATGGCGGGCCGGGTAGTGCCTTACTTCTTGACCGGGTTGCCTTCTGCGTCGATCACCGTCACCTCGCCCAGGTTCAGCGCGCGCACGGCCGCTTCGGTCTGCTTGAGGTCACCCACCACCACCCAGGTCAGCGCCTGCGGCTTGATCTCGGCGGCGGCCTGCTGCACCTGCGCCGGGGTCATCGCTTCGATCTCGGCCTTGCGACGCAGCACGTAGTCGTCCGGACGCTTGAACTGGACGATCGAGCCGATGGTCGATGCCACCGCGCTGGCGGTCTCGTAGGCACCCGGCAGGCTCAGCGTCTGGATGTTGCGGATGCGGTTCACCTCGCCGGCGGTGGCCGGCTTGCTGCCATCGGCGAACGCGGCGATTTCCTTGCGCATTTCCGCCATCGCCGGACCCGTCTTGTCGATCTGCACCGGCGCGCTGGCCATCCACGGACGCTGGCCGACCGAATTGACCGCGCTGCTGCGTGCACCGTACGACCAGTGCTTGTCTTCACGCAGGTTCATGTTCAGACGCGAGGTGAAGTCGCCGCCGATCACGCCGTTGGCGATGTCGAAGCGGGTCGAGCTGGCGGCGCTGGACGGCGCCACCACCTGGCCGGCGAACAGGTTGGCCTGCACCGCGCCTGGCTGGTCGATCAGGAACACGCGCGGGCCCTTCGGCAACGCCACGTCGGTGGCTGCCTTCACCTGCGGGGCATCGCCACTGGCTTTCCAGTCGCCCAGCTGCTTGTCCAGCAGCGGCACGATCTCGGCCAGGGTGGTGTCACCGACCACGATCAGGGTGCCGTTCTGCGGGCGCAGCCAATCGTGGTGGAAGTCGACCAGGTCTTCGCGGGTCAGGCCGTTGATCGCTGCTTCGTCACCGCTGCCGGTGAACGGAATGGCATACGGATGGCCCTTGCCGTACAGCAGCGGCGGCAGCACGCGCATCGCCACCGCACCCGGGTTGACCTTCTCCTGCTGGATGCCGGCGATCCAGCTCGCCTTGACCCGGTCGATCTCGCCCTGCTCGAAGCGCGGTTCGCGCAGCAGATCGCGATACAGCGCCAACGACGGCGCCAGGTTTTCCTTCAGCGCCGACAGGTCCACGCTCATCGAGTCCAGGCCGGCCGAGGCATCCAGGCTGGCACCCAGTGCGTCAGCGGCATCGGCGAAGGCCAGCGAGCCGAGCTTGCCGGCGCCTTCGGTCATCAGGCTCATGGTGAAGTTGGCGGTGCCCGGCTTGCGGCCCTGGTCGGCGCTGAAGCCGCCCGGGAACTGGTAGCTGAACTGCACCACCGGAATCTCGTGGCGCTCGGCCAGGATCACCTGGGTGCCGTTCTTCAGCGTGGCGCGCTGCAGCGCCGGGAACTTCAGCTGCGGGAACTCGCGGGTCTGCGGCACGCCGGCCTTGCGGTCGACCTGCTCCGGCAGCGTGCTGTACTTGGGGTCCACTGCCGGCACATTGAACGGCTTCGGCGCCTGGCTCGGGTCTTCCTTCAGCGCCACGCGCTCACCCGGTGCGATCACCAGGGTGTGGCTGCCCTTGTCCAGCCACTGCGTGCCCAGACGGCTCAGATCGGCGGCACTGGCCTTCTCGATGTTGGCCAGCGAGGTGCGGAAGCAGCCCGGGTCGCCGGTGAACACCGCGCACTCGGCCAGCGCGTCGGCCTTGCCGCCGAAGCCACCGATGCGCTCGATGCCGCGGATGAAGCCGGCGCGGGCACCGGTCTTGGCGCGCTCCAGCTCGGCCGCGGTCGGGCCCTGCTTGATCAGCCGGTCCAGTTCCTCGTCGATGATCTTCTCGACCTTGGCCGGGTCCTGGCCCTGCTTGACCGTCGCCATGATCACGAAGTTCGAACCCAGCTGCGACGTCGACAGGCCCGACGCGATGCTGTCCACCAGCTTGTCCTGGTGCTGCAGGCGCTGGCTCAGGCGCGAGGACTTGGCACCGCCCAGGACCTGCGCGAACAGCTGCAGCTGATCGACATCGGCGGTGCCGACCTGCGGCACGTTCCAGGCGCGGTAGATGCGCGCCTGCGGCACCTTGTCGGTCATCGTCTCGCGCGTGTCGGCGCTGCGCTTGGCCACGTTCACGGCCGGCTGCGCCATGGTCGGGCCGGCCGGAATGCTGCCGAAGTACTTGCCGACCTTTTCCTTGGCGGTGGCCAGGTCGATGTCGCCGGCCAGCACCAGCACCGCGTTGTTCGGGCCGTACCAGGTGCGGAACCAGGTCTTCACGTCATCCAGCGACGCCGCGTTCAGATCGTTCATCGAACCGATCACGCTGTGGTGGTACGGGTGGCCCACCGGGTACATCGCCTTGTTGAGCTGGTCCCAGGCCTGTCCGTAGGGCTGGTTCTCGCCCTGGCGCTTCTCGTTCTGCACCACGCCGCGCTGCTCGTCCAGCGCCGCCTGGTCGATCGCACCGACCAGATGGCCCATGCGGTCCGATTCCATCCACAGCGCCATGTCCAGTGCGGTGGTGGGCACGTTCTCGAAGTAGTTGGTGCGGTCGGTATTGGTGGTGCCGTTCTGGTTGGTGGCACCCACCTGCTTGAACGGTTCGAAGAATTCGCCGTCGTGGTTTTCGCTGCCCTGGAACATCAGGTGTTCGAACAGGTGCGCAAAGCCGGTACGGCCGGCCGGTTCGTCCTTGCTGCCCACGTGATACCAGACGTTGACCGCGACGATCGGCGCCTTGCGATCGGTATGCACGATCACGCGCAGGCCGTTGGGCAGGGTGAACTGCTCATACGGGATATCGACCTTGGCCGGTGCGGCCGGCTTTGCCGCCAACGCATGGGAAGGCACAAGCGTGCCCAGGGCGGTGCTGAGGGCGACGGCCAGCACTGCAGCGCGCGGGCGAAGGGCGAGAGACATATCCGGATCCTTGGTCACATAGGTGAACCCCGATCCTAGCCTGCGCACGCAGCGGCAGGAATCAGCCAGCAGTCACTGGGGGTGTTTGCCCCTGTGCGCCATCCGCCCGGCCCTCCCAGGCTGGCGTGGGAAGTCACATGCACCCGCAGCAGGCGTCCGGACAGTGTCCGCGGCGCATCGAATGGACAGGTGTCCGCCCACCGGACACTTTTCGATCCAAACAAAACCCTTGTAAATCAACGACTAAAAGTTGGCACGGGGATTGCTTGGTACTTCCTGCGCCAGGAAGGGCTTCAGACGAAAGCTGACTGAAGACTGAACAAATGCAGGAAATCGAAAATTTTCCTTGCATGCCCAGAATCGGTGTACTACCTTACTACCACACCACTGATCACCAACACTAAACAGGCCCCGTCATGAACGCCAAGACCATTGCCATCGCCATCGCCCTGATCGCCGGCACCGCGGTTGTTTCGTCGGTGCAGGCCTCCGAATCCATCAAGACCCTGTCCACCGTGCAGGTCCGCCCGGCCGCCGACCAGCTGGCCCAGCAGGCCTGGGAACAGGCCAGCGGCATTCCGACCCTGGCCACCGTGGAAGTTCGCCCCAGCGCCGACCAGCTGGCCGAGCGCAGCGGCTACGTCGCCGCCCCGGTCGCCGCCGCGATGCCGATCACCACCCTGGCCTCGGTGGAAGTGCGTCCGAGCCTGGAGCAGCGCGTCGCCCTGGCCGCCGAACTGGAAGCCCAGCGCTACGCCGCGACCCTGGCTGCTGCCGCCACCAACGTCGCCAACTCGGTCATCGTCAACCTGCCGGCCCTGCAGGTGCGTCCGAGCGCCGCCGACCTGCAGGCCCTGGCCACCGAAACCGCCCAGGTTCTGCTGCGCCCGTAACCGGTGCCGCCCTGCCCAGCGCAGGGCGTGCGCCGTAAAGGCGGCCGCCGTCGCAGGTACACTGCGCCGATGAATGCCGCGCCCCAGTTCCACGTGATCCTGTTCCAACCGGAAATCCCGCCCAACACGGGCAATGTGATCCGGCTCTGCGCCAACACCGGCGCGCAGCTGCACCTGGTCGAGCCGCTCGGCTTCGCACTGGAAGACAAGCAGCTCAAGCGCGCCGGCCTGGACTACCACGAGTATTCGCGCCTGCAGGTGCACCCCGACCTTGACACTGCACTGGCGCGGATCGCACCGAAGCGGTTGTTCGCCCTGAGTACGCGTGCCAGCGTCCGCTATGACAGCGTGGCGTTCGAAGACGGTGATGCGTTCCTGTTCGGCCCGGAAAGCCGCGGCCTGCCGCAGGACGTGCTCGATGCTTTGCCCGATGGCCACCGCCTGCGCCTGCCGATGCGGCCGGACAACCGCAGCCTCAATCTTTCCAACACCGTTGCCGTGGTGATGTACGAAGCGTGGCGGCAGCATGGGTTTGCCGGCGGGGCGTGACCCCGCGCACGACCGGCATTTGCAGTAGATCCACGCCATGCGTGGATGGGTGGCAGTAGATCCACGCCATGCGTGGATAGCTGTCAGAACGCGCTGATCCCGGTCAGCTCCCGCCCGATCACCAGCTGGTGCACGGTCTCGGTGCCTTCATAGGTGATCACCGATTCCAGGTTCAGCGCGTGGCGGATCGCCACGTGTTCGGTGGTGATGCCGGCCCCACCCAGCAGATCGCGGCACTCGCGGGCAATGTCGATGGCCATGCGGCAGTTGTTCCACTTGGCCAGGCTGACCTGCTGCGGCTGCAGCTGGCCGGCTTCCTTCAGGCGGCCCAGCTGCAGGGCCAGCAGCTGCGCGGTGGTGATGCGGCGGGCCATCTCGGCCAGCTTGATCTGCGCGCTCTGCGTGGCCGCCAGCGGGCGACCGAACAGAACGCGCTCCTTGGCATAGCCCAGTGCTTCATCCAGGCAGGCAATCGCCGCGCCGATCGGGCCCCAGCTGATGCCGAAGCGCGCCTGAGTCAGGCAACCCAGTGGCCCCTTCAGGCCCTTCACGTTCGGCAGCCGATGGCTGTCAGGCACGCGCACGTCATCGAAGAACAACGCGCCGGTCAGCGACGCGCGCAGGCTCATCTTGTGCTTGATCTCCTGCGTGGTGAAACCGGCCATGCCCTTTTCCAGCACGAAGCCCTGGATGCCGTCCTCGGTCTGCGCCCAGACGATGGCCAGATCGGCCACCGGACCGCTGGTGATCCACATCTTGCTGCCGGTGATGCGCCAGTCACCGCCGTCACGCACGGCGCGGGTTTTCATGCTGGCCGGATCGGAACCACCATGCGCCTCGGTCAGGCCGAAGCAGCCGATCAGCTCGCCGCGCGCCATCGCCGGCAGCCACTGCTGGCGCTGTTCCTCGCTGCCATAGGCGTAGATCGGATACATGCACAGCGAGCTCTGCACCGAGACGAAACTGCGCAGGCCGGAATCGCCGCGCTCCAGCTCCTGGCAGATCAGGCCGTAGCTGACCGCGCCCAGGCCACCACCGCCGTACTCGGTCGGCAGAGTCGCACCGAGCAGGCCCAGTGACGCGATCTCCGGCACCAGTTCATCGGGGAAGCGGGCCTGGTCGAAGGCATCGCCGATGATCGGCAGCACACGCTCGTTGGTGAAACGGGCGACGCTCTCCTGTACGGCGCGCTCTTCCTCGTTGAGCAGGGAACGGACATCAAACAGATCGTACGGATGCAAAGCCATGGCACTCACACGCAGTCAGGACCCGGCCATTGTCGGTCATCCGGGCAGAGCGTGCCGACCAGGGTCGGCACCCACCAGAGCTGCGGCACTACGCTGCAACGCAGCAATCGTGGCGTGAACGGCGCCGATCTAGCTGGATCCGGCGCGTCCCGGTACCCTGACACATTCAAACAACCGTTTCGCCCGTGGCTGCACGCGCGATTCCCAGGCACCGCCGGTGGCCCCGATGCCGGCCCTACCCACGAGTCATGCAATCGATGAGCGCTGAAGCCAACGCCCTGCCCCCGCGTGAAGTAATGGAATTCGACGTGGTGATCGTCGGTGCCGGCCCCGCCGGCCTGGCCACCGCGATCCGCCTGCGCCAGCGCGCGATCGAAGCCGGCCGCGAATTGTCGGTGTGCGTGCTGGAGAAGGGTTCCGAACCGGGCGCGCACGTGCTGTCCGGCGCGGTGATGGATCCGCGCGCGCTGACCGAACTGTTCCCGGACTGGGCCGAGCGTGGCGCACCGCTGAAGCAGAAGGTCACCCGCGACGAATTTCTGTTCCTCAGCGAAACCGGCGCACGCAGCACGCCCAACGCGCTGCTGCCGGAGTGCTTCCACAACGAAGGCAACTACATCATCAGCCTGGGCGAAGTGACCCGCTGGCTGGCACAGCAGGCTGAGGCGCTGGAGGTGGCTATCTTCCCGGGCTTCGCCGCCGCCGAAGTGCTGTATGGCGACAACGGTGAAGTGATCGGCGTGGCCACCGGCGACATGGGCATCGAGAAGGACGGCAGCATCGGCCCGGCCTTCGAGCGTGGCATGGCGCTGCAGGCCAAGTACACGATCTTCGCCGAAGGCGCACGCGGCCACCTGGGGCGCCAGTTGATCGCCCGCTACAAACTGGACGAAGGCAAGGACCCGCAGGCCTACGGCATCGGCATCAAGGAACTGTGGCAGATCGACCCGGCCAAGCATGAGCCGGGCCTGGTGGTGCACGCCGCCGGTTGGCCGCTGGACAGCGATACCTATGGCGGCGCGTTCCTGTACCACGCCGACGGCGGCAAGGTCGCCATCGGCTACGTGGTCGGCCTGGACTACAGGAACCCGTGGCTGAGCCCGTTCGAGGAATTCCAGCGCTTCAAGACCCACCCGTCCATCCGCAAGCACCTGGAAGGCGGCACCCGCATCGGCTACGGCGCGCGTGCGATCACCGCCGGTGGCCTGCTGTCGCTGCCGAAGACGGTCTTCCCCGGCGGCGCGCTGGTCGGCTGCGAGGCCGGCTACCTCAACGCCAGCCGCATCAAGGGCAGCCACGCGGCGATCAAGACCGGCATGCTGTGCGCCGATGCGGCGTTCGACGCGCTGGCCGCCGACCGCCAGCACGATGAACTGAGCGCCTATCCGAAGGCATTCGAAGCCAGCTGGCTGTTCACCGAACTGCAGCAGGCCAAGAACTTCAAGCAGTGGTTCAAGAAGGGCCAGACCGTGGCCACGCTGATGACCGGCGTAGAGCAGTGGCTGCTTCCCAAGCTGGGTGTGCGCAACCCACCGTGGACCCTGCATCGCACCCAGCCCGACCACGCCTGCCTGGAACCGGCGTCCAGGCACACCCGCATCGCCTACCCGAAGCCGGATGGCGTGCTGACCTTCGATCGCCTCAGTTCGGTGTTCCTGAGCAGCACCAACCACGACGAAAACCAGCCCAGCCACCTGACGCTGAAGGACCCGAGCATTCCAGTGAAGGTGAACCTGGCCGAGTACGCCGGTCCGGAAGCGCGCTACTGCCCGGCCGGCGTGTACGAGTTCGTCGGCGACGCCGACAACGCGCGGCTGCAGATCAACGCGCAGAACTGCGTGCACTGCAAGACCTGCGACATCAAGGACCCCACCCAGAACATCGTCTGGGTGACCCCGCAGGGCGGCGGCGGCCCGAACTACTCGGGTATGTGATCGCACCGGGCTGCGACCGCGTGTCGCAGCCCGTCTGCCCCGCTGCGTCGCTATCCTGCCCGCCCATGCGTGCATCACTCCCGCTCATCGCCGTTGCCGTGGCCCTGGTCGCCACGGCCTGCCAGCGTCCGCCTGCGGCACCGGCCACGCCGGAACAGGCGCACCAACAGGCCATGCAGCGCGCGTTCGAGTTGTGTGCCGGCTGCCACACCGTGCAAGCCGGGGGCATCCACCGCTTCGGGCCGAATCTGCACGGCGTGATCGGTCGTCGCGCCGGCAGCCTGCCCGACTACGGCTACTCCGATGGCATGCGCCGCGCCGACATCACCTGGACCGCGCAGACGCTGGATGCGTTCCTGCAGTCGCCCACCCACGTGGTGCCTGGCACGCGCATGTACAACGCCTTCCCCAGCGCCGAACGCCGCGCGCTGGTGATCGCCTACCTGCAGCAGCAGTCGGCTCAGTGAGCCAGGCGCTGCAGTTGTTGCTGCAGCCGCGCCACGAATGCCGCCACCGCGGCGAACAATGGCACCGGATCGGTCTCGGCCGCATCCTGCAGGCGCTCGACCAGTGCATTGGCCTGCCCGGCCAGTGCCGTCGCCCCCACTGCACCCAATCCGCCCGCCTGGCGATGCAGGTGCAGCGCGGCAGCCTCACGGTCGCCGGCCTGCAGCGCGCACTGCACAGCGGCCAGGTCACCTTCACTGGCCTGCAGCAGGCTGTCGCGCAACTGCTCGGCCACGGCCTGCGAACCGAAACGCTGTTGCAGCGTGGCCAGATCAGGCAGCATCGCGCCGGCGGCGGCGGACTCCGGCACCGGCTCCTCGAACGAATGCCCCTGCGCCTGCGGTAACCAGCGCAGCAATGCCGCGCGCAGAGTGGCCAATGACAACGGCTTGGCCAGCACCTCGTCCATCCCGGCTTCACGGCAGCGACGCGCATCGTCGTCCAGCACGCTGGCGGTCAGCGCCAGCACGGCCAGCCGCGGTTGCCCGGTGCGTCCCTCGCGCTCACGCAGAAGGCGGGTGAAGGCGAAACCATCCAGCACCGGCATCCGGCAATCGGTAATGACCAGATCGAAGGACTTTGATGCCAGATGATCCAGGCCCTGCTGGCCATCACCGACCAGCACATGCGGCACGCCCAACTGCTGCAGCCGCCAGGCCATCATCGCCTGGTTGGTCGGATGATCCTCGATCACCAGCACGCGCGCCTGCCGCAGCGCCAACGGCAGCAGGGCAGCCTGTGCCTGTTCGGCAACCAGCGCTTCAGCATCGGCAATGCCCGCTTCCACCAGCGATAGCCGCACCTCGGCACAGGTGCCCTCGCCCAGCGTGCTGTGCAGCTCCAGCTCGCCCTCCATCATCTGCACCAGGCGATGGCAGATGCTGAGGCCGAGGCCGGTACCACCGTGGTCACGCTGGATGTAGGCGCCGGCCTGGGTGAACGGCGCGAACAGGTGCTGCAACTCTTCCGGCGCGATACCCATGCCGGTATCGGTGACGCTCAGGCGAAGCGGCTGGC
Source organism: Stenotrophomonas sp. 78350_Sma (assembly GCF_056482105.1). Classification (NCBI taxonomy): domain Bacteria; kingdom Pseudomonadati; phylum Pseudomonadota; class Gammaproteobacteria; order Lysobacterales; family Lysobacteraceae; genus Stenotrophomonas; species Stenotrophomonas sp. 78350_Sma. Next base: position 184,229 of record NZ_CM151182.1, on the reverse strand, counting down.
TACCGTCTTCGGCGGTCGGCCCCAGCACCTCCAGCTGCAGCCGCACTTCGCCGTGCACGGTGAACTTGATGGCGTTGCTGAGCAGGTTGAACACGATCTGGCGCAGGCGCACGCCATCCACTTCGTGCGCCGCCGCCAGCTGCGGGTCGATCTGCACCTGCAGGTCCAGTCCACGTGCACTGGCCTGCGCCGACAACAACCGGCACACGCTTTCCAGCAATGGCCGCAGCCGCTGCGGCACCGGTTCCAGGCGCAGTGCGCCGGCCTCCAGCCGCGAGTAGTCGAGGATGTCGTCGAGGATCTGCCGCAGCATCTGCGCCGCGTCCTCGATAACCCCGAGAATGCGCTGCTGCTCGGCATCCAGCGGCGAATGCGCCAGCACCTCCAGCATGCCCAGCACGCCACTCATCGGCGTGCGGATCTCATGGCTCATGGTGGCCAGGAAGCGGGATTTGGCCTCGGCCGCCTGCTCGGCCTCGGCCTTGGCTGCGGTCAGGGCGTCCGCCTGTGCACGGGCCTCGCTGGCATCCACCCAGTAGCCACTCCAGGTCACTACACCGGCTTCGGCGGCATAGGGTTGCGCCTGGGTGCGCACCCAACGCGGGCCTGTTCCATTGCCGCGCAGGCGGAATTCCAGCATGAGCGGTGCGAACTGGTGCGCGGCCTGTTCGACCGCCTGCAGGATGCGCGCGCGATCGTCCTCTTCGACGCGTTCCAGCAATGTCCTGGCGTCCTGCTCGGCCTGCTGCCGGGTGATCCCGAACAGCGCCTGCAGGTCGCCGGCAATGAACGGGAAGCTGAGCGTGCCATCAACCTCGCGACGGGCCTGGTAGACCACGGCAGGCAGGTTGTCGGTCACTTCGGCCAGGCGCTGCTCCAGCTGGCGGCGCCCGGCCACCTCACGGCGCAGGCGCCAGTAGCCGATGCCATGCACCAGCAGCGCGGTCAGCAGCACCAGCAGCAGCGGTACACCCCAGCGCAGCGTGCTTCGCCAGTCGACGCCGTTACGGTACTCCACCGCCAGCCAGTCGTCGCGCAGCGCTTCGCGCTCGCGTGGCGTCATCTGCAGCAGCAAGCGATCGAAGGTCGTGGCGAGCGCCGCATGCCGGCGCTCCACGGCCAGTGCCAGCTGGTCGTTGAAGCCCGCGGGCGCGGCAACCTGCAGGCGCCCCGGGAAACGCGTGCGCAGCAGGTGGTCGACCAGCGCAAGATTACCCACGTAGGCGTCGGCCTCGCCATCGATCAGGCGTTGCATGGCCTGTTCGGCACTGCGCGCGGCGACGATCCTGGCCTGCGGCGCCTGCTGCAGCACATAGCCACGAACGCGCTCCGGATCGGACAGCAGCACACGCTTGTCCTGGAGGTCGGACAGACCCAGCAGGGCCGGGCTGTCGTGGCGGCTGATGATCACGTTCGGCACGCTGATGAAGGGTTGGCTGAACACCCAGTCCGGGCCCAGGTAATGCGAATCGACCGGAATGCCCATCACCGCCTGCAGCTCGCCGCGACGCGCCTTCTCGCGCACCTCGTACCAGTCATGGCTGTTCTGCGCCTGCAGGTTGGCACCGGCCTGCATCAGCCGCCCCAGGTACTCGCTGGCCAGGCCGCTGGGCTTGCCATCCTCGTCGGCGAACGACAGTGGGGCGGCGTTCGGCGCGAAACCGATCTTCAACGGCTGTTCCAGAACCCGCTTCTCGGCCTGGCTCAGCGCCAGCTGTGCCGATGCCGACCACTGCGGCGGGGGCAGCCAGCGTTGTGCCAGTGCATCGCGCTGGGCCTGGCTGGTCGCGGCCAGCGCCAGGTCCAGCGCTTCGGCCAGCGGTTGCTTGCTGTTGGGAACGCCGAAGTGCAGCCGTTCGGGGGGCAGGTCGCTCGGACGCAGCAGGACGACACCCTGCAGGTGCTGGCGAGCGATCAGTTCGGTGGCGACGTAGGCATTGCCTATGTAGACATCAGCTTTGTCGTCTCTGACCATCTGCAGCGCTGCCAACGAGCTGTTTGCGACAAGCTGCACCGCACGTGGGAAACGTGCCCGCACCTGCGGGCCGGTCAGGAAATCCTGCTCGATGACCACCCGCAATCCGTCCAGGTCGGGCATGTTCGAAGCACGCAGATCGCCTGGCCTCCCCACCAGCGCCAACGGCGCCTCGCCATAGGCAGCGGTGTAGACCATGCACCGGGTGCGGTCGGCGCTGAGACCGACATTCATTACCACGTCGATCTCGCCACGACAGGCCGCATCCAGTACGGAAGTCCAGTCGGCATATCGCCGGGCCTCGACCTTCACGCCCAACTGACGGGCAAGAAGCGACAGATAATCCGGCCCCAGGCCAACCTGCTGGCCATCACGGAGGGACTCGAACGGCGGCCAGCCGCTGTCATACTGGCCCACGACGATGCTTGGATGGGCGGCGAGGTACTCGCGCTGCAGGGGACTGAGCGGCAACAGCCCAGGCACCGCCTGTGCCAGCGCCACCGGCAGCACCAGTGCGGCCAGCAGCAGGACCAGCCCGCGAACAGCCCAGCTACGCATCGGCGTCGATCTCCTAGAATCCTGCCAGGGTCCGCGATGGTCGCGGTCCGGCCTGCCCGGTGGTCATACTAGAGCATGAGCTTGCGCATCATCATCGCAGACGACCACCCGGTGGTCCGTATCGGTACCCGCGCCGTCATCGAATCGAGCGGGGTCGGTCGCGTGGTCGGTGAAGCCGACAGCGCGCAGGCGCTGATGGCCCTGCTCGGCAGCCACCCCTGCGACCTGCTGGTGACCGACTATTCCATGCCGGGCAGCCCACAGGCAGACGGCTTCGCAATGATCGGCATGATCCGCCGCCGCTACCCCGACCTGCCGGTGCTGATGCTCAGCGTCTCCAACAACCTGGCGATCCTGCGCATGGTGCTCGACAGCGGTGTGCTCGGTCTGGTCGACAAGAGCTCGTCGATGGACGAACTGCCGCAGGCCATCCAGGCGGTCTACCGGGGCCAGCCCTACATCAGCCGCAGCCTGCGTGAGCGGGTCGAGGCTGCGGGCAGCTGGCGCATGCGCGAGGGCGACGGCAAGCCGTTGTCGCCACGCGAGGTGGAAGTGCTGCGGCTGCTCGGCACCGGCATGACGGTGAAGGAGATCTCGCTGCAGCTGCACAAGAGCGTCAGCACCATCAGCCGGCAGAAGGGCGACGCCATGCTCAAGCTGGGCCTGAAGGGCGACGCCGAGCTGTTCGACTACCTGCGCGACGGCAAGATCTGAGAACCAGATCACACTGCAAGGGCATCTGTCACCGCCCTCTTTGACCGGCCGCCGTTCTGTGCCAAGATGACCCGGCATGGGTTTTCAATGCGAGGTCGAAGGAATCGGCCGGCTCATGTCCTCGCTCCCGTCCCTGGTGGATGGGGTGCGGTTTCCTGCCGGCCGTCTGGCCCGGCAACGCTGACCATGGAGAGGCGCATGCATCACCCCCCCGAGCTACGTTGGACCCTGCCGTTGCGGCCCCTGCGCGCATTCGCGGCGTGCCTGCTCGTCTCTCTTTCCGCTGCGGCCTGCAGCGCCGCCGATCCGGCCCCCTCGTCCTCCCAGCCTGGTGCCCCCGTGCAGGCTGCCGATGCGCCCCGACAGGATGTTGCCCCGATGCAGAACACCTCTCCCGACACCGCCGTCCCCCCGCCCGACGCGCCGACCGTGATGTATTTCACCTACCAGGTGGACGGTGATGGCGCGACCTCCTACGAGGTCCAGAACGGCAGTGTGGCGACCTTCTGGTTCGGCCACACCTTCACCCTCGACGGCACCACGTATTACACGGGTTTCTCCTGGGATACCCGCGAGCACTACGGCAAGCCGGGCGAGCAGTCGCCGGCCGGCCCGGATGACCGCGCCAATCTCGCCGAGGCCACCTTCGTGCTGGCCGGCAGCGATGCGAACAAGCCCTGGAAGTTCCGTGGCCAGGAATGGACCATCGGCGCACTGGGCGCCTATGACAAGGCCGACGATGTGGATACCCGGCGCAAGCCGCTTGAACATCGCACCGCAGACGGCCGCCTGCTGCTGGCGGTGCCGACCAGCAGCTTCGACCGCGGCGTCAGCAGCACCGGCTATGCACTGCTGCTGTTCAACCCCAAGCGCAGCGAAGACGACGTGGACAGCAAGGTCTGGCGCTATGTCGGTTCGGTGCGCACCGGCGAGGACAACAGCGCCGCCTGCGACGAGGGCAACGTGATGCCCTGCACCGACAGCGATGGCGAACTGGCGTTCGCTGCCGACGGCAATGGCCTGCCGCGACTGACCGTGACCTTCAAGGGCACCACCATCGACGCCCCGGGCAAGACCCGTGCGCTGGCTGCCAGCGATGCCGTGCACTACACCTTCGACAGCGCGACCCAGCAGTACATCGCGCCCTGATAGCACCCGCCACACGCGGGTTCCCTGTTGACCGACATGTTCTTGACTCATGGATGAGTCCGGTTGGCGATTCGCGGCACGCGCCGCTCCATCAACCCCGAGGAAGACGTCATGGCACAGCATGACTACAGCAGAAAGGAAGTCCTGGACATCGTCGAGCAGGTCGCCCGGCACAAGGGCATTCCGGTCGATGACTTCATGCGCTTCGCGCACATCGAGACCGGCGGCACCTTCAACGAGCGCGCCCACAACACCTCGTCCGGCGCCAAGGGCCTGTTCCAGTTCGTGCCCGGCTCCGCGCGCCAGTATCACCTGACCGGCCACGAGTTCGACCCGACCCGCAACACCGAAGCGGCCGCACAGATGTACCAGGACAACCTGGACTCGATGGCACGCCGCAACGAACGCACCGGTCACCCGTACCTGTCCGGCGGCAGTACGCCGACCGGCCTGGACCTGTACCTGGCCCACCAGCAGGGCAGCGCCGGCTATGGTTCGGTGCAGACCGCGATCGCCACCGGCACCTTCGGCGTGGTCCGCAACGGCCATGGTGAAGAGATCAACATGCGCCGCAACGTACTCAACCAGATCGGCTCCGATGCCAAAGCGCTCACCGGCCACACTCTGGCCGAGATGCGTGGCATGAACGATGGCGACCTGGCGCGCACCTTCTCCAGCTACTACATCCACAAGTACGCGGCGATCAGCATTCCGGAAAAGAACATCGCCCCGCAGACGGTGGCCCCAGGCCAGAGCCAGGGTCAGACCCCGGCAGCGCCGGTGCAGGCCAGCGCCGCCGTGGCAGCCGGTGCAGCCGCGCTGGCGGCGACCGCTTCGGCCGCCGCCGCGCCGAAGCCGGGCATCGAACTGCAGGCCGCCTACGAGGCCGGCGTGAAGTACGACCACGTCAAATACGCCATCAATATTCCGGGCCACGCGCTGCATGTGCCGGGCAAGAGCGGCAAGAACGTGGAACAGGGTTACATCGACTGTTCCGGTTGGGTCGGCACGCTGCAGAACCGGACCATGGATGAGATCAACCAGAAGGCCGGGCATGCGGTCTTCAGCAAGGCCGATCGCATCGACCTGGGCAACCTGGGTTCCGGTGGCATCGTGCGCAAGGCATTCGACCAGTCCGGCGTGCTGCTTGACCGCGACGCGATCCTGAAGCCCGATGCGCTGAAGGAAGGCATGATCATCGGCCTGGATACGGCCAAGACCCGCCACGAGCATTGGAACGGCATCGACCACATCGTGATGGTGGTGCGCGACCCCAACACCGACAAGCTGCTGATCAGCCAGTCCACCGGCAGCAAGGGCGTGCACACCATGCCCATCGAGGATTACCTCAAGCAGGTGAAGGACCACCCGAACTGGAAGCTGTACGCCTCCGACCCGCTGTCCAAGGCGCGCGACCTGCTGGAAAACCGCACCCAGTCGCATGAGCAGACCCAGGGCAAGCCGGCCGCCGAGCACAAGGCCGCTGCCACCCCGCACGCCGAACTGTACAAGCAGGGCGCGCACAGCGAGGGCGTGCGCACAGTGCAGGAGCAACTGGGCCACCTCGGCTACGTCGGTGCCGACGGCAAGCCGCTGATCGAGGATGGCCGCTTCGGCCGCAACACCGACGCGGCGGTGCGCCAGCTGCAGAAGGACAACGGCCTGGTGGCCGACGGCATTGTCGGGGCCAAGACGCTGGAGGCAATCAGGGAAGCCCGCGAGCGCCCGCTGCTGAACGACGAACGGCACCCGCGCAATCCGCTCTTCATCCAGGCCAGCAAGGGGCTGGAACTGATGCCGGCAGGCACCTTCAAGGATCGCCACGCGCTGGAAAGCGCCGCCGCGGCCCTGACCAAGGAGGCGCATGCCGCCGGCCTGCAGCGCATCGACACGGTGGTGCCGAGCCCGAACGGTGAGCGCCTGTTTGCCGTGCAGGGCACGATCGGCGACCCCGCCGCCAGCCGCGTGGCGGTGGAGACCCGTGCAGCCAGCGAGCAGAGCCTGGCGCTCAGCAGCGGTGCCGTGCAGGGCGCGCCGAACGTGCTGCATCAGCAGCTGGACGCCCAGCAGGAGCAGGCCCGGCAGGCACAGAAGGCCATGGGCGTCTGAGCCCCCGGCGCCTTGCAGACCAGGGAAGGGCCGCGCCATGCGCGGCCCTTTCCCTTTCTGCCAGCTGAGCGGCCGCGGCCGCTTTCAGCCTTGCTTCATGCCGCCTGCCGCTAGATGAATGCGCAAGCCGCACGGTGGGCCAAGCAATGTTCCGGCAATGTTGGAACGTCAGCGTGGTCTCCACGGCAGCCGGGGCGCCCGCGCCCTCCCTGCCCAGCGTGGCATGCACCCCACAGGAGAACGAACATGCTCAGTACTTCCACACTCAGCTTCCGTGGTCTGGCGATGGCCCTGGCACTGGTGGCCGGTGTTGCCGTGGTCAGCGATGCCAGCGCGATGTCGAGGAAGGACAAGCGCACCCTGGTCGGCGCCGTGGTCGGTGGCGTGGCCGGCAACCTGCTCTCCAACGGTGATCCCGCTGCCACTGTCGGCGGTGCCGTGGCCGGCGGCGCGATCGGCAACCTGACCACGTCCGACCGCCGCGACCGTCGCTATTACGACAACCGTTACTACGACAACCGCTACGACCGCCGCTACGATCGTGGCTATTACCGCAGCGGCTACTACGAGCGTGGCGACGACCGTCGCTGGCAGCGCCAGCGCTACTACGACAACCGCTACTACAACGACCGCGGCCGCCATCGCGGCTGGTAAGCGGCGCGACGGCATCATCGCAGCTGATGCAGGCACGGGCGGGTCGATGACCCGCCCGTTTGCGTTGGCCGCGCGCATGGCGTTGAATGCGCAGCCTTGGATGTGACTTTCCCCACTGGGGCTGCGGCATGACTTCTTCCTCCCACCGCGTGCAGGGCCTCAACAACGACGAGGTCGCTGCCGACTGGCCGCCGATCAGCGCGGCGGACATTGCATGGCTGAGTGCGCGTTACCCGCAGCTGGACGAGCACAGCCATCCCCGCTGGCACAGCCCGCGACCGCTGTCGGCCGCCGCCATCGTCGGCGGCGTGGACGGCGCGGTGTTCGTCAAGCGCCATCACCACAGCGTGCGCAGCGCGGCCTGCCTGGAAGAAGAGCACCGCTTCATCGCCCATCTCGCCGCAGCGGGCGTACCGGTGGTGCAGGTGCTGCCGGCGACCGATGGCCGCACTGCGGTCGAACACGGCGAATGGACCTTCGAGCTGCATGCGATCGGCGTCGGCGAGGACCTGTACCGCGATGCCGTGTCGTGGTCGCTGCTGACCGATGTCGCGCAGGCCCGCGAGGCCGGGCGTGCACTCGCGCAGCTGCACCGTGCTGCGGCCAGCTACCACGCGCCTCAGCGCAGCACCCATGTGCTGGTCGCGCGCGACGATCTGATCCGTGCCGACGATCCGATCGCGGCCATCAAGGCAGGGCTGCACGAGCGCCCCGGGCTGGCCCGCTATCTCGCGCGCATTCCATGGGAAGCGCAGCTGCGGCGCGACGTGCTGCCGTGGCATGCCGGCCTGGCCCAGCGCCTGCGCGACGAGCCACGGTTGTGGGCGCACAACGACTGGCATGTCTCCAACCTGCTGTGGCGCGATGGGCAGATCAGTACCGTGCTGGATTTCGGCCTGGCCTCGCCCACCAGCGCGCTGTTCGACCTCGCCACGGCGATCGAGCGCAACGCGGTGGCGTGGCTGGAACTGGAGCACGGCATGGAGGCGGTGCGCATCGATATCGCGCTGGCCCTGCTCGACGGCTATCGCCAGGTGCTGCCGCTGTCGGCGGCACGCGTGCGCCTGCTGGCCGACCTGCTGCCGATGGTCCATTTCGACTTCGCACTGTCCGAGGTGGAGTACTTCGAAGGCGTCACCGGCTCGACCGCCAATGCCGACGTAGCGTGGCAGCCCTTCATGCTGGGGCATCCGGCATGGTTCCACAGCGCGCCGGGACAGGCACTGCTGCAGGCCCTGCATGCCGTCGCGTGACCCGGTTGGGACACCGTTGGGGTCAGATCCCTTTCCTGCGGAAAGGGATCTGACCCCGCAGCCTGAAGGGCACCGGCTCGCAAATCCGTACCATTTGTAGTGAAATGGTCACCTGAAGCGGGGGTGCCTGGATCTGCCAGGCTGAGAGAGTCCCTTGGAACCTGATCCGGTTTGCACCGGCGTAGGGAGCTTTGAGCCGCAGCCATACCCCCTTCATGGGCCGGTGCACCTGCGCGCCGTCGCTTCGTCTCCCTTGTTGTCCGAAGACGAACCGAATGAACCGCTGCCTGCGCCCCACCCTGCTCTCCCTCGCCCTCTGCGCCGCGCTGCCGCTGCACGCCAGCGACGCCGAAGCGTCCCCCGATGCGGCTGCCACCGGCGCCGAACGCTCGCCGACCGAACTGGCAGCAGTGCGCGTGCAGGCCGGCAAACCGAAGGCCGATACCTCGCGCGTGAATGCCTTCGGTGGTGGTTCCTGGAAGGACACGCCGGCCTCGGTGAACGTGCTCGAGCGTGACTACCTCGACCGCCGCCAGGTGCGTTCGCTGTCCGAGCTGGCCAGCAACGATGCCTCACTGGGCGATGCCTACGCGCCGGTGGGCTACTACCAGAACATCGCCATCCGTGGCTTCGCCCTGGACGCCGCCACCGGCTACCGCTTCAACGGCCTGTCCATCGCCGGCGAACAGCGCCTGGCGCTGGAGAATGTGCAGTCGGTGGAAATTCTCAAGGGCGAAGCCGGCCTGGCCGCAGGCGTGATGGCACCGGGCGGCATCATCAACTACATCGGCAAGCGCCCGGCCGAGGTACGCACTGCCACGCTCGGCACCGATTCGGAAGGCTCGCGCTACGTCGCCGTCGATGTCGGCCACTGGATCACCCCGCGTTTCGGCCTGCGCCTGAATGCCGCGTGGGATTCCAGCAACTCCTATGTCGAGCACGCCGATGGCCGCCGCAATTTCTACTCGTTGGCCGCCGACTGGCTGATCGGCGAGCGCGGCAAGCTGGAAGTGGATGCCAACTACCAGACCAGCTCGCAGCGTTCGGTGTCGGGTTACCAGCTGCTGGGCGCGCGCGACCTGCCGCGCGGCGTCGACCGCGAGCACCTGCTCGGCTACCAGCCGTGGCAGCGCCCGGTGGATATCGCCAGCACCAACATCACCGCCCTGCACACCTATGATTTCAACGACGCCTGGCAGTCGCGCGTGTCGGTGGGCCACAGCCGGTCGGTGATCGATGACAACGTCGCCTTCGCCTATGGCTGCTACTACGCCACGCAGTGCGCCGATGGCAGCGTGCCGGGCAACTACTTCGCGCCCAATGGCGACTACGACGTCTACGACTACCGCAGCCCGGACGACACCCGCCGCAACCAGCAGGCGCGTGCCGAACTGCGTGGCCGCTTCGAGACCGGCAACGTCGGCCATGAGCTGACCCTCGGTGCCGACTACTTCCGCCGCACCGTGGACAAGCGCCCGAGCGTCAACGAGTACGTCGGCACCAGCAACATCCACGACGCACCGGTGCAGGTGTTCGTGCCGTCGCCGAAGATGCCGGGGCCGTCCGCACGGCGCCTGGACAGCCGCCAGACCGCGTTCTTCGCGCTGGACCGGATGAGCTTCGGCGACGACTGGCAGTGGCTGGCCGGCGGCCGCTTCGTGCGCCTGGACGAGCGCGCCTACGACAAGCGCGGCACCCCGCAGCGCCACAGCCGTCTGTCGCGCTTCCTGCCGCAGACCGCCGTGGTGTGGAAGGCCACCGACCAGCTCAACGCCTATGCCAGCTACGTGCGCGGCATTTCGCTGGGCCAGGAAGCGCCGTTCTGGACCAGCAACGCCGATACCTTCCTGCCATCGGTGCAGTCCCGGCAGCTGGAAGTGGGCGTGAAGTACGTGCCGGTCGAAGCACTGACGCTGGGCGCGGCGGTGTTCCGCATTTCGCAGCCGTACCAGTACGCCAAGCCCGACAACAGCGACGTCGGCTACACCTTCGTTGAGGAAGGCACGCAGACCCACACCGGCCTGGAGCTGACCGCCAACGGCCAGCTGACCGATGCGCTGCAGATCGTGGCCAGCGCCAGCGTGCTGCAGGCGCGCGCGCGCGACACCGGCACACCGGCCTATGAAGGCCATCAACTGGTGAACGTGCCGAAGGTGCGCGCCAGCGTGCACGTGGCCTATGCGCTGCCGTTCGTGCAGGGCCTGGATGTGACCGGTGGCTGGCGCTATGCCGGTGCCAACGTGGCCCGCGCCGACGGTGGCGTGCGCGCGCCCGACTACTCGGTGTTCGACGCGGGCCTGCGTTTCCAGCATCGCCTGCACGAGCGCGCGGTGACCTGGAACCTGTCGGTGGACAACGTGTTCAACCGCTTCTACTGGCGCGATACCGGCAGCAGCGGCGGTGACTACTACCTGTTCCCCGGCGCACCGCGACAGGCCCGCCTGTCGGTGACGTTCGCGCTGTGAGCGGCGCGATGCTGGAGTGGACCGCCGCGCTGTGCAGCATCCTCGGCGTTTGGCTGATGGCCAGGCGCCGGCTGGTGGCGTGGCCGGTCGGCCTGCTGTCGGTGACGCTGTATGGCGTGGTGTTCGCCGAGGCCAAGCTGTACTCGGACACCCTGCTGCAGATCGCCTTCGGTGGCTTCCTGGTCTATGGCTGGCTCAACTGGCGGCAGCACGCCGCCGACGACGGCAGCATCCGCATCGTGCCATTGGCTCGCGGCAAGCTGCTGCGCGACCTGGCCATCGGCCTGTGCGGTGGCGTGGCGTTGGGAGCCGGCATGCACACCTTCACCGACGCTGCGCTGCCGTGGCTGGACGCGATGCTGACCGCACTGAGCCTGGTTGGCCAGTGGTGGCAGGCACGCCGCCACGTGGCCTGCTGGTGGGTGTGGATCGCGGTGGACGTGGTCTACGTGGGCGCCTACCTGTTCAAGTCGCTGCACGTGACCGCCGCGCTGTACGTGTTCTTCCTCGGCCTGGCCGTGTTCGGCCTGCGTGCATGGAGCGCCGCCGCGCGCGAGCCGCAGGTGGCAACGCAGTAGAGCCACGCCATGCGTGGCTGAGGAACACCGGTAGTCGCCAACCGTGGTTGGCGCGCGCCTGCCGACCACGGTCGGTTACCAGGCACATCCACGCATGGCGTGGATCTACTGGGTAAGCAGCAGGCCCAGCCGCAGTGGCTGGCGCATGTCGGCCGGTGGGGCCGCCTGCAACGGCGCGGCCTGCAGGGTCGCGCGCAGGTCGGCGTCGACCTGGGCATCACCCAGGCTGTCGAATTCCAGCTTCGAAATGCGACCATCCGCCGCGATCCACACGCTCACCGGCAACGGCGTCGGCGCATCCGGATGTGCCTGCAGCCATTCCAGCACGCGCTGCGCCTGCGGATCCTGTTCCTGCTGCAGGCGCTGCTGCAGCTGGCCACCCACGGCGGCGGCGTAGGCCATCCAGTGCGCAGGGGCATCCTGCGCGGAAACGCTGGCACTCCCCAGTGCCAACGCGCCGAACAACGCGGCCAGTGGCCGCCACCAGCGCCGCACGCCGGTCCCGTTCCCAGTCTTGGCCATCGCCGGCCTCCTGCACTCCCATCCAGCGCGCCATGGTCGGCGCCATAGATGACAGGCAGATGGCGGGCCGTGATGGCCCGGCGCGATCAATCGCCCAGGTCGGCCAGCGCCTTGCGCGAGGGCGCGAAGAAGGTCACGCCGGTGGTGGCGGTGGAGAAGTCCAGGATGCGGTCGTGCAGCGGCGCGGGATTGCCGATGAACATGCGCTCGAGCATCTTCTCGATCACCCACAGGCGGCGGGTGTAACCAATGAAGTAGGTGCCGTACTCGCCACGGCCCGGGTTGGCGAACGGCATATTGTCGCGCAGGATCTCGTGCTCGCCGTCGGCGTCTTCAATGGTGCACAGGGTCTTGTGCGACTTCTGCGCATCCGCCGGTGCATCGTCCAGCTCGATGTTGTCGTGCTTGGTGCGGCCGATGATCGCTTCCTGCGCTTCGGTCTTCTGTGCGCGCCACGCATCGAGGTTGTGCAGGTACTTCTGCACCACCACGTAGCTGCCACCGGCATGCTCCGGGTCTTCCTCGCCCACGATGGTGGCTTCCGGCAGCGACAGCCCTTCCGGGTTGGCGGTGCCGTCAACGAAATCGAGCAGGTCGCGGCCATCGAAGTAGCGGAAGCCGGCCACGTCATCGACCGTTTCCACCGCATCACCAAAGGCCATCAGCAGGTTGCGCTCGAACGCCACGATCAGGTCCATCGTGCGTGCACGGACGTGGTACAGCAGGTCACCGGGTGTGGACACGGCCGTGTGGGTCGCACCCTTGATCTCGCGGAACGGCTTCAGCTCGCGCGGCGGTGTGGTACCCACCAGCGGCTGCCACACGCGGTGGCCGATGGCCACGTTGCAGGTGAAGGTGCGCTCGATCTCGCGGATGGCGGTGTTCTTGATCAGATCATCGGTGCTGGCCAGCACCTCGCGTGCCTTGGCGATCGACGCCTCGTCATCCTTCACCTTCAGCACCAGGAATGCCGCCGAATGGGTGAGCGGCGCAGTGATCTGCTGCGGCTCGTTGTCGAGCGTGTGATTGAGGGCGGTGATCGGTGCGGGCTGGGAGTTCACGGCGGTTCCTGCTGGCTTGAGGCGGGCGCATCGCGTGGCGATGTGCGGGCGATCATAGCCGAACCACCCGCGCGCGGCCGGAGCGGTTCTCGTTCCGCTGCCAGCAGCGCCGCACTACGCCCGGGTCAACTGGAACTGCTGCGTGCCCGTCCAGGCGATGCGCAGGTACGTGCCTTCCAGCAGGCCGCGCTCGCGCAGCCAGGCAAACACCTCGCCCGGGCACCACTCGCGCCCCGCCGAGAAGGCCACGCCCAGATCGCGCAATGCGACGAACATGCGGGCCTTGGCGGCATCGTCGGCGACAGAGGCATGCAGGATCGGCGGCACGCCCTGAAAACCAAGCGCACCCAGCGCCGGCTGCGCGGCGGTATCCACAAGCACCACCTGCACGGTGTTGCCATCGGCCTGCTGCACGTATGCGCAAAGGGAGGTCTGCATGCGGGATCCGCCATCCGGTGGGCTGACAGTATGCCCGCGCATTACCGATGCCTCAGGGGTCCCGGAAAAAGTGAAGCCCGGCGCGAGGCCGGGCTTCGGTTGGCGTGTGGGAGAGAGAGAGTCACACGCCAGCACAACACGCACTAACGACAGGCGTTTGTTACCAGGTGAAGCGCGGGCCCACGAACCACTCGCGGTCGCCGGCCTTGGCCAGCTTCACTTCGCCACTCAGGCCCCAGTTCTGGTTGAACTTGGCGGTGGCGCCGACACGGCCGTAGAACTCGCCGTCCGGGTTGATGCCGTGCTTCTTGGTGTAGTCCTCGTAGCCGGCCATCACGTAGCCTTCCACGTACGGGTTGAACGCGGTGCGCACGCCAACCTCGGTGGAGTAGCCGTTGAAGTCCAGGCCATGCTTCATGTCGTACTTCTGGTACGCAACGCGAGCCACCAGGTCGGTGTTCGGTGCGATGCCGTAGTTGTAGCCGGCGCCGATGCGCCACTGGTCGACGTCATTCTTGAACTTGTCGGTCTCCTGCGCGCTGTAGTCGCCGAAGATGTGGAAGTTCGGGTGCACCGCCACGGAACCCTTCACCTTCCAGCCATCGGCGTCGCCGCCCTTGGCATCGGTGTTCACGTAGCCGCCTTCAACGTAGTTGTACGACAGGCCATCGGTTGCCGATGCAGCGAACGGCAGAGCAGCCAGAAGACCCAGGGCAAGCAGCGAATTCTTGTTCATCGGGACACACCTTTAATTATTTTGGTTTCGTCGACCGCCTCCCGGGAGGGGGAGAGAGAGGAGGCGGTCGACAGGTGTGAATTATCCGTTAGGGGGTCTAATCAACCCTGAATATTGAACTGACTGGTGTATAAATAAGGCTGGCGTTCAGGGAACTCCGCATGGCATTGCTGTCGGCTTCTAACGCTCACCACGCTCGATGCCTGATGCGGGCACTGATCCTGATCGCCTCGCCGGTCGCGCTGCTGCAGGCACAGGCAGCTGATCACGTCGTTGCTGCCGGGTACATCGTCGTACAGACAGACGATGTCACGCGCTTCTTCAAGGTGTTGGACGCCAACCACGGGCGCCCAAGCGCCGATGATCTGCAACACGGCTATCTGGATCCGGGTACGGATGCCCTGCGCAGCTTCACCGACAGCCGTATCGGCTCGATGGAGCGGCTGGCCAGGGCCATCCAGGACAAGCCGGCATTGTTTGCGAAAGCGAGAACCTGCGCGAGAGCATTGCCATCGATCCGCACGCGCGTCGCCGCTGCCGTCGATCAACTGGGCGCCCTGTTGCCATCTGCGCGCTTTCCCCCGGTCACCGTACTGGTGGGCCGCGGCAACAGTGGTGGCGTGACCACCGAAGCAGGTGTGGTCATCGGACTGGAAGCGCTGTGCAACGCCGACTGGATGCAGGCCGATGTAAGTGACCGCTTCGTGCACCTGATCGCCCATGAGTACGTGCACGTGCAACAGCCCGGTGCACGTGTGGACGTCGAGCAGCCCACCCTGCTCTATCAGACGCTGCTGGAAGGCGGTGCCGAATACGTGGCCGAACGGATCTCCGGGCAACCGGCCAACGCACATCTGCAGCGTTGGACGCAGGGTCGCGAGTGTGCGCTGGAGCGCGCCTTCCTGCAGGACAGCATGGGTACCGATCTTTCGAGGTGGCTGTACAACGGCCCCGGCGACGACGCGCGCCGCGGAGATCTCGGCTACTGGATCGGCTACCGCATCGCCCATGCCTATGTTGCGCGCGCGCCCGACACGCGCAACGCCATCGCCGAACTGCTGGATGTCCAGCCTGGAAACGCTGCAGCGCTGTTGGAAGCAAGTGGATGGCAACCTGCGTGCGGAGCAGGCGAAAGCACGCAGACGCGCATGCCGTGATGCCGGCTTCATGCAGGTGAATGGGTGATGTTTAACAGGCACAAGGCGATACGCCGATGCAGATCAGCTCGCTTGATCCCGCTTGTTAAGGTTTGTTGATTTACAGGCCTTCACAGCCCATCCACGTACTCAAATTCCAGCTGAAAGCGCTTGGTAGCGCCGGGAACAAACGCCGCTATATTCCAGCTTCCCCAGACGAAGGAGGGAGTGGAATGAAACTGACCTCGCAACACATGAAGATGGCCCGTGCACTCAGCGTGGCGCTCATCGCCACCGTGAGCCTTGGCGCTTGCGCCTCTTACAAGAACGAGTTTGCAACGATCAACTCGCGTCTCGACCAGCTCGATGTAAAGGTGCAGGGCGCCGCCCAGAGTGCCGAGTCCGCCAACCAGTCGGCGCAGCAGGCCAACCAGCGTCTGGACCAGATCGAAGGCCGCGTGCAGCAGCTTGAAAGGGCACCCGCCGGCCGCAAGCCGCGCGGTTAATCGCTCCCTCACCGTTTGAATTGATCCACCTCTGTATCGGGAACCAGTGGCCTTCGCCGGCCACTGGCATCCTTCCACCAAGATTGCATTGCAAGGAGCCGTCCCATTCGCACTTCCTCCTCCCCTGCACGCCGCGCCCTCCATGCCGCACTGGCCATGGCACTGGTCGTTGCGTGCAGCGGCGTAGCCAATGCCAGGGACAAGGACGCACCTGCACCTCCGGTGGCCGCAGTCGATGAACTTCCCGCTGACCAGGGCGTCTCCGAGACAGTGATCGAGCTGGCCGGCTGGGTGGTCGCCAGCAAGGACAACCAGGGTTATCCGTTCGCAATCATGGACAAGGCGGCCGCGCAGGTACTGGTCTTCGGTGGAGACGGCAAACTGCGTGGCGCGGCGCCGGCGCTGTTCGGTTCGGCCATCGGCGATCACTCGGCCCCCGGCGTTGCCAAGCTCGCGTTGAGTGCGATTCCAGGCCATGACCGCACCACCCCGGCGGGCCGTTTCATTGGTGGCTACGGCCCCTCCGACGATGCCGGTCGCGTGCTGTGGGTGGACTACGATTCCGCCGTCTCGATGCACCCGCTTCCGCCAGGCACCCCGAAAGAGAAGCGCGCCGAACGGCTGGCATCACCTTCGCCGGACGACAACCGCGTTACGCACGGCTGCATCAACGTCACACCTGCGTTCTACGAGCAGATCGTGCAGTCCACGTTCGAGAAGGGTGGTGTGTTCTACATCCTGCCGGACAAGGATTCGATCGCGAAGACGTTCCCGGAGTTCGCGCAGAGCCGTGGGGATGCAAAGGACGAAGACGAGAAAGGCGCGCGGCGCGCGAGCAAGTAATGGGCAATGCACGCTAACGGGCGTTGTCCCTGTTCTCCATGACTTGCCCGATGCTGAGCTCATTGCCACTTGGGTCCGCTATGCGGAAATCGCGCATGCCGTAGGGCCTGTCCCCGATGGGGACGATGATCGTGACGTTCGAGCCCGCAAGCGTTTCGTAATAGTCGTCGATACCGGATATGCCCAGATAGACATGTGCCGCGCCTGCAGGCTTGCTATCGGCCTGTTGCGTGAGGGTGATCTCCACCCCGTCGCGGCAGACGGCGGCAATGTCCGCTGGATCGCCCCACGACCATGCCAGTTCGAATCCGAGCACGCTGCGGTAGAACGCTATCGACTCCGCGAGATGGTCTACTGAAAGGATGGGAGAGATGGACTCGATCTTCATGGGCTCGACAGTCCTTCCATGCTCCGGTGTTGGCTGATCATAGCTTCCAACCGGTCCCCGGGCCTGACCATCTGAAACAGCGAACGAGCACAGCCAGCCACCGTTGCCACTGTCAACGGGTCACCCTGGCCGTACTCCTCCACCGGTCCCATGTACGACTCCGCCGATCTGGACGATTTTTCGCCTCGTCGTACCCATGCTCGGGCCTCCATTTCCCCAAGGAGGTTCCGAGATGCCACACCGCTTTCCCAAGGCCGCCCGCTGGACGGCCGGGCTGGTCTTCACCCTGCTCTGCGCCGCCGTGGCGGCCTACGCCTTCGCCGTGCTGTACGGCCAGCCACACGCGGACAATCCCCTGCAGATGAAGTTCGCAGCATCCGGCCTGGATGTTCCCGCCCACCTCTTCGGCGGCGGGCTGGCCCTGTTGCTGGCGCCGTTGCAGATGAACGGATGGATCCAGCGGTACGTCCCCCGCCTGCATCGGCTGAGTGGCGGGCTGTATGCGGGCGGGGTGCTGATTGCCGGGCTGGCCGGCCTCTCCCTGGCATTCCACGCCGAAGGTGGAGCGCCTACCGGCATCGCCTTTGGCCTGCTTGCCGTGGCATGGTTGGCCACAACCGGCATCGGCGTCGGCCACGCGCTGGCCGGCAACCTGGCCAGGCACCGGCAATGGATGTGGCGCAGCATCGCTCTTACCGCGTCGGCGATATCGTTCCGGCTGATCCTGGGCATCGGGCTGGGCGTGCTGCATCTACCCTTCGCCCCGGTCTATCTGGCCGCCGCCTGGGGCTGCTGGTTGTTCAACCTGACGGTCTGCGAACTGGTATTGCGATGGCCGCGGCGCTCATCGGCCACGGCGTTGTCAGCGGCTCGGTGATTCCGGGGCGCCAGACATCGCATGGCGCTTGCGGAAGACGCTGGGTGTTTCATCCAGCCGGCGCTTGAACGCCGCGTTGAACGTCGATTTCGAGGTAAAGCCGCAGGCATAGGCGATATCCAGAATGGTCCGGGCGTCAGCACCATCGGCCAGATGGGCAGCGGCGGCTTCAATCCGCTGGCGGTTGATGTAGTCGCAGAAGTTCTCGCCGAAGCGGCGGTTGATGACCACCGAGACCAGGTATTCGGGGTAGCCGCAGCGTTTGGCCAGCTGGCCGATGGTGAGCGCCGGTTCGCGGTACAGCTGCTGATCGGTCATCAGCTGCGACAGGCGCACCTCGACATCGACAAAGCGCGGGGCGTCAGCGCTCGACGCCGTGTCGGGCTGCGCTGGCGGGGGTTCAATGACCGACTCCACCACCACGGCCACCTGGGTGAGGCTGAAATACCCCATCAGGAAAACCCAGGCCGCCACCAGGCCGTAGATCAGCGGATAGTCGATCCAGGGGATCCGCACCAGCCACTGCAGGGTGGCAACGAACCAGATGGCAATCTGCGAGATCGCCATCGCGTCGATCCAGTGCAGCGACATCCGGTCCGCATCCGAACGTCGCTGCAGCAAACCGCGCCGGTAACGCCAGACACGCAGCAGACCGGCAATCACATAGGAAAGGCTGTACGCGTACAGCACGATGTTCAGCCGCATCCATTCCAGGTCCGCGATGCCCGTCAGCAAGCGCGCATGGATGCCTTCAGCCGATACCAGCCCCCGCAGGAAGAAACCTGCGTGCAGGGCCAGCACGATGATGAACCCGGATAGATGCACACTGTCGCGGCAGCGTGCGGTCCGCGCCTCGGTGAGGACACTGACGTAGACATAGAACAGGCTGCCGTACAGGAATGGGAACAGGCCGACGAACCGCAGCGCCTTGCCGGCCGTGGGGTAGGACGGATCCCAGTAGACTGCCTTCACCGCAAGATCGATGCCGATCAGTGCGATCCACACCGCCAGCACACGGTTCGCCCCGGCATTGACCGGGCGGCGCCACAGGGCCAACGCCAGCAGCGCGGCCTGTGCGGCGCCAATGGCGAAGACGACGGTCCAGAAAGCCATGCAGGGAGGCCGATGGGCAACGGGCTGGTGTGAAATCTTAGCAGCCGGTTTCCGGGCGAAAGAACAGGACGAACGGCACAGAGCCCGCCCGCCACATCACTCGCAGAGCGCGCTGTCTTCCTTCAACGCGGCATCCTGCAGTGGCTGGCGCTGTTCGATCTGCGCGCGTTGTTCCGCCGTCGGCTCGCCCAGCCACCACACACGGCAGCGCGCGGTAAGACGGCCGACCATCTTCGCTTCCGTCGGCGAATACAGCATCGCCAACGCGGTGCCGGGGCAGTCGTGGGCCTGGCAGGCGGTGTAGAACCACCACGGCTCGCCCTGCAGCACCACCAGCTCGCCAGGTCCGCTGGGCCCGCTCAACAGGCGTTCGCGCAGCGACGGAATCTCCTTGTCGGCGGATTCGGCCGCGGCCGTGTTCTTCATCAGGGCGTTGAACGCGGCCAGCACCTTCGGGTCCTTGCGGCCGCAGTCGTCCACGGTGTTGCCGCCCACCAGGGTGAAGAAATGGGTCGCCAGCGGGTTGTCCGCACAGGTGAGTTCGCCGCCGGCGCTCGGGTCTTCCGGTTCGCCTTCGTTGTCCCACACCGAGGGGTCCACGCCGTCTTCGACGGACGGTTCCTTTTCGACCACCGTCGCTGTGGCGGCCGGTGCTTCGGTGGCCGGTGCCGGTGCGGCCGGTGCTGCATCCGGTGCCGGTGCCTGTCCGCAGGCCGCCAGCAGTGCGACCATCATCGCCATCCCTGTGATTCGAATCTTCATTCCGTGTCCTTGTCTGATCTGCGGTGCATGCAGCCGCGCGGGCGCCTGCGAGATTCTAACCAGCGGCGCGCTAGGATGCGTCTGAAGCCTTCCCACCATCGCCAGGGCCTGGACGCATGCGCCGCACACGACTCGCCATGATTTTCTCCAGTGCCCTGCTGCTGGCATCGCCGGCAATTGCCCACGATGCAGAAGGCGTGAAGCGTGCACAGCCTCTCCCGGATCCAGCCCTGCCCGCACCGCTGGACCGTGTACTGCGCGACTACGAACAGGCGTGGCGCACAGGTGATGCCAAGACACTGGCGGCGCTGTTCACCGAGGATGGCTTTGTACTGCAGAGCAACCAGCCGCCGGTGCGCGGGCGCAGCGCGATCGAGGCCGCGTATACCGGCCAGGGCAGCAGCCCGTTACGGCTGCGTGCCTTGGCGTATGCGGTGGAGCGGAATACGGGTTACATCATCGGTGCCTACGGCTACGGTAACAACGCGGGCGATACCGGCAAATTCACGCTCACGTTGAAGCGCGTGGGTGACGGGCCGTGGCTGATCTTCTCGGACATGGACAACGGCAACGCGCCGCCGCGGGCGCGGTGATGAATGCCGCCGGGCATGGCCCGGCGCTATCGGGCGCCAACCAAGGTTGGCGGCTACCAGAGGCGGGTTCCGTCGTAGATCCACGCCATCCGTGGATGGGGCGCGCACAAAAAAACCCCGGCACGTAGCCGGGGTTTTTCGATTCACTTGAACAGCGTGTCCGGGTATTCCGGTTTCTGTTCCCGCGCCAGCAATGCGCGCAGGCCTTCTTCCGGCGTCTGCTCGCCGTGCAGCACCGCACGCACGCGGTCGGAGATCGGCAGGTCGATGCCATGACGGCGTGCCTGTCGCATCACTTCGTCGGCGGTCTGCACCGACTCGACCACCTGGCCGATTTCGCGCACGGCATCCTGCAGCGTCTGGCCGCGGCCCAGGGCCAGGCCCAGGCGGCGGTTGCGCGACAGGTCGCCGGTGCAGGTCAGCACCAGATCGCCCAGGCCCGCCAGGCCCATCAGCGTTTCCGGCTTGGCACCGATCGCAGCAGCCAAGCGCAGCATCTCGTTGAGGCCACGGGTGATCAGGCCGGCGCGGGCGTTGAGGCCCAGCTGCATGCCATCGGCCACGCCGGTGGCCACGGCCAGCACGTTCTTCATCGCGCCGCCCAGCTCGGCGCCGACCATGTCGTCGCCGGTATAGGCGCGGAACGCCGGGCCATGCATCGCCTCGGCCACCGTCTGCGCGAACTCGGGCACGTCGCCGTGCACGGTGATCGCAGTCGGCAGGCCCTGGGTCACTTCCTTGGCGAACGACGGCCCGGTGACAACGGCCAGCGGCACGTCCTCACCCAGCACTTCGCGCGCCACTTCATGCAGGAAGCGGCCTGATCCGGGTTCGAAGCCCTTGGTGGCCCAGGCCACGCCGGCACCGGCCGGACGCAGCGGCGCCAGCGCACGCACGGTTTCACCGAAGGCATGCGACGGGGTCACCACCAGGATCCAGGCCGCGCCCTCCACCGCCGACGCCAGGTCGGTGGTGGCACGCAGGCTGTCCGGCAGCGGGATGCCCGGCAGGTAACGCGGATTCTCGTGGCGCTGGTCGATGGCTTCGACCACGGCAGCATCGCGCCCCCACAGCACGGTCGGATGACCGTGCCGTGCGAGCAGGCTGGCCAGCGCGGTTCCCCAGGAACCGGCGCCCAGCACGGCGATCTTGTCAGCGGTAGTGCTCATCCGTGACGTCGCGGCAGGAATCAGGCGTTGCCAGCCGGCTCGGAGTCAGCCAGCGACGGTGCGTCGCCCTGCTCCTGGCGCTGGCGCAGGGTTTCTGCGTACAGGCCTTCGAAGTTGATCGGCTGCAGGAAGAACGGCGGGAAGCCGCCGGCCTGGATCAGGTCGCTGACCAGCTGGCGCACGTAGGGGAACAGGATGTTCGGGCACTGGGTGCCGAGCAGCACGTCGATCGACTGCGGGTCCAGGCCGACCAGGCCGAACACGCCGGCCTGCTTCACTTCGGCCACGTAGGCGGTGCGCTCACCGGCCTGGCAGGTCAGGGTCACGGCCAGCACGACTTCGAAGGCGTTCTCACCCAGGCGCTGCACCTGCTGGTTCAGGTTCAGCTGCAGCTCCGGCTGCACCTGGTCGTTGAAGATGGTCGGAGCATTCGGCGACTCGAAGGAGACGTCCTTGACGTAGATCTTCTCGACGGTGAAAGCAGGGCCGGTAGCGGCATCGACCGGCGCAGCGGCGCCGTTGGTGATCTCTTCGGACATTTCCAGTAACTCCAATGAATGCAATGAAAACGATGGTCGAACTACTGCGATGGGGGCGGGATCAGGCCCATACAAGGCCGGATCCGCCACCTGCGGCAATCAGTTGCGGCCCTTGACCAGCGGCAGCTCGGCCTGCTGCCAGGCGGGAATGCCGCCGTCGAGCACGTAGACCTTCTCGAAGCCGGCCTTCTTCAGTGCCTTGGCGGCGGTTTCCGAGGCGTTGCCGCTGCGGCATACCAGCACCACCGGCGACTGCTTGGCATTGGCCACCAGCTTGTTGTCCGGGCCGAAGGCACTGGCCTGGGCGTTGCGGCTGCCGGCAATGTGACCCTTCTCGAAGTCACCGCTGGCCGACAGGTCGACCACCACCGTGCCGCCCGCGTTCATCAGCTGGGTCAGTTCGGCGGGCTTGATGCCCTTGAAGCCCCGGAACAGGCGGCGGATCTCGGTGACGATGATGGCCACGGTCAGGCCGACCAGGGCCGCGGACAGCATCGGGTTTCGGCCTGCAAAGGCCAGCAACTCTTCGTAATTCACTCAGGTCACGGGTCGATTAAGCGGGCGCCGATTGTCGCACAAGCCGGACGCGGCCCGTCACTGCCCCTTCCACAGGTCCGGCAGGCCGGCGGTCTGCCACCAGCGCTTGGCCTCCGGATCCCAGCGCCAGCGCTCGACCACCATCACGGTGCGTTCGGCCTGGGTGTTCTGGTTGATCACCCCGATTTCGACCCGGCGCTCGACCAGGCCGCCTTCCAGCGCCGCGCTGCTGCGCTCGCGGTAGGACGACACGCGCAGCTGCGCGTAGCGGTTGAGCTCGAACTCGGTGGGCGGCTTTTCCTTGCGCTGCTTGGGGTCGAGGTAGCCGATGGCATCGTCCATGCTGCCCCAGCGGATGGTCGCCCCGTAAGCGATCTGGGTCTCTTCCAGCAGCTTTCGCTGCTTGCGGCTGAGGTCGTCGGCCGAGGCTGCGGCGCTGGCCAGCAGCAGGGAGCAGATCAGGAACTGGATCAGGCGGCGCATCGGTGGTTTCCCCAGAACGTCAGCCTGCCATCCTACCCTTTGGCGAAGGCAACAAAGCGACCGCTGAACTCGGCGGCCGGCTTGCCATCGGCACCGGGCTGGGTGGCGATGATGCTGATGCGGGCCTTGCGGCGCTGGCGGAAGGTGTTCAGGAAGGCATCCCAGCCGGTGGCTTCGGCCGCTTCGGCATGGGCATGCAGGTCTTCGTAGACCGGGGCCAGGTAGCGCAGGTTGCTGTCGGCCACGTAGACCTCGGCATCGTGGCCGGCAAGGCGCAGGCGCAGGCTGACCAGTGCCCAGCCCGACAGGGTCAGCACCGAGGCCAGGCTGCCACCGAAGGCATTGCCCTTGTCGTTGACGTTGGCGGCCAGCGGCGCGGTGATGCGCAGCACGCCGTCGGCATAGCCGTCGAGCTGGATCTGCATGGCGCGGACCGCCGGCATGCAGTCCAGCACGTCCTGCAGGGCGGCCAACGAGGAAGTCAGGGCATCAACGGACATCGGAGCAGCGACCACGACAACGAAGGGCCCGCATAATGCAGGCAATGGCCGACCATACGATACCCACTGGCGCTGCCGGTTCCGAGGCGGGCTGGACCTTCATTTCGCTGCGCCCGCGGGGCCAGAATGCGGCGCTGCGCCGCGCCGTTGCTGGGCTGGGCGGGCATGTAGTGGCCCTGCCGCCCTGGCGCTTGCAACGCCTGCAGGGCACGCCAGTGGTGCGCCAGCTGCAACGCGCGCTGAACTGCGATCGGGTGGTGTTCACCAGCCCGGCTGCGGTGGCCGCAGCCGCCGCGCTGCTGCCGCTGGCCGACGCGCAGCGCAGTCCCTGGCTGACGGTGGGCGAAGGCTCCGCGCGCGCGTTGCGGGCGCAGGGCATTGACCAGGTGCATGCACCGCAGCGGATGGACAGCGAAGGCCTGCTCGCCCTGCCGGTTCTGGCGCAGGTGCAGGGCCTGCGCATCGGCCTGGTCACCGCTCCCGGTGGACGCGGCCTGATTGCCGCGCAGCTGCAGGCGGCCGGCGCCACCCTCGAACGCGCAGACGTCTACCAGCGCTGCCTGCTGGGCCTGCAGCCACGCGTGTTGGCCCGACTGGCGCGTTCAGCGTCTCCCTGGGTGCTTGCGGTCAGCAGTGGCGAAGCGCTTCAGCATTTCTGGCGGCAGATTCCGGCTGCCTTGCAGCAGCGTCTGCGGGCACACGCCAGCATCGTGGTCGCCAGCGACCGGCTCGGTGAACAGGCTCGCGACCTGGGCCTGCACCGGGTCGTGCGCAGTGCCGGTCCGACCACTGAACAGTTGGTCGCCGCTGCACACGCCACACTCACCGGCCCGGCAGCGACCTGAACAGGGACGTGCGTCACGCTTGCCGCTGCCGTCGGCAACAGTGATGCTGTGCACAACGCGGCCTGCCGGAACCGACTGGCAACACAGCCGACAAGGAAGCCCGATGAACGACACTCCGCCCGCTGCTCCACCCCATCGACCCGTGCGCTGGCTGCTGCCGCTGGCCGGGGTGGTCGTGCTTGGTGCGGGCGGCTATGCCGGCTGGTACTTCTGGCAGCAGCAACAGGAAGAACAGCACGCGCAGGCGCAGACCACCGCCGTGCAGCTGCAGGGCCTGGAAGCCACGCTGGACGCGCTGCGTCGTGACCAGCGCGCGACCAGCCAGCGCCTGCAGGATGCGGCGGCCACCAACCGCGTGCTGCGCGACGAGATGCTGGGCCTCTCGCAGCGCAGTGCACTACTGGAAGAGAACCTGGCCAAGCTGGCCGACAGCGCCAACCAGGGCCGCCAGGCGGTACAGCGCGATGAGGCCGAGCTGCTGCTGACCCAGGCCGCGCAGCGCCTCAACTACGCCGACGACGTGGACGGCGCGCGCCGTCTGTACGCGCAGGCTGCCACCGCACTGGCCGATCTGCCCGACAGCGAGGGCCTGAACCTGCGCCAGGCGCTGGTGCAGGAGCGCGATGCGCTCGATGCGCTGGGCGCCGGCCCGCGCGTGCAGTCGCTGCAGCGGCTGGATGCCTTGGCCAGGGCACTGCAGGGGTTGCCCTCGCAGGTAACCGGCAACGCTGCGACCGACACCGCAAGACCGTGGTGGCAATCGACGCTGGCCCCGTTCGTGGACATCACACCGAGCCGCCAGAACGGCCCGCTGACCGCTGCCGAACGCCGCAATGCCGACGATGCACTGCAACTGGAACTGACCCTGGCGCGCGCCGCGATCGAACGTGGCGACCGCGCCGGCCGCGATACCGCGTTGGCACGCGTGGAGCACTGGGCACAGCGACGCTGGCCGGATTCACCGGCCCTGCGCGCGCAACGTGCTGAACTGAAGGCCTTGCGCGAGCTTCCGCTGCAGGCCAGCAACGCCGTTCTTGGCAGCACCCTGCAGCAACTGCGCACCCAGACCGACCGGAGGTAATCCCGCATGAAACCCCTGCAATCCCTGGTCGTGCTGTTGCTGGCCGTGGCCATCGGCGTGGTCGCCGCGCAATGGCTCGGCGCCGATGACCTCAACCGCTTCGGCGAAGTGACGCTGCGCTACGGCGGCTACGACTACCACAGCAACCTGCCGAAGGTGGCGCTGCTGTCGGTGATCGCGGTGCTGGTGCTGTGGCTGCTGTGGAGCCTGATTGCCGCACCGTTCCGTGCCTGGGGCCGCTACCGCCGCAAGCAGGGCCGGGTACGCCTGATCGATGGCCTGCAGGCCTACGAACACGGCCAGTGGCAGCGTGCCGAAAAGCTGCTGGACGGCGCGGCCAAGGATCCGGAAGTGAGTGCGGTGGCGCTGGCCAATGCCGTGCGCAGCGCACAGGCGCGTGCCGATGGCCCCGCGGGCGAGGCGCTGCTGCAGCGCCTGGGCGAAAGCGATGCCACGTTGCAGGCGCTGCTGCGTGCGGAACAGCTGCTGGCGCGCGATCTGCCGGTGGACGCCATCAACGCATTGGACGTGGCGGCGATCCAGCCACTGCCGCCGCGTGGCCTGTGGCTGCGCACCGAAGCGCTGGCGCGTGCCGGGCGCGCACACGAGGCCTATGGCCAGCTGGGTGCGCTGCGCCAGAGCAAGGTGCTGCCGGCCGAATCGAACAGCGAACTGGAGGCACGCCTGGCCGCACAGGCGCTGCTGGAAGCAGCCGACGTCAATGCGCTGGCCGCGCAGTGGGAAGCCACGCCGAAGGCGCTGCGCCCCACTCCGGACGTGGTCGGCGCCTATGCCAGCCGCGCGGTGGCACTGAACTGGGACGAGCCCGCGCTGCTGGCGCTGGAACAGGCTCTGGACCATCGCTGGGACGACGAACTGGTGGCGCTGTATGGCCGCCTGCCGGCCGAGCGCCTGGCCACGCGACAAGCCAACCTCGCGCGCTGGCGCAACGTGCACGACAGCTCGGCCGCGCTGCGCCTGGCACAGGGCCGCGTGGCACTGGGCCAGCAGCAGTGGGATGCCGCCGATGCGTTCCTGCACGAGGCCATCGCCGCGGGCGCCGGTGCACCGGCCTGGGAAGCACTGGGAGAACTGTTCACGCAGCGTGGCGAGCACGCACTGGCCGCGCAGTGCCTGTCCAATGCGCTGCGCCTGCAGCGCGGCGAGGACAGCGTGGAGCTGGTGCGCAGCATTGAAGCGCCGTCGCGGGCCACGGTGGAAGAGCAGCCGATCGCGGTGCAGCCGCCGGTGTATGACGCCAACGAAGAGCGCGACGAATTCGGCAACCCGCGGTTGCCGTGAAGCGTGCCGACCAACGGTCGGCACCCACCGGAGCAACAAAAAAACGCCGCCCATTGGGCGGCGTTTTCATGTGTGGAACGTCGCGCGATCAGCGTTCGACGATCGCGACCACGCCCATGCCGCCGGCGGTGCAGATCGACACCAGCGCGCGGCCACCGCCGCGTTCTGCCAGCTGCTTGGCTGCGGTAGCAATCACACGTGCGCCGGTGGCGGCGAACGGGTGGCCGGTGGCCAGCGACGAGCCCAGCAGGTTGATCTTGTCCGGGTCGATGCGACCCAGCGGTGCGTCCAGGCCCAGGCGGTTGCGGCAGTAATCCTCGCTCTCCCACGCACGCAGGGTGCACAGCACCTGCGCGGCGAAGGCTTCGTGGATCTCGTAGATGTCGAAGTCCTGCAGGGTCAGGCCGTTGCGCTTGAGCATCTCCGGCACGGCCACCGTCGGCGCCATCAGCAGGCCTTCGCCATGCACGAAATCAACGGCCGACACGTGGGCATCACGCAGATACGCCTGCGGCTCATGGCCATGCGCACGAGCCCATTCCTCACTGGCCAGCAGCACCGCGGCGGCCCCGTCGGTCAGCGGCGTCGAGTTGGCAGCCGTGAGCGTGCCACGGCCGGAGACCTTGTCGAAGGCCGGCTTCAGCGTGGCGAGCTTTTCCAGCGAGGTATCCGGGCGCAGGATGTTGTCGCGCTCGACGCCACGGAACGGTGCGATCAGGTCGTTGAAGAAGCCACGCTCATAAGCGGCAGCGAGCTTCTTGTGCGACGACACCGCCCACTCGTCCTGCGAGTCGCGCGAGATGTTCCATTCCTTGGCCATGTCCTCGCAGTGGTCGCCCATGCTCTTGCCGGTGCGCGGCTCGGCCACGCCCGGGAACTCGGGCTTGAGCTCGGAGAACTTGAAGCCAGCGGTGAGCGCGCGGATCTTGTCGCCGGTGCTCTTGGCACGGTTGGCGGCCAGCAGGCGCGCGCGCAGCTTCTTGCCGTAGACGATCGGCACGTCGGAGGTGGTGTCCGAACCGCCGCCGATGCCGGATTCGATCTGGCCCAGCGCGATCTTGTTGGCGACAGTGATGATGCTGTCCAGCGAAGTACCGCAGGCGCGCTGCAGGGTGATGCCGGGGGTCAACGGCGACAGGCCGGAGGACAGCGTGGCTTCGCGGCCCAGGTTCCAGTCGCTGGAGTGCTTGATCACCGCACCCATCGCCACTTCACCCAGCTGCTGGCCGTGCAGGCCGAACCGTTCGACCAGCGCGCCCAGCGTACGGACCGACATGCCGAGGTTGCCGACATCCGAATACGCGGTGTTCTGGCGGCAGAACGGAATGCGGACGCCACCGAGGATGGCGACGGGACGAGCGTTGGGCATGGAGATACCTGGCATGGATGAGGGTGTCTGCAACATGGCCTGCACGACGGAGCAGGCATAATGGAGCCAAGTGTAGCTGCCGCCCTGTGATGGGCCAACCGTGGAACCATGAGCAAACCCGACCCCGCGATGAATGCCCTTGGCGTGCTGGCCCTGGAACTGGCCGGCGGTGAAGTCCCCCGCCAGGCGGTGCTCAGCGCTGAACAAGCCGGTGAACTGGCCGATCGCGTCGGCCGCGACCTGTCCAAGCTGGTGCCGCAGGTGGCCGAGCTGGACCTGGTGTTCGCCGCCGCCCATTTCGACCCGGCCGAAGTGCTGCGCCCGGGCTGGCCGATCCATCGCCGCCTGGAAGAACTGCAGATGCGCGCCCCGGGCCGCAACCAGGGCCCGCGCCTGCTCGCCTTCGGCACCGATGCCCAGGGTGACGTGCCCCTGCCCTTCCAGGCCGATGCCAGCCTGGTGGGCGGTGGCCTGCGCGTGGTGCCGTTCCTGTTGACCGGCAGCGACGTAGCCACCACCAACACCGTCGCCAACGCGCTGGAAGAAACACTGCTGGCCAACGGCATGGCGCATGCCGATACCGCGTTGATGGCGCAGAACACCTTCGGTGCCCGCATCGAGCACGCGCGCTACTTCACCGTGAATGATCTGGCCGCGATGATGTCGATGCAGTACGACAACCAGGGCCTGGCGGCGCTGTGGCCGCTGATCGAGACCGCGATCATGGCGCCGGGCGAGGACGAGTGGCTCAACGCCGCGCCCGAGCCGCTGCTGCGCTATACGCATGGCGAAGCGCGCATGGCGCTGTTCGACCCGGCCGGCTGGTGCGCGCACTACAACCACGGCAAGAACGACTGTGACCGCCTGAAGGGGATCTACGAGCAGTTCCTGATGCGCCAGCGGCAGATGGCCGCAGTGCTGGAAGCGCACGGCGTGCCGGTGCTGTTCGTGCACTGCGAGGCCGGCCAGGACGCGCGCGAGCTGCTGGCGCGCTGAAGGCCGGTAGTGCCGGCCGCTGGCCGGCAACCTCCGGATCTGCGATTGCCGGCCAGCGGCCGGCACTACCGATCAGGAAAAACGCCGGCTTGCGCCGGCGTTTTCTGTTCCCAGCACGATCGGCCTTACGGGGCCTTCTGGATCACCGCACACGCCAGGCGCGCGCCGGCGTTGCCGGTCGGCTGGGTCTTGTAGTCGTCCGCATCGGCGTGGACGATCAAGCCGCGGCCGATGATGTCGAAGTCATCACCCTTGCCGATGTTGACGTTGCTCGACACCGGGCCGTCGATGGTGGCCACGCCCTTGTCGTCGGCCTTGATGTTGGGCATGTCACCGCCGTGGTGCGGATCGGTGGCCACGCTGCCGTGATCCTGCTTGCCCGGATTGAAGTGGCCACCGGCGCTCATGCCGTCCGGGGCACTGCAGTCGCCCTTCTCGTGGATGTGGAAGCCGTGTTCGCTACCCGGCTTCAGGCCACTGATCTGGCCGGTCACATGGACCTTGCCGTCAACCACCTTGAAGGTGACGCTGCCCTTGGTCTCGTTGCCCTGGGTCGGTGCCAGCTCGGCGCTGGCCGAGGCGTCGGCAGCCGGTGCAGCCGCCGGGGCCGGCGTCACAGCCGGTTCGGTGGTGGCGCCGTCGGCCGGCGCGGCCGGCGGGGTTTCAGCCTGCGGCGCGGCCGGCTGCTGGTTGCAGGCCGCCAGGCCCAGTGCAGCAATGGCCGCGAACAGCGAAGTGTGGATCAAACGCATGGAATCTCTCCCTGGATGGTGCCTGCAGTGATCAGCGGACAACCCGGATCACGCCACAGGCGATGCGGACGCCGGCATTGCCGGCGGGCTGGCTGCGATAGTCGTCGGCGTTGGCATGCACGACCAGTGCACGTCCGGCGATATCGGTGGCGGCGCCTCCGCCAAGGGTAACGCCCTTGAGGTGGATATCGACGTTGGCGCGGCCCTGGGCGTCGGCACGCAGATTGTCCATGTCGCCCAGGTGGTGCTTGCCGGTGCCGGCGCGACCATGCGCAGCGCCACCGGGATTGAAGTGATTGCCGGCACTGCTGGCATCCACCGCGCTGCAGTCGCCGCGCTCGTGGATGTGGAAGCCGGCCTGCTGCATCGGCTGCAGGCCACCGATCAGGCCGGTGATGTGGATGCCACCGGGCTCCACCATCAGCGCGATGCGGCCACTGACGATGCTGGCCGAAGCCGGCGACAGATTGGCCTCGCCCTGTTTCGCGGCGCTGACCACGGTCGGCGGTGGCGGGGTGGGCTCGGCCTTCTTCGGCGCACTGCCACAGGCAGACAGCAGCACGGCGGCGGACAACGGCAGGATGGCAAAGGACAGACGCATCGAAGACTCCTTGCAGGTGACACTACGGACGGCATCGTCCATGAACGATCAACGGTTCGGCAAGCGGGCGCGAGGATCGCGTGCAGGGACCGTTCAATGGCCCCCGCGGCGGCGCCCGGCGCCCAGCTTGCGGGTAAGGGTATTGCGGCCGAGGCCCAGGCGGGCAGCGGCTTCGGCTCGGCGGCCATGGGTGATCTGCAGCGCGGCCTCCAGCAGGGCATGGTCGACCCGCTCGCGCACCTGCGCGTGCAGCCCTTCCACGCCTTCGGCCAGCTGACGGCGTGCCCATTCGGCCAGCAGCGCTTCCCACTGCCCCGGATCGGCGCTGGTGGTGCTGCTGCGGCGACCGCGCGTACGGTTGAGCGCGGTATCGACGTCGGCCACGCCGATGGTGTCGGCGGCGGCCAACGCCGCCATCCGCCAGCACACGTTTTCCAGTTCGCGCACGTTGCCCGGCCAGTCGTGTTCCCGCAGCGCCTGCAGGGCGGCAGCGGTCAGGCGCTTCGGTGGCGTGTCCAGCTTGCGCGCGGCGGCGGCCAGGAAGGTGCTGGCCAGTTGCGCGATGTCCTCGCGGCGCTCGCGCAGCGGCGGCAGCTGCAGGCGCACCACATCCAGGCGATGCAGCAGGTCGGCGCGGAACTTCCCCTGTGCAACCAGACCTTCCAGATCCTGGTGGGTGGCGGCGATCACGCGCACATCGACGCGGATCAGTTCACGGCCACCGACACGGAAGAACTCGCCCTGCGCCAGCACGCGCAGCAGGCGGGTCTGCAGCGGCAGCGGCATGTCGCCGATCTCATCCAGGAACAGCGTGCCGCCATCGGCCTGCTCGAAGCGGCCGATATGGCGGCGCTGCGCACCGGTGAAGGCGCCGGCCTCGTGGCCGAACAGCTCGCTTTCCAGCAGCTCGGCCGGGATTGCGGCAGTGTTGAGTGCAACGAACGGACCGTGCGCGCGTGGTGATTCGCGATGCAGCGCATTCGCCACCAGTTCCTTGCCGGTACCGGTCTCGCCGGTGATCAGCAC
Source organism: Stenotrophomonas sp. 78350_Sma (assembly GCF_056482105.1). Taxonomy (NCBI): domain Bacteria; kingdom Pseudomonadati; phylum Pseudomonadota; class Gammaproteobacteria; order Lysobacterales; family Lysobacteraceae; genus Stenotrophomonas; species Stenotrophomonas sp. 78350_Sma. The sequence continues at coordinate 152,599 of NZ_CM151182.1, read as the reverse complement.
CGCCAGTGGTGCCTGCGCCAAGCGGCCGATGGCGCGGAACAGCGCGCGCATCGGCGGCGTATCACCCACCAGTTGCGGCGGCTGGTCGCTGGGCGTTTCGGCGGCGGGGCTGGACGCGGCCAGCGCCGGCGCCACCGCCGGCAGCACACGCTGCGCCAGCGCCACGGCATCGTCCAGGTCGAACGGCTTGGACAGGAATTCATGCGCGCCACCGCGGAACGCACCGGCGGTGCTGGCCACATCGGTATAGGCCGACATCACCACCACCGGCAGCTGCGGCAATGCGGCCTTGAGCTTGTCCAGCAGCACCAGGCCGTCGTCGCCGGGCATGCGTACATCGGTGAACAGCAACGCCGGTGGCGGGCCTTCGCTCAAGGCCTGCAACGCGGGCGTGGCGCTGTCGAAATCGACGACCTGGTAGCCCGCCTCGCGCAGCGCGGTGCACAGCACGAAGCGCACGGCACGATCGTCATCGACCACCCAGATGCGCTGCGGGGACGAAGAAGACTCAGACATCGCGCGGGGCCTCCTCGGCCGGGGCGGCGCTGCTGACGATCGGCAGCAGCAGGGTGAACACGGTATGGCCCGGGCGCGAGCGGTAGGTCAGCGTGCCGCGGTGTTCGCGCGCCACCTGCTGGGCCAGCGCCAGGCCCAGCCCGGTGCCCTCGGCGCGGCCACTGACCAGCGGCAGGAACAGGTGTTCGGCCAGTTCCTCGGGCACGCCACGGCCGTCGTCGGCGATTTCCAGGCGCAACGCCAGCGTGTGCAGCTGCTCGGCAATGCGCACGCCATGCTCCACGCGGGTGCGCAGGGTGATGCTGCCGGCGCCGGCCTGGATCGCGTTGCGCACCAGGTTCCAGACCGCCTGGGTGAGGCGGTCGGCGTCGCCATGGAATTCGGGAATGCTGGGGTCGTAGTCGCGCTGCAGCCGTACCGCCCAGCCGGCTTCGCTCTCGGCCAGGCGCAGCACGCGCTCCAGCGCCGCATGGATGTTCAGTTCGGCATGCGGCGCGGCCGGGGCCGGCGACAGCAACTGGTCGAGCAGGCCGTTGAGGCGCTCGATCTCCGAGCCGATCAGTTCGATCAGCTCGCGTTCGCTGGCGTCGCGCTGGGCCGCGCGGCGGGCCAGCAGCTGGGCCGCGCCCTTCAGCCCGGCCAGCGGGTTGCGCAGCTCGTGGGCCAGCCCCTTCAGCGCTGCACTGAGCGCGCTGGGCAGGGCCTGGGTCGGGTCGAGCCCGGGGAATTCATCGACCGGATGCGCCTCCAGCAGCCAGCCGCCATCGTCGCGGCGGCTCATCCAGCCCTCGGCGAAGCGCGGCGCCTCGCCGGGCACCGCCAGCGCCAGCCGGTTCAGGCGCAGGCTGTCGCGCTCATCGCGGGCCAGGAAATGGGCCAGTGCCTCGCCCTGCACTTCCAGTGCAGCCAGCGGCCGCCCCAGCAGGCGCCGGACGCTGACGCCCAGCCAGCGTGCGAAGGCCGGATTGCAGCCGGCGATGCAGCCATCGGCCCCGGCCCAGGCCAGCGGCGTGCCCAGGGCATCGAGGGACGGCGGGGGTGCGGGGTCGGACATTGCACCAATGTAGTGCAAAACGCGGGGTTCGGGGTCAGAGCTCTTTCCGTGAGGAAAGGGCTCTGACCCCGGCCGGGCAGCGTTACACCGGGTAGCCGGTGGCTTCCCTGGCCTTCTTCCAGGCGCTTTCGAATTCGCGTGCGGAAATTTCGTCGTCCTCGTCGAAATCCAGGAACGACACCGGCTGGTCGGCCAGCAGGAAGCGGTCATCGCTGTGGGCATGCTCGTCGGCCCAGACCATCTTGGTGCCGTAGATTTCCACTTGGCGCACGATCTTCTCGCCGCGCGCTTCCATCAGCACGTTGCCCTTGCCCAGGCCCGATTCGGCCCAGTGCTTGTAGTACTTCTTTGCGGCGGACTTCGCGCCGGGTTTTGCGTTGTGCTTTGCGTAGGTCATTGCAGGGGTCCTGGCCGCAGGCGCGGCCGGAAAGTTCGGAATGGCGCCATTATCAGGCATCCGGGGGGCAACCTACCGCGGCAGCGCCACGCTCTTCGGCCACAGCATCCAGATATTGCCCTTCTGCTTCATGTCGCCGGCCAGCTTGCCAGCAGCATCGCCGCTGCCCCAGTAGAGGTCCGCGCGCACTTCACCGGCGATGGCGCCGCCGGTGTCCTGCGCGGCCACCGGGCGCACCACGGGCGTGCCATCGGGGCGCGTGGTCGACAGCCACAGCAGGCTGCCCAGCGGCACCACGGTGCGGTCCACCGCCACGCTGTAGCCGGCGGTGAGCGGCACGTTCAGTGAACCACGTGGACCCTCCGGGCTGTCCGGGTTGCGCACGAAGAACACGTAGCTGGGGTTGCTGCGCAGCAGTTCCGGCACGCGCGCGGGGTTGGCCCGTGCCCAGGCACGGATGGCGTCCATGGTGACGTCTTCCTTCTTCAGCTGGCCCTGGTCGACCAGCCAGCGGCCGATGGCACGGTACGGGTGGCCGTTCTGTTCCGCATAGGCCAGCCGCACCTGCTTGCCATCAGCCAGGCGCACCCGGCCGGACCCCTGGATCTGCAGCAGCTGCAGATCCATCGGGTCGGTCAGCCAGGCCAACACCGGGGCCTTGGCGCCCTTGGCCGCGATGGTGCCAGCGTCGTCATAGGGCTTGAGCACCTTGCCTTCGACGCGCCCGCGCAGGCGCTTGCCTTTCAGTTCCGGGTAGAGGCTCTCCAGCTGCACCACCACCAGATCATCCGGCGTGCCGTACACCGGCACCGTCGCCTTGTCGGTGCGGGTCAGGCTGCCGGCGTAGATCGGCTCGTAGTAGCCGGTAATCAGCCCGTCGGCCTGGTGGCCGCCGGCACGCAGCGCATAGACATCAAGGTCGCGCTGCAGGAACTGGCGGATCGCGGCCGGGTCCTTGTCTGATACCGCGGCGGCGGTGGCGCAGGGCTTGGCCCAGACCGCATCGTTCTTGAGGCGGCTGCAGCTGCTGCGCCAGGCAACGAAACCGGCCTGCAGATCGCTGTCGGAAACCGGCGGCAGTGCGCTCCATGCAGCCTTGGCGTAGGTGGCCGCGGGCGGTGTGGCCGGCGTCGGCACTTCGGATCCGGTACGGGGAGCGGTGGTGGAGCAGCCGGCGAGCACGGCCGCTGCCAACAGGGTCCAGTGCTTGCGCTTGAAGAAGGTAGCGGAATCGATCATGCCGCCATGGTGGAGTGCCGGCCGCTGGGCGGCAACCCAACGCGGGGCCAAGCGTTCATGCGCGGGGTCACGGCATCTGCAGCAGCAACGAGTGCAGGATGCGGGCATCTTCGGCATCCAGCGTCTTCGGCAGGTCGTCGCGGCCGCGGAAGCGGCGGTGGAACGCGGCTACGGTGGCCTCGCGGTTGTCCAGCGGATAACCGAAGCGGGCCAGCGCATTCCACGCGTCGAAGCCTTCCGGTGCCGCGCCGTCAGCGGCGCGCGGCCATACCCCGAAGCCAGCCTCGGCCAACTGCTGCCAGGGGAAGAACCGGCTCGGATCCTGCTTGCGCGTCGGCGCCAGGTCGGCATGGCCGATCACCTGGCGCGGCGGGATGTTCAGGCGGGTGGTGAGGTCGCGCAGCAGCACGATCAGCGATTCGATCTGCGCCGGGCTGAAGGGGCTGCGGCCGTCGTTGTCGAGCTCGATGCCGATCGAGGCCGAGTTGAGATCAGTGATGGTGCCCCAGCGTCCGGCACCGGCATGCCAGGCACGGCGCTCATCGGCCACCAGCTGGTAGCGATGGCCATCGGCGCCGATCAGGTAGTGCGCGCTGACCGGGCCACCGCTATTGGCGGTGCGCAGCGTATGCAAGCTCTGCTGCACCGACTTCTGCTCGGTATGGTGCAGCACGATGATGACCGGGGTGCGCGCGTTCTGGTTGGGTGACGGCACCCAGGTGGCGAGCGGGTTGTGCTGCACGGGCGCGGTAGCCGTGCAGGCCGAAAGGGCCAGCGCCAGCAGTGCGGAAACCAGAAGGCGGGGGCTGATCATGGGCAGATTGTAACCACGGACCGCAGCCGTGGTTCGACGCAGCGTGCCGAACGACATCGCCGATGACCCGCAGTCCACGTGCTGGTGGCAGTGCCTGATCATTAAGATGTAGCGGATCACATGAAAAGAGCGAAGCGGCAGTATGGGGCAGCAGGGCCCGCAAAGATCAGATCCTGCCCCAATCTTGCGGCATAGATGCTCTCGAACTGGAAGGAAAGCACGAAGCGCGATTCACATCCCGCAGCATAGCGCTTGATGAAACGGCAGATTTCTTCTCAAGCGCATTCAAATCCGCTTGCGCGGAAATGGAACGAACCCAGCAGCCCCACGCGCCACTCGGCCTCCAGCCCTTCTGCGACGACAGCCTCCGGCGGCTCAACGATGCGGAACCCGAACCCCGTGTTGGACGCTGGAAGATACCCCTGCAGCTTGTCCAGACCATCGGAATACTCGGCCTGGATCGAATCCAAGGCTCGTTGCACGGCTTCGAGTTTGGAACCAACCTCGACTTCAAGAAACAGCGAAATACTCATCGTCGAACCTTTACAGCGGCGCCATCGTCAAAGGTCTTATGCTACGGCAGAGCGTTCTCATCCGCGTACAGGGCATTCGGACGTAATGATCCCTCTACCCGCTGAGCTCACCCATGAACTCCGCAATCAACATCCGATCAGAATCATTCTTCCCCACTCGATCCAGAACTGGACCAAGATGGTAGGCGAGAAGGTCACGATAGGCACCGGCCTCTGGAATAAAAGCATCAAGACAACTCAAGAAGGACCTTACCGACATGAACGAAAGAAAGACCTCGTAGGGATATGAGCTCGCATAAGGAACAGCCTGCAAATAGTAGTTGGCCAACTTTTTCTGCTCTGCCCTGGGCCAGGAACGGCACTTCATCAGAACAAATGCATCCCGATAATTGTCCGACCTCAAGGCGGCGTAGTTCATCAACCACTCCGATGCGGCCGCAGCGTCCATTGCAGAGATCTCGCCGCAGAGCTTTCTAATTCTTTCATCCATAGATCTGCAGCCGACCTGATGATTGCTTCGTTGTAGATTGCTTCATTCGCCGACTTCGGCATCAACTGCTATTTGTGCCCCTTCCTCTGCGAGGGCTCCCAACAGCGCATGTGGATAGTAATCATCCTTCGACAGTAGATACATATATCACCCGGCGACTTCGATCACCGAGGCATTGCGATACGGAATCTCGAAAAATTACTCACGAGAGAGGACTTCAGCTTCAAAAAGCCATCCCCGCTTCATCCGATGAATTCCACACTCAAATCAGGTCCAGACGTCTCCCTCAGGCGCGGTCCAAACCAATCCAAACGGTGCATCCGTAAGAAACCAGAATCCATCCTCATCGAGATCTTCCTGATCTCTTGTAGCAGGCCAAGCGTGACGCAAAACATCCAGTTGCGCATCGATATCGCCATCGGCGAAGACACCATCCGAGGCAAGCTTCAGCTTCCCTTCCTGCATCAACATCCTAAGCATCGAGAAGAACTCTTCCGTCTGCTGCTCAAAAGCGACACTCCCCGCATCAAACTCCATGTTCATATTTCTCCATAGAACTCCCATGGAGTAGCCATAAGAGTAATGAAGAACATTCCTGATTACGCCAGACATTTCTTGGATCTGCTGGGGGTGATGCCTCTGACCTATCGATTGCTCCAATTGAATAGCGAGGCCAATGCTTCCATTGAAAGCTGATTCAAACTTGGATGACAGGCGACCATTTTCTTCATATCCGAGAATAGATCATCCCACCCCTGCAGTTCACGGCAAGTACTGAGCGCAAAACACTTCTCAAGCAAGCTTCATCAAAGCTCGGTGTCGTTACAAGCCCTGACCCATTCGTCAGGATCATCGTGGCGCCACCGACATGAATCGGACTACTACGTCCAGTGTTCACGGCCATCTGCGCCGATCCAAACCAGACCCGCCGGAGCATCGGTCAAGAACCAGAGGCCGAATCCATCGATATCATCTTCACCAGGATTTTCGGGCCAAGCGTTTGAGATTAGCGTCAGCTGCTCCCTCCAGTCGCCTTGCAAGAACACCCCGTCCGTTGCAAGCCTCACTTTCCCTTCCCTCAACAAACGACCCATCAACTCGAAGAACGCGTCTTTTCTTTCTGAGATCCCAACACCTCCCATTTCCATCGTCATGTGCTGCCAGACGGTACCCATTGATAACCCAAACGAAGAAATCACCACTGCACAATAAATCCCATCTTTCATTTGAACTTCACCTCTACTCGCTTTCCATTATTTATGGATTTATCCTGCACATCAATTGTCCAACTCGCACCAGTCTTCTGCGCGCTCGTTGAAAAATCTCTAAGAGTTATCTTTGCACCAGAGCTCGTGGTTGCCGTATAAAGAAGACCCTTTCCAGGTACGACCTTCGCGACAGGCATGCGATCAGTTCCAGTCAGCTGTCTGAAATACAGCATGACATCGGATGTGCTTGCACCAATATAAACCGGAGCACCCGTACTGACTTGAGCATCGGCCTTCAAGACCTTTGAACCAAGATTCAGCTGAAAATCCTTAGGATCCAATGACTTGCTATTGTATTGGTGTGCGAGGTCATCAATTCGCTTTTGCGAGTACGCCTGAAGAACGGATTCAGGTTGTTTGAGAGACAAATCGGGCCCTGCCGGGCGACCTGCGATTCTCTCCAGTGCGGACTTCTCCGCATCCACTTGCGTCCCGCTTGAGGTATTCGGTGTCCCATCACTCCGTCCGCTCCCAAAGCCTCCGTTGCCGCCGACTATATTGACCATTCCATAGCGTCGTGCCAGCAACTGTGCCAGCCCAAGGCCTACTTCGCCTGCAGTCTCCTTGGACCACAGCCCATATTGATCGATGGAAGTGTCGACACCGGCGGTCCACTGCGCCAGCGCGGCCACCGTATATTCCTGAGGCAGGATATAGACGGGCTGGAGCCCCCCGTTCTCAAAAATCAGCTCGCGATAGGCACGTCCATTCATGGAGTGAGCGAACGAGGAAAGCGCCTCGCTGCTACGGCCGAGATCATCGAACAGTCCAAGCTCTCCGGGCCACGAGCCATACTTGTAGGAAACGGCCGCATTCACAAACGCCTGACACGCAGGGCTCGCCGAGTTCGCTGTACAAACCGAGAGCAGCTCATAGTCCATTCGCTCCGACAGTTGCTTGGCAACGTCACGCACCATCTTCTGACATGACGTGTCGCTGCCGCACTCGTCGAGTTGCTGCTTCATTACTCGAGCCTGATCCTCGGCAAGGAAGTTGTTCTCAACCGAGTTCTTGGCAATCCCCGCATTCAACGCGATCCCAGCCAGATCCTGCCCCGACAGGCCACCCGCCAGTGCACCCACCGCCTGCGACAGCGCCAGCACCATCTCCTTCTGTTCCGGGCTCAGCCTGGAAGGATCGCCCCCGGTCAACGTATCGGTCAGCACCTTCGCTGCCAACTCGCCGCCGGCCGCCGATACGGCACCGGTCCCCGCATTGCCACCATTGGCTTCGGCCAGCAGCGCACCCAGCACCGCATGCGACAGCAATTGCAGCGTTGCGTTCGGGTCACTGCCATGGTTCGGGTCAAGCGTGCTGCCGATGAAGTAGGCGGCATATGGCGCCAGTGCATTGGAGGCGACCTGACCAGCACCTTGTCCCGCTGCGCCTCCCACAAGGGCGGTCGTCACTGCGTTCAATGCGCGGTTGTATTCACCGCCCGTGCCCCACTTCTTGGCATTTTCGTAGGCCGGGCTGTTTGCCGTCAGCACCGCATCGCGTTGTTCCGCGCTTAGCGCGTTGAATTCGTTCTTCTGTTCCGGCGACAGGCCGTCGTAGTACGCCTGGGTCGCCTTGTTGCTCTGATAGGCCTGCACATCCACTGAGACCTGCTTGCTGGTGGCAAGCACCGTGCTGGCTGCGTTCGCCATTGCCTGCTGGTCAGCCAGCAGTTTGTTCGCATCAGGCATCGCTTCCAGCGCGCGGTGTGCAGCGGCTGCATCGGTGTTGACGCCCAGCTCGGCCGCGGTGGTCTTCCTGCCGCCGATGGTGATGTTGCCCTCGGTCAGCGTCGCACGCGTGCTGGAGCTGTCGCTGCCGCTCTCATGCATGGGCAGCCCACCACCTATCGAGACACCCGTCGGCCGCCCCAACTCGCCGGTCACGATGCTCGTGCCAATGCCCTTCAGCTGCTCGCCGGCCCCCACGCCCTTGCCGGCCGGTCCCTTGCCCCCGTTACCGAAGCCACCACTGATGCTGCCCGAGCTGGCCTTGTAGTCCATATGGTTCTGCAGGTCGGTGAACGTCAGCGAATCAGCAGTCAGTTCACTGTTGCCCGCATTCGTGCTGGCGATCGCGCCGCCTACCAGGTTCACCTGGCCGGCATCAACGTGATAACCGCCATCACCTGCGAACAGGCCACTCTGCTGGCCGACGCCCTGATAGCTGCCGTTGGCCTTGCCTCCGCTGGCGTAGCCGTCGGCGTTCCACGCGGTGCCGAACGACACCTGCACGCGGCCACCCACCTGGCTGTTCTTGGACATGCTCTCGGCGATGTCCTGCAGCGATTCGATGGTCAGCGTGCCACCGGTCTTGACGTCGATGCGGTCGGCGGTGGCGGTCGCGCCGCGGAGGGTGGTATCGCCCTCGGCCTTCATCGAGATGTTCTTGCCGGTCAGCGTGGTGTTCTGCCAGGTGCTGCTCTCGGCATTGGACTTGCTGCTGCCCACACTCGCTTCGGCGTAGACATACACACCGGTCTGCGCACCCACCGCAACGCCCACGCCGACTTCGGCGCCGGCATTGCTGCTCTTGCTACGGTCGGCCACATGCGCCTTGCCGGCTTCCAGCAGGATGTCACCGGCCGAATCCAGACTGAGCGTGTTGCCCGCGCTCAGATTGCCTTGCACCACGTGGATGTCGCCAGCGGTACTGGTCAGGTTGACGTTTCCACCGCCCTGGATGGTGGAGCCGCGCGAGACCTGGCTGCTGCCATCGGCACTGCTGCTGGAGGTCTTGAAACCGACGCCGGCCTCGGCACTGAGGAGTGCCCCGCCTCCGCCCTTGCCGGCCATGCTGGAGATGGCACTGGCGGCCTGATAGGCATTGGCACCAGCGGCAAGGCCCTGCATCTTCTGCAGGCGGTCGTCGGACTTGCGGGCGGCATCGACATTGTTGAGCAGATCGATCAACGGCGACTTCACCCGCGCGAAGGCACCGATCTTCAGGTCCTTGTCGCTCTGCGAGTAGTGGCCACTTTCGTCGGCGGTCAGCAGCTCGATCTCGGCAGCGGTGATGTTCACGTCCTTGGCCGCCACCACATTGCTGGCACTCTGCGTGTACTTGCCACCGGCGGTGAGGTTGACGTTGCCGCCGAGACTGCCAACGGTGCTGGCCACCTGCGAGACCTGCGCGCTGTCATCGCGATGCTGCTCGCGATGCCAGCCGGAGAACTTCTCGGTATCGGAGATCTGCACGGTGCCGATCGCCTTGCTGTCTGAGCGGTTGGCATTGCTGACCGTGTCCTGCCCGCTACGGATCGTCAGGTCGCCCGCAGCGCGGATGTTGACGTCCTTCTCTGCGGCGATGTTGGCGGCGGTCAGGCGGATGTCACCCTCGGTGGTGGCCATGCGCACGCCGCCCCCAACCGACAGCTGGGTACCGGTGATGGTGTCGCTCTGTCCGACGCCATCGCTGCGTGAGTTGTTGGTGCCGAACGGCAGGCCTGCCGAGTTGGTGGCGATACCCCAACCCTTGCCACGGCTGTCGCTTTCACTGCGCTCTGTGTTGTGCGCGACATCGAAGACGATGTCCTTGGTGGCCAGCAGGACAGCATTGCCCTCGGCCGTCATCTGCGCACCCTGGCTGGTGATCGAGCCGCCGTTGGCGATCAGCGAGAGATTTCCGCCTGCATTGAGGTTGCTGACCCGGGCCTCACTGGTGGAGTGGCTCTGGTTGCTGTTCGAGCGCTGGCTGCCGGCGGTGATTGCCGGCAGCACGGCCGCCGACACGCCAGCCGCTACGCCTTCAGCGGTACGCGTGATCCGGCCCATCATCGTGCCGCTGTCGGCCATGCCTTCGGTGGCGTTGTCGCGTGCGGTGCGGTACGCCTTGGCTGGGTCGTAGGTGACGCCCACCGAGAAGCCGCTGGATTTGCTCGACTGACTGGACTGGGTATCCACCGTATCCTGGCGCGCAATCAGGTTGATGTCCTTGCCAACCAGGGTCAGATCCTTGCCTGCGGCCACGTCGGACGCCGCGATCGTCAGCTGGTTGCCGGCGTTGATCAGCACGTTGCCTTCGCGCGAAGCGATCGCAGAGCCGACCTGGGTGGTCGACTGCTCGGCAGAACTGCTGCTGTTCTTCGAACTGCCATAGCCGATCGAAGCGGTTCCATTGGAGAAGCCACCGGTGAAGCCGGACTTCTTCCTGCTTTCGCTGGACTCGCTGCTGTGATGGTCTTCCGCAGAAGTGATCAGCACATTGTTGCCCGCACCGAGGACCACTGCGCCGGTGGCATCAACCACCGCGCCTACGGCGGTCAGATCGCGGCCGGCGGTGACGCTCACGCTCTCGCCCATCAAGCCGGTGCCAATCGCATAGCTGTCACTGCTCTCGGCGTGGCGGGTGGTGGTGGTGCTCGACAGGGTTTTCTTTTTCTTGTCGTAGCTGTCCAGACTGAAGTCATGCGTTTCGCTGGCCGAGAGCAGGTTGACGTCGCGTCCGGCCGCCACGCTCAGCGTGCCATCCGAGCTGGCGACCTGGGTTGCAGTCAGATTGATATCGCGGTTCGCCCTCAGCACTACATTGTCGCCAGCCTGCAACTGGCTGCCGCGCACGGTCTCATCGCTCTGGCTGATCTGCAGCGAGCTGCGCTTGCCACCGGCACTGAAATCACTGCTGCGGCTGTCCACCAGCACCTGGCTGTTGATGTCACCACCGGCCTGCAGGGCCATGCCGCCATCGGCCTTGATGCGGGTTGCGGCCAGGTTGATGTCCTTGCCCGCGGCCAGCACCACATCGCCCGCGCCTTCAATCGAAGACACCGCGTGCGTGGTCTGGCTGTTGCTGGTGTGGTTGCGGCTGTCGTGGTTCAGCGCACTGCTCTGGCCCAGCGTCTGCGCGCCGAGGTCGATGTTGCCACCGGCAGCCAGCTGGGTGATGCCATTCTTGCCGGCATTGCGGATCTCCGCCGCCTTCAGGCCGATGTCACCGCCGGCCACCACCGACAGCACGCCTTCGCCACCAGGATTGGTGACATACAGGCCCGCCACGCGATCCAGCGTGGTCTTCTGCTGCGACAGGCGATCGCCCTGGTCCTTCCATTCCGTGGTGGTCGAGGCCACGGTGATGTTGCCGCCGGCCTTCAGTGCGAGCGCATCGGTGGCCTTGACGGTACTGCCGATGATGTCGATGTCCTGCCGCGCCGACAGGCCCACCTGGGCACCGCTGATCTGGCCGCCGGCCAGGTTGCGGATGTTGCCGGCATCGATGCTGACCAGCTGGCGACCGGCAATCGTGCCGCTGTTGACGAGGTCACCGCGCAGCTTGACGTCCACCTCCGCGCCGGCCAGCAATGCGCCATCGTTGCCGAGGTCGCCCGGCATCACCCGTAGGTAGACCTGCGGGACCAGCGCACGGACCACCGAGCCATCGGCCAGGGTGACGTCCTTTTCCACCAGCCAGACAATGTCGCTGGTCAGCCGTGCCATCTGCTCGGCGGTGAGCGCCACGCCCGGTCGCAGGCCCCATTCGCTTGCGACCGTGGCACCGGCCTCCAGCAGCGCGCGGTACTGCTCCTCGTCGCTGGCATGGCCGGTAAGGAAGCGGCGGCCGGTGAGCTCGCCGATCTGCTCGCGTACCAGCTTCTGCTCATAGAAGCCGTCACCCAGGCGCTTCTGCGTCTGCGAGGGCTCAAAGCCCGCGCGCTGCAGCAGGTAATCCGAGCTGAGCCAATCGCGGTAGCTGGCAAAACGCGGATCGGTTTCCACGATGTGATTGCCACGGTTGGCGTCCACGTTGAACAGGCTGGCCGTGGGCGCACTGGCATTCGGGCTGGTGGTGACCACCACGCGCGGGTCGGTACTGGTGGTCGTCGTGGCCTGCTTGCCCGCCACCGCGGTGTTGCCACCACTGCCGGCGTGCTCACCGGCACGGACCGTGGCCGGGCCATTGGCGTTGGCCTGCCCGGCCTGCGCCGCCGTGATGTCCTGCGCGGTGCCGGCACCGGTGCCGGCGTTGCCGGCCTGACCGGGCCCCTGTGCGCCTGCCGCATCTGCGCGCACGCCATCGGCCTGGGCGACCGCCTGCTGATGGCCGCCACTGGCCCCCTGTGCCGCACCGGCCGTGCCCGGTCCCCGCGCATCCACGCTGTCCGCACCCTGGCCGCTGCTCTGGCCAGGCCCCTGCACGTTGCCGGCCCCCGGACCGACCGCGCCTGTGCCGTGGCCAGCGGTATCCAACTGCGCCGTGCCCTTGCCGCCACCGGCGTTGGGATTGCTGCCACCGGTGTTGTCGTTGCGCAGGTTGCCGACATCGATGGTGAGCTTGCCGCCGGCCGTTATCGACGAACCCAGCGCACCGGTCTTCTCGGTGATGGGGGCCGCCTTCCAGCGGCTGGACGAGCCACCGTAGGTGATGGACACGTTGTCGAACGTGCTGGTGCGGGTCAGCTGCTCGGCTGCATTGATCACCTCGGAGCGGTCACGGTTCAGGCCGACAATGGCCAGGTCGCGGCCCGCGGCGATGTTGGCGAAACGGTTCTCCAGCCGATCGGTGCTGATCCGCATGTTGCCGCCGGCATTGATCACCGCATTGTTGCCTGCCGATACCACCACGTCTTCCACGGTGGTACGGGTAGCGATGCGGGTCTTCTCGTTGCCGCTGGTGTCCTGCGGGTGGCGCTGCATGTTGATCAGCGTCGATTCCGGGTTGTCGTAGTCCGGATAGGTGATGATCTGCACGCAGGTGGTGGTGCAGGTGCCGTAGGCGTTGTTGTACCTGAGGGTGTCGGTCACGTACTCGATCGGCGGCGAACCGGCCCCGCGGACGGACAGGTCGCGGAAGGGATCTTCCGCCCCCGCACCGAGCTGATCGGGATTGTTGCGGTTGTCGGCACGGCCAACGTAGTAGACCGTGACCGTACCGTCCTGCACGTTCAGGCGTTCGCGCGACGCGCGCGCGCCGTACGCGCCACCGCGGGCGAAGGCGTAGGCACTGGTGTTGCTGGTCAGCCGGATGACCGCCTTGCGGATCTGCTGGCCATCCGGGGTGACATAGGGGGTGTCTTCGAGGATGTCGGACGGATCGAGGTAGTAGATCTCGTACGGCTGGTAGTTCGACGTTGCGCGGAAATCACGGTTGTTGTTGGTGGCGTTCTTGAACCAGCCAGGCTGCTCCAGCCGGACCGGCGCATGCACGGTGGTGACCTTCTCCACGACCACGTTCTCGCGGATGTTGTTCACCGCCAGTGCGGACAGGTCCAGGTTGCCGCTGACCTCGATGGTGGAGCCGATGTTGTCCACCCGCTGCGCGCTGCCGACCGCGGCCAGCCCGTTCAGCGCCCCGCCGATGGCGGCGTCGCCATCACTGAAGATCAGGCTCTTGCCGCTGTTGGTCAGCGTGCCGACGCCCAGGTCCAGACGCTGGCGCGCGGCGATGGTGCCTGCACGGTCCACGCCGCCGATGTTGGCGGCGAGGTTGTTGAGCGAGCCCGCCTGGATGGCGACACGGTCACCGTAGATGCGGCCGCTGCCGATGTTGTCGACGCTCGCTGCGGTGATGTGGGTGACGTTGCCGTCCAGCAGGCCGTAGTTGACCAGTGCGCCCCCCGCTGCCAGGCGGGTCAGGCCGATGCTGCTGATCTCGCCAGTGGAAGCGTTGGTGATGTTGCCGGCATTGATGTTGACGTTGGCACCCGCCAGCTTGCCGCTGTTGTCCAGGTTGCCCTGGATGGACAGGCTCAGTGTGCCGTTGGCCACCATTTCGCCACGGTTGGTGTGGCTCTGGCCCAGCTCCAGGGTCATGTCACCCTGCGACATCAGCCGGCCATCACCGATGATCTCGCGGGTGCGGAGCGTCTGCTGCCTGCCGGCCACCAGGGTGCCACCGCTGTTGACCAGGGTATCGGCGCGGACATCGGAGGTCAGCGCCGCCGACACCTGGCCACCGCTGTTGTCCAGGCGCTGGTTCACCTGCAGCAGCAGGTTGTCGGCAATCACCTGGCCGTTCTGGTTGTCCAGGTTGCCGGTGGTCACCTGCAGGTTCTTGCCCTGCAAGCCCAGCGCAGGGCCATTGGCCTGGCTGAGCGTATTGCGGTTGTCGATGTAACCGGCCTGCAGGTCGAGGCGGCCGGTTGCCGCCACCAGGCCGCCACTGTTGAGCAGGGCGCCCTGCAAACCGATGTCGGCATTGCCACCGGCGGTCACGCTGCCACCGCTGTTGGCCAGCTGCTGCGCGCGCAGCAGCAGGTCGGCTGCACTCACCAGCGAGCCGCCGCCACTGTTGTCGATGTTGACGGCCTGCACGTCGGCGCCGGCCTTGGCGAACACCGAGCCACCTCGATTGTCCAGATCGCCACTGCGGATCTGCAGCGTGCCACTGCTGACGATGCCGTTGCCATTGGAAGCGGCATTGGTCAGCCGCTGTCCGGAGGTGTCGATGCTGAGCGCTGCCGCCGACTGCAGCAGGCCACCGGTGTTGTCCAGCGCACCACTGCGCAGCGCTGCATTTCCGGAAAGACTGGCAATGATGCCGCTGCGGTTGTCCAGCGCCTGGCCGCGGGTATCCAGCTGCAGGTCGTTGGCGATGATTCGGCCACTGGTGTTGTTCAGGCCGCCGGCCGAGACCTGCAGGTGCTTGCCGGCCTGGACCAGGCCGCCGCCATTGCGCAGCAGATCGGTGCTGGTCAGCTGCAGATCCTGCCCCGCAGCCACGGTACCGCCGCTGTTGTTGATGGCCTGTGCCTCGGCCAGCAGCGCGCCCCCCGCAGACAGGGTGCCCTTGTCGCTGTTGTCGAGCAGGCCGTCCACGCGCACGGTCAGCGCGCTGTTGCCATCGCTGTGCACGGTGCCGCCGCGATTGTCGAGCGTGCCGGCGCTGAGGCCTGCGTCGCCCGTGGTCAGGATGCGACCCCCGCGATTCTCCAGCGCATGGGTGATCGCCAGGGTGCTGCTGCCGCTGCCGGCGGCCTGGAGGGTACCCAGATTGTTGATCAGCTGCGCGCTGCGCAGATCCAGCGAGCCGTTGCCGGCCAGCGTGCCCCCGCTGTTGTCCAGCCGGTCGCGCGCGGACACCTTCAACGTATCGGTGCCGGAGGCGATGATCGATCCGCCCGCGTTGAGCAGCGTGCCGGTATCCACGGCGATGCGGGCCGCGGCCAGCGTGCCGTCGCGCAGGTCGGTGGTTTCGCCGGTCAGCTGCAGGGCGCCATTGCTGAGCAGCTTGCCGCCCTGGCCATTCACGGTGTGCGCGTTGATCGCCAGCGTGCCGGTGCCGGCCTGCTGCACGGTACCGCCGGCATTGCCGAACAGTGCGCTGGTCAGGGTCAGGTCGCCATTGCTGGCGATCAGGCCGTTGCCGCCGTTATCCAGCGAGGTGGTGGCCTGCACGGTGCTGGCCTGCGTGCCCGTCGCCAGCAGCTTGCCGTTCTGGTTGTCGAAGCGGTCGGCGTTGACGGTGAAGTGATCGGCATTGAGCGTGGCACCGCGATGGTCCACGCTCACCGCATCCAGCTGCAATGCGCCTGCCGTGGCGATGCTGCCGCCGGCCCCGTCCAGCTGGGTAGCCTTCACGGTCAGCGTACCCTTGCCGGCATGGACGATGCTGCCTGCGGCATTGACCAGCTGCGCGGCGTCCAGGCGCAGGTTGCCAGCATTGCTGGCGAGGGTGCCACCGCCGTTGTTGAAGCGGCCCGTGACCGTGATCCGGCTGTCGGAGGTCCCTGCCGAACTCAAGGTGCCGCCTGCGTTCGACAGCGAACCGGCGTTGATCTGCTGTGCGCCGTTGGCGGCGATGGTGCCGCCGTCATTGCCGAGCGCACCGCGCACCTGCAGCGACATCGCCTGGTTGCCGGTGGCGTTCAGCGTACCGGCCGTGTTGTCCAGCTGGCCGGCCTCGATGCTGACCTGCTGCGCGGCGGTGGTGCCTGCGCTGAGATCCAGGGTCTCGCCCTTCAGCTGCAGCTCGCCGTTGCTGACGATGCGGCCGGCGTGGCCCTGCAGCGTGGTGGCATCGATCTGCAGCAGGCCGTCACCGGCCTGCTCGATGCTGCCGCTGCGGTTGTCCAGCGAAGCCGCCGCAACCTGCATGCCCGCGCCGCTGGCGATGACGCCCTTGTTGCTGTTGTCGAGCAGGCCATCGGCCTTGACCACCAGCCGTGCGGCGCTGTGCAGCGTGCCACCCTGGTTGTCGATGCTGCCGGAGCTGATGCCAAGCCCACCGTTGGCCAGGATGCGGCCGCCGCGGTTGTTGATGTCCTGGCCGATGATCAGCTGGCTCGCCGCTGTACCCGCCGACTGCAGCGTGCCGCCCGCGTTGACCAGCGCGGCACTGCGCAGGTCCAGCCCGCCATTGCTGGACACGGTACCGCCGCTGTTGTCGATGCGTTCGCGCGCGCTCAGCCGCAGCATGTCATTGCCGGTGGCGGTGAGCGTGCCGCCGGCGGTGATCAGCGAGCCGGTGTCGATCTCGATCCGCTTGGCGGAGGTGACACCCGCACGCAGGTCGGTGGTGGTGCCCTTGAGCAACAGGCTGCCATTGCTGACCAGCGTGCCGCCGGTGCCGTTGAGCGTGCCGGCGTCGATCGACAGCACGCCTTCACCGGCGTGCTGCACGGTGCCGCCGGCATTGCCGAACACCGCCGCCTGGATGCCAAGGTCGCCGTTGCTGGCCAGCAGGCCACCCTCGCCGTTGTCCAGCGTGCCGACCACGTTGATCGTGCTGCCCTCGGCACCGGTCGCGATGACCTTGCCGGCACGGTTGTCGAAGGACTGTGCGTCCAGTGCGATGCGCTCGGCCTGCAGGGTGGCTCCGCGATGGTCCACGCTGCCCGCCTGCAGGGTGATGCCGCCTGCGCTGGCGATGCTGCCACCCTGGCCGTCCAGTTGCCCGGTACGCAGCAGCAGGCCCTGGGTGCCGGCATGGCTGAGCGTGCCCTTCACGTTGGCCATGTGGCCGGCATCGATCTTCAGCGCGGCGCCGTTGCTGGCAAGCACGCCGTTGCTGTTGTCGAACAGGCCCGCTACGTGCAGCTCGGTAGTGGCGCTGCCTGCCGAACTGAGCGTGCCGCCACGGTTGGAGAGTTCGCCGGCTTCGATACGCTGCGCACCGTTGCTGGCGATGGTGCCCGCGTCGTTGGCCAAGCGGCCGCTTACCTGCAGTGCCAGCGTCCCGCTGCCGGTTGCGCGCAGCGCGCCTGCGCTGTTGTCCAGGCTGTCGGCCACGATATCGAGCTGCTCGGCCGCCACGCTGCCGCCGCGGAGATCCAATGACCCGCCCTGCAGTGACAGCGCGCGGGCGGCACCGATGCTGCCGCCCTGGCCCGACAGCGTTTGCGCCTCGATGCGCAGGTTGCCGTTGGCGGAGATCGCGCCGCTGCGGTTCTCCAGCTGCGCGGCGCGGATTGCGGACGCAGCATCACCGGCGGCAATCAACTTGCCATGGTCGTTGACGAAGCGGCCTGCGTGCACGTCGACCGCACCATTGCTGCCCAGCGTTCCGCCGGTATTGTCGAGCAGGCTGCGGGCCTGCAACTGGAGCGCCTGGGTGCCAAGCGCACTCAACTGGCCGCCGGCGGTGATCACGGTGTCGCCGTCGATGCTGATGCGCTGCGCGGTGGTGGTGCCGTTGCGCAGATCGAGGGTGTCGCCCTGCAGGTCCAGCGAACCGTTGCTGAGCAGGGTGCCACCGGCGCCGGTCAGGTCCTGCGTGGTGATGACCAGGCTGCCGGACCCGGCCTGCTGCACGGTTCCGCCAGCATTGCCGAAGGTACGCGCGTGGATATCCAGGTTGCCATTGCTGGCCAGGGTGCCGCCATTGCCGTTGTCCAGCGCGCCCTGCACGCGCAGCGTATTGCCACCGGTGCCGGTGGCGATGATGCGCCCGCCGCGGTTGTCGAACCCGGTCGCCGTGATGTCCAGCTGCGCGGCAGCCAGCGACGCACCCTGGTGATCGACCTCGGCCGCAGTAAGCTGCAGGGCACCGGCAGTGGCGATCTGCCCCTTTGCTCCGTCCAGGCGCCCGCTGTCGATGACCAGGCCGTCGCTGCCCGCATGGCTGAGGGTACCGCCGGCATTGACCAGCGCGCCGCTCTTCAGCTGCAGGTGGGCGGCATTGCTGGCGATGCTGCCGCCACTGTTGTCGAGCGTGCCGTCGACCCTGATCTGCGAAGCTGCCGTTCCCGCCGAACTGAGCGCACCGCCGCGGTTGGACAGCGCACCGGCCTGGATCTGCTGCGCGCCATTGGCGCTGATGCTGCCGCCGTCGTTGCGCAGCAGGCCCTGCACCTGCAGCTGCATCGCGTTGTTTCCCAGTGACAACAGGCTGCCGCCGCTGGTGTCCAGGCCGGTGGCCGTGATCTTCACGTCACGGGCGCGGGTGGTGCCCTTCTGCAGGTCCAGCTGCTGCCCACTCAACTGCAGCAGGCCATTGCTGGCGATGCTGCCAGCAGCTCCCTGCACGGTGGTCGCGTCGATCTGCAGCGTGCCGGTGCCGGCATGATCGATGCTGCCGCTCTCGTTCAGCAGGCCATCGGTCTTGATCTGCAGATCGCCATTGCCGGACAGCAGGCCGCGCTGGTTCTGCAGCCGCTGGCTGGCGTGGATGTGGCTGGTGCCGGTGCCTGCGGCGATCAGCTTGCCGCCGTCGTTGATGAGGATGCCGCTGTTGATGTCCAGCGCACCATTGGCGCCCACGGTCCCGCCGCTATTGTCCAGGGTGCGCGATACCTGCAGCTGCAGGGCATCGCCGCCGGTCGAGGTCAGCGTGCCGCCGGCGGTGGTCAGGTCGCCGGCGCGCACATCGATGCGCTGCGCGGCGGTGGTGCCATTGCGCAGGTTCAGGGTATCGCCGTGCAGCTGCAGGGTGCCGTTGCTGAGAACGGTGCCGCCCTGGCCCTGCAGGCTGGCGGTGGTGATGCGCAGGTTGCCGGTGCCCGCCTGCTGCACGGTGCCGCCGGCATTGCCGAAGTACGCTGCATCGATCTGCAGGTCGGCATTGCTGGCCAGCAGGCCACCGTCGCTGTTGTCCAGGTGATTGCGGACGTTGAGCGTGCTGGCCTGCAGCCCCGTGGACAGCACGCGGCCGCCGCGGTTGTCGAAGTCCTGTGCGCTCAGGCCCAGCTGGCGGGCGACCAGCTGCGCACCACGGTGGTCGGCGCGGCCCAGCTGCAGGTCTGCCGCGCCGGCGGTGGCGATGCTGCCCTGCACGCCATCCAGTACCTCCGCACGCAGCAGCAGGCCCTCGCTGCCGGCGTGGTTGATGCTGCCCCGGGTGTTGACCAGGGTACCGATGTCGAGGCCGAGCCGCGTGGCATTGCTGGAGATGCTGCCCTCGCTGTTGTCGAGCTGGCCGATCGTCCAGGTCGTCTCGGCGCTGCCACCGTGGGCAAGGCTGCCGCCGCGATTGATCGCCGACTGTGCCTTCAACTCGAAACCACGGGCGAAGGTCATGCGGCCGCCGCTGTTGTCCAGCTGTTGCACCTGCGCGCTGGCCGCGCCCTGGACCTGCAGGGTGCCACGCATGTTGCGCAGCGCTTCTCCCTGCACCTGCAGGGTGCTTGCACCCAGCGTGCCGTCGCTGTTGTCCAGGCTGTTGCGGGCGCTGAGCTGCAGGTCACCGCTGGCTTCAATGCGGCCGCCATCGTTGCCCAGCGTTCCTGCGATGTTGAGCACACCGGCCGCCAGCGGCGGAAGCGGCGTGACCGGCGGGGTGCCGCCGCCGGTGCCGGGAGTGCCAGTGCCCGGGGTGCCGGTACCTGGCGTACCCGTGCCTGGCGTACCCGTACCCGGCGGGGTGCCGGTGCCGCCGGTACCGGTGCCTGGCGAAACACTGGCCACGTTGCCGATGCGGCCCTGCAGGTTGCTGACGTCGGCCGCCTGCAGCTGCAGCGCCTGCGTTCCGAGCTGTTCGATGCTGCCGCCGCGGTTGCGCAGCGCATCGGCATTCACTTCGATGCGTCGCGCATTGAGCGTGCCGCCACTATTGTCGACATCTGCCGGGGTCTGCACGCGCAGCTCGCGCTCGGCACTGAGCGTGCCGGCATTGGAGATGCCCGCGCTGGCGTCGATGCGCAGGTCCTGCTGCGCATGCATCGCACCAGTGTTCTGCAGCCGGCCGTCGGCGGTGACCACCAGCTCGCCGGCCTGGGCACCGATCTTGCCGGCATTGCTTACGCCCACGCCATGTTCGTTGCCGACCAGCCAGATGCGGTTGGCATACATGCCGCCCAGCGCGCCCACATCCAGCGCGAAGGTGGGCGCGGCGGACGCAGGCTTCTGCTGCTGCACGCTGCTGTGGTCGGCACTGACCACGTTGCTGCCCAGGCTCGCCTGCAGCTGGTTGGCCCAGATGCCGGCATTGACCTGCAGCGAGCGGGTGATGATGTCGGTGTAGTCGGCGCGGCTGGTATCCAGGCCCGCGCCACCGACGCCGATGCTGCCACCTTCGACGCGATAGCCTTCCAGCACGCCATTGCTGACGATCGGCGTGCCGGTGGTCAGGGTCACCCGGCTGGCGTTGAGGAAGCCCGCGCCATTGACCTGGATCCCGGCCGGGTTGGCGATGACCACCTGCGCCCGCGCACCCGCGACCTCCACGTAGCCGTTGAGGTGGCTGGGGTTGCTGCTGTTGACCTCGTTGAGGATGACGCGCGCGGTACCGGTGGCCAGCCACGGATTGCCCTGCACCCAGCCACCCAGCTGGGTCTGCACGTCGCCGCGCGAGTTGTTGAGGATGACACCCTGCTGGCCGACGTCGAACTGCTGGTAGGTGTTGCGCGATACGCCACCGGCGCTGGGCGTGGTGATGTTCACCTGCGGCGTGCCGTTGGCCGAGGTGATCACCGTCGGGCGCTGGTTTGCCGGTGCGCCGGGGTCGGCGGCAATACGGCCAGGATCGGCCGGCGCCTGCTGCGCGGACAGCGGCTGCACCCATCCCACCCAGCCCAGCACCAGCCAGAGCGCGAAACTGATCGGCCGCAGGGTACCGACGGTGTTGCCGCCACGGTGGTCTACCCCGCCGTGCGCAGCGTTGACCAGCTCGGAGGCGACCTGCATGACGCCGAGCGTACGGTTGAAGACCAGACGGTAGACTTTGTTCACGGCGCTGATTCCTTTCGGTGCTGTTGGGTTGTATGCGCAGCAGGCTGCGCGGTACCGCATCGTGTGGGCCGCGCAGGGGACTGCGCAGGCCGGTCATGTGCAGGCGTCAGAACGAGACGCCCAGGTTCATTCCGAAGGTGGTGTAGGCGGTCTGGAAGCCGCGCGGCTTGGACAGCGGGCTGCCGACGAACGCATCCCAGTTGATGTGGGGGGTGCCACCGCGAAGCCCGAGGGCCGTACCGGTGAGCCGGTCGCCCAGCAATCGGGCCGTGGACGGGCCGGCGACACGCCCGTGATCAACGGCAACGTAGGCCTCCACGCCGCCGCCCAGGGGCACGCCCACTTCATTGCGCAGCAACCAGCCACGCTCACCGGTCAGCGACATTTCGCCATCAAAGCCACGCACGGTGTAGCGGCCACCAATGGAGAACCGGTCCTGCGGCACCAATGGCGAGCGGTTCCACTGCGCACGCCAGCTGCCGATGTAGCGCAGGCTCTGCTTGCCCCACTGCAGCGGCAGGACCAGCTGCGCGTCCGCGGTATAGATGCGGCCATGCGCCGTGCCTTCGCCAAACGCCTCTTCCGGCGCACGCAACGCGTTGAAGGCACCGGTACCCTTGCGGTACGCCAGGTTCACATCCAGCGTCGCCTTGCCGATGAAGTGCCGGTGGCCCAGGCCCAGTTCCCAGCCCGCCATGCGGCGGCGCTGCACTTCAATCTCGGTATCGTTGATGAAGTTGTCCGATTCGCGGTACCAGCCGCGCGCGTACATGCTGGTCTTGGCGCGCGCGTTGCGGAACAGCATGCGTGTCAGGCGCAGCTCGGCGTTGCGGCTGGAGCCACTGTAGACGTAGTTCTCGAACGCGCCGGCAACGGTCTGCTCATAGTCGAAGTTGCTGGCGTTGGCGCCCAGCAACCATCCGCCCAGCGGCACGCTGTAATGCACTGCCCAGCTGTCGGTGCCACGCTCGCTGCCGTTGAACACCGATTTGCCCACGTTGATGTAGAACAGGTCGCTGAGGCCGGCCGCGTTGTCCACCGACACCGTGGTGCCGGCCTGCATCTTGCCGGTGGACTGGCTGCCGGCATCGTCCAGGGTCAGGTTGACCCGTACCAGGCGCGCCTGCTGCCAGCTGATCACCAGATCGCTCTCGCCCGGCTTGGCCGCCGCGCCATCGGCCGGGGGCGCGACCTGGATGTCCACCTGCGCAGTCGGCACGCGCTGCAGGTTTTCCAGCGCCTGTTCGATGTCACGCAGGTTCAGTACTTCGCCGCGTGCCACCCGCACCGCGTTCCAGAGGGCGGGGGTACGCCCTTCGCCGTCGGCAAAGCGGATGGCATTGACGCGGCCCGGCACGACAGTGAGCGTCAGGATGCCGGTCTTCAGGTCCTGCGGGGCGGCCAGGATGCGGGTGGTGACGTAGCCGCGCTCGATGATCGCGTTCTGCACGCGCTTCATCACGATGTCCACGCCCGCCGTACCCAGGCAGCGCCCGGTGGCGGGATCGCTGCGGGGATCGGCTGCCGCCAGCGCCCAGCGGAAGCGGTCCGCTAGATCCCCCTGCAGCGCGATGGTGTTGATGGTGAAGCAGGGGAACTCTTCCACCGGCAGGTGGCCGAGGTCTTCGGTAGCCGGCTGCAGGCGGACATCCGGCGTGGACTCCTGCTGCTCACGCAGCGCGCGCTCGCGCTCCTGCTGCCGGAGCAGTTCCTGCTCCGGTGACACCGTCTGTGCCCATGCCGGCGCCTGGAGGCCAGTGATGGCCAATGCCACGCCCACGGACAACCGCCACTGCAACACCCGGCTGCGTACTTTACGTCCTTGTTCCACGATGCTTTTCCCTGCTGATGACTGCCAGACCGAAGAAGATGCGGCTGGAAGAGGCAGCACTGTAAGGGAATCGTGTGGCAGGAAAAAGCGCCAGAGAACCGCGCTGGCGCAAGCCTTCAAGGCAAAGTGTGATGTCCGACGGAGGGCATTCCGCCAGCGGGCAGCGCCCTGGATCTACACTGGAACCAGCAGAGCACCGCCAGTGCGTCGACTGATGCCGGTGGCACAAGGAAAACCTGTACCTGACGCCCGCCACTGCGTGCAGCGCAGCAGTGGCGGGGCGCCCTTGAAACCGTGAAACCGGTCAGGCCTCGTAAGCCGATTCACCATGCGAGGTGACATCCAGACCGGTGCGTTCGGCTTCCTCGGTCACGCGCAGGCCGACCACGCTGCGCACCACCAGCAGGATCAGCGTGGTCACCACCGCCGACCACACCACGGTGAGGCCGACGCTGACCACCTGCACCCACACCTGGTGGGCGATATCCAGACCGGCCTTGGTACCACCCAGCGACTGTGCACTGAACACACCGGTGAGAATCGCGCCGACGATGCCGCCGACACCATGCACACCGAACACGTCGGCAGTGTCGTCCACCTTCAGCAGGCGCTTGAGGCCGGTCACGCCCCAGACGCAGACCACGCCGGCGACGAAGCCGATGATGATCGCGCCGAGTGGGCCGACGGTGCCGCAGGCCGGGGTGATGCCGACCAGGCCGGCCACCGCGCCCGAGGCCGCGCCCAGTGCCGACGGCTTGCCCTTGCTGATTGCTTCCACCAGCGTCCAGCCGAGTACGGCCGCGGCAGTGGCCAGCACGGTGTTGAGGAAGGCCAGCGAGGCCACGGTATCGGCCGCCGCCGCCGAGCCGGCGTTGAAGCCGAACCAGCCCACCCACAGCAGCATTGCGCCGATATAGGTAAACGGCACGTTGTGCGGCTTCAGCGCGGTCTGGCCATAGCCCAGGCGCTTGCCGACGAACCACGCGGCAACCAGGCCTGCAACGCCTGCGTTGATGTGCACCACGGTACCGCCGGCGAAGTCGATGGCACCCAGCTCACCCAGGTAGCCGCCACCCCAGACGATGTGCGCCATCGGGATGTAGCTGAGGGTGAACCACAGAGCCGAGAACAGCAGCACCGCGCGGAACTTGATGCGTTCGGCGAAAGCACCGACGATCAGCGCGGTGGTGATGCCGGCAAAGGTCGACTGGAAGGCGACGAACAGATAGTCCGGCAGTCCCTTGATCGGCGTGTTGCCCACCGACTCGGGGGTGAAGCCCTTGAGGAAGGCGAACTCGGTGAACGAGCCGAAGAACGGGTTGCCTGCACTGAACACCGCGCTGTAGCCGTAGGCCACCCACAGCAGCAGCACCAGCGAGAACACCACCAGGATCTGGCTGAGCACCGACAGCACGTTCTTCGAGCGCACCAGCCCGCCGTAGAACAGGGCCAGGCCCGGCACCACCATCAACAGCACCAGCAGGGTGGAGGTGAGCATCCAGGCCACGTCGCCATGATCATAGGCGGCGGCCGCTTCGGCCACGGCCGGTGCAGCAGCTGCAGCCGCAGGGTCCTGCAGCGGTTCAACGGCCACGCTTTCGCTCGGCAGTGGCGACACCTGCGCCTGGGCGTGGGCATTGCCCGGCCAGGCACCGGCAGCCAGCGCGCTGAGCAGCATCAACAGGCACACGATATGGAACCGGGCTTGCCACCCGGTGAGAAGGCGCATCTTCATGGGGGAGTCTCCGGAAGGGGGTTACAGCGCGTCGGCACCGATTTCGCCGGTACGGATGCGGATGACCTGTTCGACGGCGGTGACGAAGATCTTGCCGTCACCGATCTTGCCGGTGCCTGCCGACGATTGGATCGCTTCGATCACCGCATCGGCACGCTCGTCGGTGACCACGGTTTCGATCTTGATCTTGGGCAGGAAGTCGACGACGTACTCGGCGCCGCGATACAGCTCGGTGTGGCCCTTCTGGCGGCCGAAGCCTTTCACTTCGGTCACGGTGATGCCCGACACGCCCGCGTCGGACAGGGCCTCGCGGACCTCGTCGAGCTTGAACGGCCGGATGATGGCGGAGATCAGTTTCATGCGCATGTCCCGAGGGTGGATGGGGCCAGCGCGCCAGCGCGCGTTGGCATCAGGCAACCAGCGGCCATCACGGTGATGGCCGTGGCAGTTGCACCGGACACGTACAGGACCGGGACGGCCGTGCCTCTCTCCTTGCACGACCGACGCGGGAGGGAGGGCGGCCCTGGTCGCGTATCCGGTCTTTCTCTTGCCCCTGGATCAGGGGTCAGAGCCCATTCGTAGACGAACGGGATCCGACCCCGATCTGACCGCGGCTCCCCAGCCGCGAAAACGGAAGCGATGGCGGCGGGTGGGAGGGGGAAGCCCACCGCCATCGCATCCGGTCAGCTCGCGTAGTACAGCTGGTACTCCAGCGGGTGGGTGGCCGCGCGGAACTTGGTCACTTCCTGCATCTTCAGCGCGATGTAGCCATCGATGAAGTCATCGCTCATCACGCCGCCGGCCTTCAGGAACTCGCGGTCCTTGTCCAGCGCTTCCAGGGCCTGGTCCAGCGAGGAGCAGACCTGCGGGATCAGCTTCTCTTCTTCCGGCGGCAGGTCGTACAGGTCCTTGTCGCTCGGTGCGCCCGGGTCGATCTGGTTCTTGATGCCGTCCAGGCCGGCCATCATCAGCGCGGTGAAGGTCAGGTAGCCGGACTGGATCGGATCCGGGAAGCGCATTTCAATGCGGCGTGCCTTCGGGTTGGACACCCACGGAATGCGGCACGAGGCCGAGCGGTTGCGGGCCGAATAGGCCAGCATCACCGGCGCTTCGTAGCCCGGCACCAGGCGCTTGTAGCTGTTGGTGCCCGAGTTGGCGAAGGCATTGATGGCCTTGGCATGCTTGAAGATGCCGCCGATGTACCACAGCGCCAGCTGGCTCAGGCCGCCGTAGCCGTCACCGGAGAACAGGTTGGTGCCGCCCTTGGACAGCGACTGGTGCACGTGCATGCCGCTGCCGTTGTCGCCGACGATCGGCTTGGGCATGAAGGTGACAGTCTTGCCGTTGCGGTGCGCGACGTTCTTGATCACGTACTTCATGCGCAGCAGTTCGTCGGCCTTCTGCACCAAGGTGCTGAACTTGGTGCCGATCTCGCACTGGCCGGCGGTGGCCACTTCGTGATGCTGCACTTCCACTTCGATGCCGACCTGTTCCAGGGTCTTGCACATCTCGGCGCGCAGGTCGTGCAGGGTGTCGGTCGGCGGGACGGGGAAGTAGCCGCCCTTCACGCCCGGACGGTAACCGCTGTTGGCGCCGTCGTACTTGGCGCCGCTGTTCCACGCCGCTTCTTCCGAGTCGACCTGGAAGAAGGTGTGGCCCATTTCATTGGCGAAGCGGACCGAGTCGAAGATGAAGAATTCCGGCTCCGGGCCGAAGAACGCGGTTTCGGCGATGCCAGAGGACTTCAGGTAGGCCTCGGCGCGCTTGGCGATGCCGCGCGGGCAGCGGCCGTACGGCTGCATGGTGGCCGGATCGAGGATGTCGCAGCTGATCACGATGGTCGGATCGGCGTAGAACGGGTCGACGTAGGCGCTGGCGGTATCCGGCAGCAGCACCATGTCCGATTCGGCGATGCCCTTCCAGCCGGCGATCGAGCTGCCATCGAACATCTTGCCTTCTTCGAACAACGACGGCTCGACGATGCTGACCGGGAAGGTCACATGCTGCTCGACGCCACGCATGTCGACAAAGCGCAGGTCGACGAACTCGATCTGGTTGTCCTTGATCAGCTTCTCAACGTTTTCCACGGACATCGGTACGACCTCGGATGGGGATGAATGCCTGCTGAGGTACAGCAACGACCGTGCCAACTTTTCGCTGACCGCAAGTCATTGATTTCAAAAAGGGCGCTCCTTGGCGGTGCAGAACGGCGCGCACCAAACGGGTGCACCCGGCACCAGACGCACCCGTTTGGTGCAGCAGGGATCGTCTATCCTCTCGACCTTCTTCCTTCCTGCCGCGCGTGCCCGCACCGTCCATGTCCGACCTGCTCTCCGCCCTGCTGCTGGGCATCCTCGAAGGCTTGACCGAATTCCTGCCGATCTCCAGCACCGGCCACCTGCTCATCGCCCAGCACTGGCTGGGCGCCCGTTCGGACTTCTTCAACATCGTCATCCAGGCCGGTGCGATCGTGGCGGTGGTGCTGGTGTTCCGCCAGCGCCTGCTGCAGCTGGCCACCGGCTTCAACCAGCGTGAGAACCGCGAGTACGTGTTCAAGCTGGGCGCCGCCTTCCTGGTCACTGCCGTGGTCGGCCTGGTGGTGCGCAAGGCCGGCTGGTCGCTGCCGGAGACGGTCAGCCCGGTGGCCTGGGCGCTGATCATCGGTGGCGTCTGGATGCTGCTGGTGGAGGCCTATACCGCGCGCCTGCCCGACCGCGACCAGGTGACCTGGACGGTGGCGATCGGCGTCGGCCTGGCGCAGGTGGTGGCCGGTGTGTTCCCCGGCACCTCGCGCTCGGCCTCGGCGATCTTCCTGGCCATGCTGCTGGGCCTGAGCCGCCGCGCGGCCGCCGCCGAGTTCGTGTTCCTGGTCGGCATTCCCACCATGTTCGCCGCCAGCGCCTACACCTTCCTGGAGATGGCCAGGGCCGGGCAGCTGGGCAGCGAAGACTGGACCGACGTGGGCGTGGCCTTCCTTGCCGCGGCCGTCACCGGCTTCGTCGTAGTGAAGTGGCTGATGGGCTACATCAAGTCGCACAGGTTCACGGCCTTCGCCATCTACCGCATCGCACTGGGCGCAGCACTGCTGCTGTGGTTGCCGTCCGGCAGCTGAACAGCGCCGGGGCACTGTAACCCCGTTGCCGGCCCCACCCCGTTTCCCCCACGGTTCCCCAAGGAGAATCACCATGAACCGCAAGCTCACCCTGCTCCTCCCGCTGGCCCTGATGGCCGCCTGCAGCCAGACCCCGGCCCCGGCCGGCACCGGTGGCGACGACGTGGCCCCGGCCGCGGCCAAGGCAGCAGACCAGCAGACGCTGGCGCACCTGGACGCGCAGCGCCTGCAGAGCCAGCACTGGCTGCTGCAGCAGGCCACCGGCGCCGACGGCAAGCGCATCGACGCGCTGTTCGCCCGCGAAGACAAGCCGGTCACCCTGGACTTCGCTGATGGCCGCCTGTCGGTCAGCAACGCCTGCAACCACATGGGTGGCGGCTACACCCTGGCCGACGGCAAGCTGACGGTCAGTGCGATGGCCTCGACCATGATGGCCTGCACCGACAAGGCGCTGATGGCGCTGGACGAAGCCGTGTCGAGCCGCCTGCAGGGCGAGCTGAAGGCCGAACAGGACGCCGACGGCAAGCTGACCCTGACCAACGCCAAGGGCGACAAGCTGGTCTTCAATCCGGAACCGACCGCTGAAACCCGCTACGGCGGCGCCGGCGAAACCGTGTTCCTGGAAGTGGCCGCCAAGACCGAGAAGTGCTCGCACCCGCTGATCCCGGACTACCAGTGCCTGCAGGTGCGTGAGGTCAAGTTCGACGACAAGGGCCTGAAGCAGGGTGAGCCGGGCAAGTTCGAGAACTTCTACGGCAACATCGAGGGCTACACCCACGAAGACGGCGTGCGCAACGTGGTGCGCGTAAAGCGCTACGAGGTGAAGAACCCGCCGGCCGATGCGCCGTCGCAGGCGTACGTGCTGGACATGGTGGTCGAGTCGGCCATCGAGAAGAAATAAAACGATGGAAGGGCGGCCGAGAGGCCGCCCTTCTTCATGGTCGGTAGAGTCGGCCGCTGGCCGGCTGCCCTGCGGGGCACCGCCAACACACGGATGTTGCCGGCCAGCGGCCGGCACTACCCGGATGCATCGGGAGATTGGCATGAAGCACGTCCCCGTCCTCATCATTGCTGCGCTGCTGGCCATGTCCGCGGATGTGGCCGCTGCCAGCACGCCCGGTACCGATCGGCTCGAAACACGCCTGTGGCAACTGGCGCGCGCCACAGATGCGCAGGGCCGGCGCATCGATGCCTTGTTCGTCCGCGGCCACGCGCCCTATACGCTGCGCTTCCAGCCCGGTTACATGAGCGAATTGAACCTCTGCAACCACGTCAGCAACGAGTACCGGCTGCAGGGCAACCTGCTGATCCTGCGCAACGGCGTGCAGACCACGGCCCAGTGCATCGATCAGAGCATGACCATGCAGCAGGAACGCGCGGGAATGCTGATGCGCGGTGGACATTCGGCGCCGACGCTTGCGTTGGATGACCACGGCGTGCTGGTGCTGCGCAATGCGCAGGGCGACATCGCGGTGTTCGAACCGGTGGCGCTGCAAGCGGATGGAAGGTAGAGCCGGCCGCTGGCCGGCATCTTCCCTGTGTTGCCGCCATTGCCTGCAGCAGCCGGCCAGCGGCCGGCTCTATCCGGTGTGCTGCTCAGCCCAGCGCCGGGTTCAACGTGTAGGTGCCGTGCAGTGCGGCTTCGGCCAGCACGTGGCCGTGCATGGCGCGGTACGCATCGGCGGCGGTGAAGCGCTGCGGCAGGTCCAGTGACGCCACGTCCAGCGCGAATACCCGGAAGAAGTAGCGGTGCATGCGCTCGTCGTTGAACGGCGGATACGGGCCGTCATAGCCCAGGTAATCACCGGCCATGTCCGGGTTGCCCGCGAACCAGCCGGTGAAGTCGTTCAGACCCTGGCGGCTGCCGGCCGGGCCGGCGGGTGCGGGCTTGCCCTTCACCACGAAGCCGTCGCTGCAGCTGCCAGCGGCGATCTCCTGCACCGTGGCCGGGATATCGGCCATCACCCAATGCACGAAATCGCAGCGCGGCTGGTCGCGCGGCACGCTCATGTCGCTGCGGCCAACCGTCTCCGGCACGGTCGGTACGTCCGGGTCCACGCACACCAGCAGGAACGAACGGGTGCCGGCCGGCGCCCCGCTCCAGGCCAGGTGCGGGTTGCGGTCCGGGGCGAAACCGCTTGCGTCGCCCGCGGCGAACTCACGATCAATCGGTGCGCCGTTGGTCAGGCTGTGGCTGGTCAACTGCATCGGACTCTCCTCACTCTTCCGGGTAACCCAGGCGCACCGCAACCGGGGTGAGCTGGGCGAAGGCGGCGCTCATCACGTCGCGGTAGTTGCGCCAATGACCGGCAGGCAGGCGCGGGGCTCCCAGCTGTGCCGCCGGCGGCATCGGCCGCTCGAACAGGCGACCCAGCAGTTCGGCCATCGCCTGCGGATCATTGCCGATCTGGTCGATGCGCAGCAGCACGTGCGGGTACAGGTCGTCCTCATGCAGCGTGGCGATCTGGTTCAGCGCGCGGGTCAGCCATTCACTGGCTTCGGCCAACGACGTCATCGCCAGCGGCGCGGCGGCACCGTAGGCCACCCAGTCCAGCAGCATGTCGCGCGGGTCGCGCAGCACCAGCACCAGGCGGCCCTGTGGCAGCTGCGGGCGCAGCGCCCACAGCAGCGCGTTATCCCACCACAGCAGCCAGTCGATCACGGTGTCGCTCTGCAGGCCACGTGCCGGCAGCTGTTCACGCCAGCGCTGCACCAGCCGCTCCGGCGTCAGCACGCCCGAGGCCAGGTCCTGCAGCGTGTTGTAGTTCTGGAACGCGTCATCGGGCGGCGTGTTGGTGTAGCGGTCGCTGCGCAGCACCGGGCTGGCAGCAGCCAGGCCGGTTGCCACGCGCTCCACGCCCGAACCCGGCGCGCCCCAGAGGAAGATCGGCGCGGAGCTGGCATCGCCGTCGATGCTGCCCTTGTCCGGCCAGCTCGGCGGGGACTTGGCCTGCGGCGGCAGTGGCAAGCGCTGCGACGCCTGGTCGGCCTGCAGCGACAGCCACGTGCGCAGCGCGTCCTGCGGCTGCCCGGCGCGGTCCTGGATCTCGCCCATCCACGTCCGCAGGTCGGCACGATGGTCTTCCGGCGCCAGCTCGATCAGCGCCTGCACGCGGGCCACGGCGGCGGCGGGATCGCGCTGCAGCAGGCCTTCGACCAGGCGGGTCTCGCCGCTGACGCGGCCCGGTTCCAGGCTGACGATGCGTTCGGCGATCGCTTCGGCCTGAGCGTGTTCGCCGACCATGTCATGCAGGCGCAGGCGCGCCTCCAGGGCCGGCAGATGCGCGGGCATCGCCGCCATCCAGCGCTCGACCGCGGTCACGGCGCTTTCGCTGCCCACCTGCTCGATGGCCAGGCGTGCCAGCCACACGTCGTGCAGCTGGTCATTGGCATCCAGTACCGCATCCAGGCGTGCACGTGCTTCATCCTCTCGCCCCAGGCGCTGCCATGACATCAGCAGCAGCTGCAGCACCTGGCGGTCTTCCGGCTGCGTCTCCAGCAGCGGCAGCAGGTAGTCCAGGGCCTGCAGCGGCTGGCCATTGCGCAGCGACAATTCACCCGCCAGGCGGCGCATCGACGGTACGTCCATCTCCGGCTGCTGCAGCGCCACCTGCATCGCTTCGGCGGCGGCCGGCACGTTGCCCTGGCGCAGTGCCAGCTGCACCACCAGGCCGTGCAGCGAGGACAGCGACGGATTGAGTTCCAGCACGCGGCGGAACGACTGCTCTGCAAACGCCAGCATGTCCTTGCCCAGGTAGGCGAAGCCCAGCGCGTACAGCACGCGGGTATCGTCCGGCAGTGCCTTGCTGGCAGCCGACAGCAGCGCCAGTGCGCGGTCGGCATCACCGCGGCGCAGTGCAACCATGCCGTCGATGGTCAGCAGCTCCGGATGGTCCGGCTCCACGCGCGCGGCCAGGGTCGAGATGCGCTGCGCTTCGTCGAAGTCATTGCGGCCGATCGCCAGGTGCGCCTGCATCAGATAGGCGGAGAACGAGTTCGGATCGAGGCCGGTGGTGCGCACCAGTGCTTCGTCGGCACCCTCGAACTGGCGCAGTGCCAGCAGCAGGCCGGCATGCTGCAGGTGCAGCTGGGCGTCGTCCGGGGCCAGCCGCAGCGCCTGCTGCAGGGCCTCCATCGCCTCCTCGGCGTTGCCCTGCTGCTGCAGCGCAAGCGCCAGCCAGCGGTGGGCGTTGGCCTGGCCGGGTTCGTCATGGGTCCACGCCTGGGCCAGCTGCACGGCCTGGTCGGCCTGGTTCTGGCGCAACGCTTGGATGATCTGGTCTTGCATGGCAGTCCGGTTCAAGTGC
This sequence comes from Stenotrophomonas sp. 78350_Sma, assembly GCF_056482105.1. Taxonomy (NCBI): domain Bacteria; kingdom Pseudomonadati; phylum Pseudomonadota; class Gammaproteobacteria; order Lysobacterales; family Lysobacteraceae; genus Stenotrophomonas; species Stenotrophomonas sp. 78350_Sma. The sequence continues at coordinate 120,268 of NZ_CM151182.1, read as the reverse complement.
AAACCCGCATTGTAGCGGGCTGCGCGCTGCCGCCGGTTCAGGCCCGCAGAACCCGCCGCAGGCGCTGCGCCACCCAGCGCTCGGAGAAACCGTCGCCACGCCAGTTCTCGATGAAACCGCAGTGGCCGCCCCAGCAGGCGGTTTCCAGGTGCGCCTGGCGCGGCAGCTGCCAGTTGTTGAAGGTGGCATATGGGATCACCGGGTCATCCTGCGCCATCAGGATGTCGGCCGGTACCTGCAGGGTCGACAGGCGATCGCCGGCAATCGAGTAGCCGTCGAAATAGGCCTGCAGCGAACCGAAGCTGGTGTGGCGCTCGACCAGCCAGGCGGTCAGCGCGCGGATGTCCAGCTTCAGCACGCGGTCGTCGCAGTCGCTCAGCTCGGGGAACAGGTCGCGCTTGCGGCGCAGCGAACCGGCCCACTTGCGGCGGAAGTACCAGTCGTACATCGCCGGTCCGTTCTCGATGCTTTCCATGGTCAGCGCCGGGTCCAGCACCGGGCACACCGAGGCCACGCGCTGCAGCGGCACGCCGGCGGCCGGTGCACGCAGGGCCAGGCGCAGCACGAAGTTGCCGCCCAGCGAGTAGCCGGCGGCCACCAGCGGCAGCTGCGGCCAGCGCTGGGCGACGTCACCCGCGACATGCACCACTTCGTCGATCAGGTTGGAGTGGAAGATGCCGGGGTTGAGGTGATGGGTGTTGCCGTGGTCGCGGAAGTTCAGTCGCACCACGTCGAAGCCCTGTTCCAGCATGCGCGCGGCCGCCATCCGCATGTAGCTGGATTCGGCACTGCCTTCCCAGCCATGCAGCAGCAGCGCGATGCCCTTTGGCTCCCGGCCTTCGACATGGCTGTGCCAGCCCTGCAGGCGAACGCCATCGCCGCCATCCAGGATCAGCTCCTCGCTGACCGCACCGGTGGCGGCCAGCAGCAGCAGGCCACGCTGGAGGCGCATGCGACTGGAGCTGAGCATCGACTGCAGGTGGGGATTGCGCAGCCAGCGCGGTGGCTGGTAGTCAGCCGCATGCAGCGTCGGCGTACCGGCGTCCAGGACAGGTGGCGGAATCAGGGCCACCGCAGCCTCACCCGGTGCTCATGGCCGCCACGATGCGCGCGCGCGAGGTTTCCGCGATGCGCCGACGGCCTTCCAGGTCCTGTGCGCCGATCGGTGCCAGGAAGTGCACTTCCGCACGTCGCGCCGGCTCGCCGAGCAGGCGCAGGAAATTGGCGAAAAAGCTTTCGTTCGGGCCGAACGCGACGATGGTCTGCGCGTCGCCCTTCACCCCGTATACCAGTGCCACCGGCTGCACCGGCACGCCGGTCTCGACCGCGGCCTGGAAGATGCGGGCGTGGAACGGGCCCACTTCGTGACCGCCGCGGGTCCGCCCTTCCGGGAACACGCCCACGGCCTTGCCCTCGCGCAGGCGGTCGGCCATCACCTGCATCACGCCACCGAGCGATTCGGTGTTGCCTCGCTGGTGGAAGATGGTCTGGCCGCGCGCGGCAAGCCAACCCACCAGCGGCCAGCTGGCAATCTCGCGCTTGGCGACGAAGCCCATCATGCGCTGGCTGTGCAGGATGCAGATATCGACCCAGCTGACATGGTTGGCCACGAACAGCACGGCACCGGGCAGTGGCGCGCCGATCTGCGTCAGGCGGAAGCCGAAGATCCACATCAGCCCACCCTGCCACCAGTTGACCACCTTGGCGCCGAAGGTCGCCTCGCCCACGCGCAGCTCGCCCCACGGCGGAAGCATGCCGATCAGGATGAGCGGCAGGAACACGATGATGTGGACCAACAGCAGCGGTACGCGGTACAGGTAACGGCACACACGCGCCACGCCGCCACGGGGGGCCGGAGTGGGGGAAGTCATCCGCGCACGATACCGGAGGGCCGTCATCGCTGCCAGCCGATTTAGGCCATAACAGCCATCGACCGGGGCAATCGGCGGGGAACGCTGGGTTCCGCCGCCGTCAACGAGCCCCGCGGAGCTCAGCCGTGGCCGGCAGCCACCACCGCCAGGGTCAGCCGCGAGATGCATACCAGGCGGCCCTGCTCGTCCTCGATGCGGATCTCCCACAGCTGGGTGCTGCGGCCGACGTGCAGCGCGCGGGCGGTGCCGGTGACCGTGCCCGAGCGCACGGCGCGCACGTGGTTGGCGTTGATCTCCAGGCCCACGCAGATCTGCTTGCCGGTATCCACGCACAGGTTGCCGGCGCTGCTGCCCAGGGTCTCGGCCAGCACCACCGAGGCACCACCATGCAGGATGCCGTAGGGCTGGCGGGTGCGCTCATCCACCGGCATGGTGGCCTGCAGCCAGTCCTCGCCGGCGGCGCTGAAGACGATGCCCAGGGATTCAATCGCCGTGTCGCGGCTGAGCGCGTTGAGCTGCTCGATGGAAACGGCTTCGCGGAACACCTGGGTCATGCGGGTACCTTCAGAGGATGGGAACGAGACCGGCGCCGAATGCTGTCAGCATGCGCACCAGCAGCCACTTCGGGCCGACGTTGACTTCGGGGAAGTCGCCGACGGCGACGTAGCAGCGATGGAAATCAGGATCCTGCCGTGGCAGCGGCCGCGGGCACTCGGGGCCGGGCTTGAACTCGTAGTCGGTGGCGTAGCGCCACGGCCAGAAATCAAGGATGGGCAGCGCTTCGGAGGCCTTGCCGACGCTGTAGTTCAGCCCCGACAGCACCGGTGGCTTGGCCCGTGGCGCCACCGTCCAGGAGTTCTGCGGGTGGGTATCACGCAGGATGCTCTGCGCCAGTTCCTCGGCAAAAACAGGGTCATCGATGATCACCGCGCCTTCGGTGTTGTAGTTCTCGCTGCGCGGATCGAAGTTGTGGGTGCCGACCACGCCGATGCGGCGGTCGACCACCAGCGACTTGGCATGCAGGCCCATGCGCGCGCCCTTGCGGGTGACCGGCAACGGCTTGTTGACCGCCTTGCTGCCAAGGAACGACGGCCGCGTCTCGGTGCGCAACAGGCGCGTTTCCACCTCGCTGCCGGCGGCGCGACGGCGTGCGCGTGCGTTGTCGTAGGCACCATCGCTGTGGCGATGGTTCAACGGGCCCTGCTTGCTGCCAGCATCCGAACCACTGCTGCTGCCACTGCGTGCGTTGCTGCCGGCGGCACTGCCGCCGATCAGCGGATTGCGGTCGCCCTCGTCTTCACCCCCGGGGGCGGCGATCGGGTCCGGCAGCAGGTTGCGGTAGTCGACCGGCGCATCCAGCGGGAACGGCTTGTATTCGAAGATGTTGAAGCCCAGTTCGCGCATGTTGCGCCGCTTGTACTTGTACGACAGCGCATACACGATCGGGTTGTCGGTCGCCGCCAGGCTGTTGCTGGACACCACCACGCGGGGTGGCTGCGGGCGCTTGCGCAGTTCACGGAACAGCTTCTGCGCCGGCTTGGACAACACCAGGTACGGCGTCTGCAGGATCACTTCCTTCTGCGCACTGGCGATCAGCGCATCCAGCTGTGGCTCGGTCACATGCTGGCCGGCCAGCGGGGCATCGGCCTTCTCGCGGCGATGCTTGCGTGGCAGGTCGGCCACGTAGCGCACCGATGCCACCGGTAGCGCGGTATCCACGAAGGAACGGGTGACGAACTCGGTGTCGTTGGCTTCGGCGCTGACCCGCTGTACCCGTTCCGGGCGCCGGAAGGTGGCCGGTGGCAGCGTTGGCACGCCTTCGCGCAGCAGGGTGCGGCCCACGTCGTTGAGGCGCTCGGCCGGCACGCTGCGGTGGGCGCGCCAGAACGCGTCGAAGTTGGCCGCCATCGCACGTGCTTCGGGGCCGGCGATCAGCACATCGCGGTCGCGGAAGTTGTACTCACGGTCCCAGTCGTAATAATCGTCCTGGTAGTTGCGGCCACCGACCACGCCGATCGCATCGTCGATCACCAGCAGCTTGTTGTGCATGCGCTGGTTGAAGCGGCGGAAGCAGCACAGCACGCTGCCGGCATAGTCGAAGTAGTTCAGCCGGGCCTTGCCGAAGGTCGGGTTGTAGACCCGAAGCTGGAAATTCTGGTGGGCACCGGACAGGGCGCCGAGGATCTGCAGGTCGGAGATCGCCGAGAGCTGGTCGATCAGCAGCCGTACCTTCACCCCGCGGCGCGATGCGGCCAGCAGTTCGTCGATGACCAGGCGGGCGCTGTCGTCCTTGTCGAAGATGTAGGTCTGCAGGTCGATGCTGCGGGTGGCACTGCGCAGCAGGTTCAGGCGCGCCACCAGGGCGCCCTCGCCCTCATCGAGCAGGGTGGCGTAGTGGCGCGGTCGTTCCGGGGTGGATTCGGTGAACGCCCGGCCGGCCAGCGCACGCAGCGGCGAGTCCTGTGCACAGCGGTCGGGACGCTGGCAATCCACCACGGTCGAACGTGCCTGCACGGCGATTGCCTCGGCGCGGTCACGCTCGGCATTCGACAGCGATGCACAACCACTGCCCAGCAACACGGTTGCCAGCGCCAGTACACGCAGCAGGAGGTTCACGGTTTCGGCGCCTCGCTCAGGCGCGCACGCAGTACGAAAGTCACTCGGTCACTCAAGGCAAGCTGCCAGCTGTCCATGCCGTACCGGCCTCGCTGCACGGTACCGCGGCTGACGACGTCGCAATCATAGCCGGGTCGGGCACACTCCGCCTTCTCGACCTTCAGTGTCTCGGGGTGGCTGATCCCGCGCAGGGTCAGCCGGCCGTTGATGTCGCCACCGCTCTCCACGGTTTCCGGCCAGTACGGCAGCGAGTCGAACTCGACCACCGGATGGCGGCCGGCATCGAAGAACTCCTCGCCGCGCATCCAGCCGGTGTAGCGTGATTTGCCGGGAATCTCGACCGAGCGCGTGAACATCTTCAGGTGCACCTGGTGGCGGCCGTCGGAGAGGATCTCGATGCGCCCCTCGAAGTGCGGGAACAGGCCTTCGATACGCTGCCCGAAGCGTGTGCGCACCTCGAAGCCGATCTGCGAACGCTGGGTATCCAGGCGCATGACCCTGTGCGCCTCGGCGACCACCGGTGGCAGGGTGGTCGGCGTGGGCACGGCGGCCCAGGCCGGGCCAAGTGCCAGCAGCGCGGGCAGCAGATAGCGGCTGCGCCGCGCCAGGCTCATCGGATCACGGCCACCAGAATGCGTTCAGGCTGGCCACGCCCGGCTCGATCGAGGCCTCACGCGGGAAGCCGAGCACGGCGATCCCTGCCGGCGGCATGCCGCGGTAGTCGCTGCTGGTGCCCTCGGTCATCAACGCCACCAGCCGCTCCAGGCCCGGGTTGTGGCCGACGATCAGCACCCGGTCGAGATCACGGCGGTCGTCCACCAATGCCGCCAGGGTGCCGGGAGTGGCTTCGTAGATGCGGTCTTCCAGGCGCTTTTCCACGTAACCGATGGTGCCGAGCACGGCTTCCAGGGTTTCGCGGGTACGCCGCGCCGGTGAACACAGCACGCAGTCCGGCAGCAGGTTGTTTTCCTTCAGCCACTTGCCGGCGGCTTCGGCTTCAGCCAGCCCCACCGGCGACAACGGCCGGTCGAGGTCGGCCTGGCCGGGGGTAGCCGGTTCGGCATGGGCATGGCGCAGCAGTATCAATTCACGCATCGCGGGTTTCCATGAAGAAGAGGATGCAGCAGAAAGAGTGACGCAGGGATCAAAGCTTGAGCCAGGACAGCAGCGGCTCCCAGTCGGCCTGATGCTCGCGCACCTGGGCCGAGCGGTAGTCGAACAGGCTGCGGCCGAGGCCGGTCATGACCACATAGCTCTGGCTGTCACGCAGCTGCGCGACCACCGGGTACGGCCATTCGGCCAGCATCTGCAACGCCTGCTGCGAAGTCTGGGTCCAGGGCTTGGTGCGGTTCAGGACCAGCCCGACCGGCAGCTTGCGGCTGTGCACCCGCGGGTTCTGGGCCAGGCTGTTGAGGAAGCCGACGATGGCTTCGATGTCCAGCGCCGAGGGCAACACCGGCACCACCACCGCGTCGGCAGCGTCAAGGAAATGGGGGATATCGTCGGCCAACGCACCGGCCGGTGCATCGATGATGACGGTTTCGGTGCCGTCGGGCAGCTTCTGTGCCCACTGCTTCTTTCGATACACATCAATGGGAAGCACCGCGCTTTCCAGCCCGGCACGCCGTTGCGCCCAGCGGGTGCTGGAGCCCTGCGGGTCGGCATCGGCGATCACCGTGGCCTTGCCCTGCAATGCCGCGTACGCGGCCAGGTGGGTGGCGACGGTGGTCTTGCCCACCCCACCCTTGGAACCGGCCACCAGGATCGTCTTCATGCCAGCCTCGCTTCCGGGTACGTGCCCCGAGCGTACACCGGCGGTGGTGACGGGAGGTAGCACTGCGCTGAACCTGTGGCCATCGCCTTTGCTATCGTGGCGCCCCCGAAGGATCGAACCGGCATGAGCGAGCTGCAGGACCTGAGCGCACTGATCCGCGCCAACACCCCCCTGATCGTGATCGAGACCCAGGACGAGGGCCGCATCGTCGATCTGTTCCGGCAGACGCTGATGCACGTGTGGCGGGCGCTGCACCGCTGGTCGATCACCGAAGGCCTGCGCCGCATCGACCTGGACAGCGAAGATCCACCGGTCGGGCCGCCCGATGCCAGCGCGGCCCTGCAGATGATCCGCCAGGCCGAGCAGCGCGGGGTCTACCTGCTCCTCGATTTCCACCCCTACCTGGGCTATGCCAGCCACCAGCGCGCCCTGCGCGACCTGATCCAGCGCCGCCACAGCGAACCGCACGTGCTGGTTCTGATCGGCGCCAAGGTCGAACTGCCGGCCGAGCTGGAAGCGCTGGCGGTACGCTTCAACCCGCGCCTGCCCGACGCCAACGCCCTGCTGAAGATGCTGCGCGAAGAGGCCGATGCCTACGCCCGCGAGCATGGCGGCCGCCGGGTGGAAGTGGACAGCGAAGCGGTCAAGAAGATCCTGAAGAATCTGCAGGGGCTGAGCCTGGTCGATGCCCGGCGCATCGCGCGCCAGCTGATCTACGCCGATGGCGCGCTGCGCGATGACGACCTGCCGCAGCTGGCACGGCTGAAGTTCGAGCTGCTCAACCGCAGCGGCCACCTGTTCTTCGAGCATGACAGCGCGCGCTTCGGCGACGTGGCCGGCGCCAACCGGCTCAAGCGCTGGATCAACCAGCGGCGTGTGGCGTTCATCGCTGGCTCGGCACCGGCCGGGCTGGACCCGCCGCGCGGCATGTTGCTGCTGGGCGTACAGGGCTGCGGCAAATCGATGCTGGCCAAGGCCACCGCTGCCGGCTTTGGTGTGCCGCTGCTGCGCCTGGACGTCGGCGCGCTGTACAACAAGTACCACGGCGAGACCGAGGCCAACCTGCGCCAGGCCCTGGCCTCGGCCGAGCAGCTGGCGCCCTGCGTGCTGTGGATGGACGAAATCGAGAAGGGCCTGGCCAGCGGTGGCAAAGACGGCGGCGTGTCGCGCCGCGTGCTCGGCCATCTGCTGACCTGGATGGCCGAGCGCAAGGCACCGGTGTTCATTGTGGCCACTGCCAACCAGGTACATGAGCTGCCTGCCGAACTGCTGCGCAAGGGCCGTTTCGACGAGATCTTCTTCGTCGACCTGCCCTCGCCTGAAGTGCGCGTGGAGCTGCTGCGGCTGCACCTGGGCCGGCGCCAGCTCAACGCCGACGACTTCGCACTGCCCGCGCTGGCGGCTGCCGCCAACGGGTTCTCCGGTGCCGAGATCGAGCAGGCGATCGTGGCCGGGCTGTATGCGGCGCATGCCGAGGGCCGGCCACTGGATACCGAGCTGCTGATGAACGAGATCCGTGCGACGCGACCGCTGTCGGTACTGATGGCCGAGCAGGTCGAGGCGCTGCGGGCGTGGGCGTCGGGGCGGACGGTGTCCGCGGACGACTGAGCGGTTTCCAGCGAACGGCGCAGCCCCTCGTGGCGGCTGGTTGGCTGTGAACATCAAAAGCCGCGCTTGGCCGGGCGGGATGGATTCGCGGGGGACGCCGTGAACCCGTCCATGGGGGCTTGGCCGCGGCATCCATGCCGCGGACACCCCCGCGATCCCACCCCGCCCGGCCTCTGACAATTTCCGACTGCGTCCGCCACGGAAAAGAAAGAAGAAAAGCAGAAGCAAAAGCAAAATCGCTTGGCTGGCCGCTCTTTGTAGAGCCGAGCCCACGCTCGGCTGCCTTTCGATCAGATATCGAATAGTCGATTCCGATGCAGATTCATCCACGCATGGCGTGGATCTACCGTGTCGACCAAGGTCGACACCTACCAACAGCAGCGTCGAACCGTCAGAGGTGGGGCGGTGTGGGTTGGCAGGACCGTTGGCGCCATGGATGGCGCCATCGAGCCCCCAGGGACGGGTTTACGGCGTGTCCTGCCAACCCACACCGCCCCGCCATCCCGCAGATTGCCCGCTGTTGCTCCGGCTGTTGCTTCGGCCGTTGCCTCTGCGGGTGCCGGGTGCAACCCGGCCGGACCCCCTCCCTCAGGGCCAGGCAGGCGGTGCGGCCACCCACGCCTGCTGCACTTCGGCCAACGACGCACGCTCGTCCTCGCGCCATTGCGGCAGCAGCTGCGCGTAGTTGGCGCTGGCGCTCCATTGCGACGGCTCGGTGCGCACCGCTGCGGCATACCACTGCACCGCTTCCTGTTTCTGCCCCATCCGCCACAGCGCCAGTGCATAGGTCGGTGGCACCCAGCTGGGCTTGCTGCGCGCATTGCCGGCCGATGACAGCCATTGCTCCAGCGCTGCCTCCGGCTTGCCCTGGCGCAGCAGGTCCCAGCCATAGTTCCAGCGCACGCTGCGGCCCGCGCTGCTCTGTGCCGGCGCCTCCTTCAAAGCCTCGCCGTACAGCTGGTCGGCCAGCTCGGCACGGCCCTGGGTGCTGGCCAACGAAGCCAGCTGCACGGTGGCTTCCACCGCGCGCCGGCCGCGCTCGCGCAGCCTCACCAGCTGGCTGACCAGCTCATCGCCCTCGCCCTGCATCGCCACCATCGGTGCCGCCGCCAGGTCGCTGTCGAAGTAGAACTCCTGTGGTGCCGGCATGGCCGGCGCGGCCCACGCCGTGGCCGCTCCCGAGGCCAGCAGCACGCTGGCCAGGATCTTTCCTGGAACTGACATCCCTTCTCCCCAGGCTGCACAACCGCAGCCTCCCTCTCTCGCCTCCGATCCTAACCCCAGCAGCGGCGCGGGCGCGAGTGCCGGGACCACCACGGCCCCGCTGCTACAATTCGCGCCTTTCCCGCCGCGTGCCCGCACGCGGCCGGTGCCAGCCGATCCTACCGGGCCAGCCATGACCAGTACCGCGCAACTCACTTCGCCCTCTTCCGCCGACCTGCTCGACCGTGATTACACGCTCGACCACAAGTACACCCGCAGTGAGGGGCGGATCTACCTGAGTGGCGTGCAGGCGCTGGTGCGGCTGCCGCTGATGCAGCGCCTGCGCGACGCCGCCGAAGGCATCGACAGCGCCGGCTTCGTCAGCGGCTACCGTGGCAGCCCGCTGGGTGGCTTCGACCTGGAACTGTGGCGCGCGCGCAAGCATCTTGAAGCAGCCAAGGTGAAGTTCACCCCGGGCCTGAACGAGGACCTGGGCGCCACCATGGTCTGGGGCACGCAGCAGACCAACCTGTTCCCCGGCGCCAACGTGCAGGGCGTGTTCGGCATGTGGTACGGCAAGGGCCCGGGCGTGGACCGCTGCGGCGATGTGTTCAAGCATGCCAATGCTGCGGGTACCTCGCGCTACGGCGGCGTGCTGGCGCTGGCCGCCGATGACCATGCCTGCCGCAGTTCGACCCTGCCGCATGGCAGCGAGGACGAGTTCGTCAGCGCGATGATGCCGGTGCTGAACCCGGCCGGCGTGCAGGACATCCTGGACATGGGCCTGCTCGGCTGGGCCATGAGCCGCTATACCGGCCGCTGGGTCGGCTTCAAGACCATTGCCGAGACGGTGGAGTCGTCGGCCTCGGTCGAGGTCGATCCGATGGCGCGCCGCATCGTGCTGCCGGAAGACTTCGAGATGCCGTCGGCTGGCCTCAACATCCGCTGGCCGGACCCGCCGCTGGACCAGGAAATGCGCCTGCACCGCTATGCGGTGAAAGCCGCGCAGGCGTTTGCCCGCGCCAACGGCATCGACAAGGTGGTGATGGATGCGCCGCGCGCGCGGCTGGGCATCGTCACCACCGGCAAGAGCTATCTGGATGTGCTGCAGGCGCTGGAATACCTGGGCCTGGATGAAGCCGCATGCGCCGACATCGGCATCCGCGTGTACAAGGTCGGTATGACCTGGCCGCTGGAACCGCAGGGTATCGCACGCTTCGCGCAGGGTCTGGAAGACATCATCGTGGTGGAGGAGAAGCGCGCCTTCATCGAGCGCCAGATGAAGGAACAGTTCTTCAACTGGCCGGCCAGCTGGGGCCAGCGCCCGTCCATCGTCGGCAAGTACGACGAGAGCGGCGAATGGATCCTGCCGTCCACCGGTGAACTGACCCCGGCCACCATCGCCGGCGTGATCGGCCGCCGCATCCAGAAGTTCTTCAACAACGAGTCGATCGAGCAGCGCCTGCAGTGGATGCAGGAGAAGGAAGCCGAGCTTGCATTGCCGCGCGCCAGCTTCCCGCGCGTGCCGCACTACTGCTCCGGCTGCCCGCACAACACCTCCACCCAGGTGCCGGAAGGCTCGCGTGCGCTGGCCGGCATCGGTTGCCATTACATGGTGACCTGGATGGACCGCAGCACCGACACCTTCACCCACATGGGCGGCGAAGGCGTGACCTGGGCCGGGCAGGCGCCGTTCACCGACACCCCGCACGTATTCCAGAACCTGGGTGACGGCACCTATTTCCACAGCGGCTCGCTGGCGATCCGCCAGGCGGTCGCGGCTGGCGTCAACATCACCTACAAGATCCTCTACAACGATGCGGTGGCGATGACCGGCGGCCAGCCGGTGGACGGCCCGCTGAGCGTGCCCGACATCGCCAGGCAGATGCGCGCCGAAGGCATCCACACCATCGTGGTGCTGTCGGACAACATCGGCAAGTGGACCGGCCAGCGCGAACACTTCCCCAGCGACGTGGAGTTCCATGACCGCAGCGAGCTGGAGGAGGTGCAGAAGCGCCTGCGCGAAGTGAAGGGTGTTTCGATCCTGATCTACGAACAGACCTGCGCCACCGAGAAGCGCCGCCGCCGCAAGCGCGGCAAGCTGGAAGACCCGCAGAAGCGCGTGCTGATCAATTCACTGGTCTGCGAAGGCTGCGGCGACTGCGGCAAGAAGAGCTTCTGCGTGTCGGTGCTGCCGAAGGAAACCGAGTTCGGGCGCAAGCGCGAGATCGACCAGTCCAACTGCAACAAGGACTATTCCTGCGTGAATGGCTTCTGCCCGAGCTTCGTCACCGTGCACGGTGGCCAGCCGCGCAAGGGCAGCAAGCGCGATGCCTCCACCCTGCTGGACAACCTGCCGGCACCGACCATCCGCGGCACCCTGGAACAGCCCTGGAACATCCTGATCACCGGCGTCGGCGGTACCGGCGTGGTGACCATCGGCGCGCTGCTGGGCATGGCCGGTCACCTGGAAGGCAAGGGTGCGACCGTGCTGGACCAGACCGGCCTGGCGCAGAAGGGTGGCGCGGTGACCACGCACATCCGCATCGCCCGCCGCCCGGATGACATCCACGCCGTGCGCATCGCCGCCGGTGAGGCCGACCTGGTGCTGGGCTGCGACATGGTGGTAGTCAATGACTACTGGGCCCTGTCGAAGGTGCGCGCCGGACGTTCGCAGGTGGTGCTGAACACCTACGAAGCGATGCCGGGCACGTTCACCACCCGTCCGGACATGCAGTTCCCCGCCGCCGACATCGTCGCCGGTGTGCGCGTGGCCCTGGGCGGCCAGGAGCCGCTGCTGCTGGATGCTACCCAGCTGGCCACTGCGCTGCTGGGCGATGCCATCGCCGCCAACCTGTTCATCCTCGGCTACGCCTGGCAGCAGGGCCTGGTGCCGCTGTCGTTCGAATCGCTGATGCGCGCCATCGAGTTGAATGGCGCGGCCGTGGCGATGAACCAGCAGGCGTTCGCCTGGGGCCGCCTGGCCGCCGTCGATCCGCAGGCCGTGCAGCAGGCCGCCGGCCTGGTGCGCAACCGCCACACCGATACCGAATCCACCCCGGGCCCGCTGCACCCGCTGCCGCCGGGCGAGTGGGAAGGCAACGAATGGGGTGCAACTGCGGCACCGCGCAACACCGCTGACGAACGCGAGCTGCGCGGCCTGCCCTCGCATGGCGGCGACGTCGCCTTCCTGCCGCTGGACGACGCGCGCCTGTCGCGCTCGCTGGATGAAATGATCGAGCGCCGTGCCGCCTTCCTGGTCGAATACCAGGATGCCGCCTACGCCAAGCGTTACCGTGATCTGGTGGCACGCGTACGCGCCACCGAGGCCGATCGCATCGGCGGTTCCACCGCGCTGACCGAGACTGTGGCCCGCTACCTGTTCAAGCTGATGGCCTACAAGGACGAGTACGAAGTGGCGCGCCTGTACACCAGCGGCGACTTCCAGCGCCGCCTGCAACAGCAGTTCGAGGGCGACTACCAGCTGCGCTTCCACCTGGCGCCGCCGCTGTTCGCGAAGAAGGACGAGCAGGGCCGGTTGCTGAAGAAGGAATACGGCCCGTGGATGTTCAAGGCCTTCGGCCTGCTGGCGAAGCTGAAGTTCCTGCGCGGCGGCCGCTTTGATGTGTTCGGCCGTACCGAGGAGCGCCGCATGGAGCGCAAGCTGATCGGCGACTACGAAGCCACCGTGCAGCTGCTGCTGGATGGCCTGGATGACGACCGCCTGGCGCTGGCGGTGGAGATTGCCAGCGTCCCCGAGCACATCCGCGGCTTCGGCCACGTCAAGGAAGCGCATTTCGCGCAGGCCAAGGCGCGCGAAGCCACGCTGCTGGCGCAGTGGCGCAACCCGAAGGCGCTGCACATCGTGCAGGTGGCTTGAAGCGGCGCGGCGCAACGGAAAGGCAACCTATAGGTTGCATAGTGAAATGGCAACCGAAAGGTTGCCTCCTCAACGGGAAAGCGATAGGTTGCTTGTCGTAAAGCAACCTATCCTTTGCGTACGCGTTGTCGTACGGTCATCTTTCCTTGGGGACTGCCGGTATGGACAGGCCGCTGCACACAGTGAGGACAGCCCAACAACTTACGCCCCTGATGCGTGCTTTCCGGCGCCAGGCGGGCCTGAGCCAGGCTCAGTTGGCGGAGCAACTCGGGATCAGCCGCCAAGCAGTGGGCGCGCTGGAACGCGACCCTGCGTCGGCAAGCTTTGAACGCCTGATGCGGGTCTGGGCTGTGCTGGGTCTGGAGGTCAGCCTTCAGCAACGAAGTCACCAGGAGAACACGTCGTCATTGGAGTGGTGAACCATGGGTACGCTGCGGGTCTGGATGAATGGTGTGGAGGTCGCACGTTGGGATGATGTCCGGAACGGGTCATCCCGGTTGTCGTACGTCAGCCAGTGGATCAGCTCGCCCCAATCCCGGCCGTTGTCGCTCTCGCTACCCCTGCTCCCAGATGGCGAGAGCCATCGGGGCAACGTCGTCAACGACTACTTCGATAACCTTCTTCCCGATAACGTCACCATACGCAACCGGATCCGCGACCGGTTTGCCACGCGCGGTAGCGATACGTTCGATCTTCTTGAAGCCATTGGACGAGATTGTGTTGGCGCAGTGCAGCTGTTGCCGCCTGCGTATCCACCCGAAGACGTCCAGCAGATTACGTGCGAGGTGTTGGATGAAGCAGGTGTCGCTACGATCCTGCGTCAGGTAACGACAGGGAACCTGCCTGGCGCACCCAGCCGTGATGACGCATTCCGTATTTCCATCGCCGGTGCGCAGGAAAAAACCGGTCTTCTGCTGCATGCTGGCCAATGGTGCATTCCTACCGGCAGCACACCGTCCACGCACATCTTCAAGCTGCCGCTTGGCATCGTTGGCAACATGCGCGCAGACATGCATCAGTCCGTGGAGAATGAATGGCTGTGCATGCATCTGCTTTCCGCCTTTGATATCCCCGTGGCCGAGACGCAGATGGGTCGCTTCGACGACCAACGTGCCCTCATTGTCGAGCGGTTTGACCGTCGCCTGTCTGTCGACCGCCGGTGGTGGCTGCGACTGCCACAGGAAGACATGTGCCAGGTCTTTGGTCTGCCGGCTGCCAGAAAGTATGAATCCGATGGCGGCCCGGGCATCGTTCCGATCATGGATCTGCTTCGACAGTCCGAACACCCCGAGGATCGCGCGATCTTCTTCAAGACGCAGATTCTTTTCTGGATGTTGGCCGCAACCGACGGTCATGCCAAGAATTTCAGTGTTCACCTGGAAGCCGGTGGACGCTTCCGCCTGACGCCCGTCTACGACGTACTGTCGGTATATCCCATCCTCGGCAGGGGACCCAATCAACTCGATCCACGAAATGCACAGCTCGCCATGGCCGTACATGGCAAGAACCGCCACCGGAAACTGCACCTTGTGCGACGGCGGCACTGGAATGAAACCGCGCGCGCCTGCGGCGTTGCCGATGGTGCAGAACCATGGATCAAGACATTGATCGCGGCCGTCGAACCCGCCATCCAGCAGGTCACCCGTCAGCTCCCGGATGATTTCCCCTCAACCGTGTCCGAACCGATTTTCGACGGACTTCGTGCTGCGGCAGCACGCCTTTCCAGCATGGCCCCCGAGGCCTGATCACCCCAACCGCCACAGCAGCAAGCGGTTGTTGGCCGGCATCGCCACGTCGCGCAGGCGGGTGAAGCCGTTGTCCTCGGCCAGCGCCTGCACAGCTTCCACGTCGCGGATGCCGCTGCGCGGGTCACGCGCCTTCAGCCAGGCATCGAACTGCGCGTTGCTGTCGCTGGTGTAGCGGCCGCCGTAGTTGAACGGGCCGTAGACCGCCAGCAGCGCGCCGTGGCGCAGCAGCGGCGGCAGCGCGGCGAACAACGCCTGCACGTGCTCCCAGCCCATGATGTGCAGGGTATTGGCAGTGAACGCCGCATCGAAGGTGCTGCCCTCGGGCAGGGTCAGGCCCGGTGCCGGCGGCAGTTCCACCTGCAGCGCCACGGGCGGCAACAGGTTGAGCAGCGCCGCCTCCGCGCGCCAGGCCTCGATGCCGGGCAGGTGGTCCGGGTGGTCGCTGGGCTGCCAGCGCAGCCACGGCCAGCGCTCGGCGAAGAAGGCCGCGTGCTGGCCGGTGCCGCTGCCGATTTCCAGCAGCCGATGACGGTCGCCCATCCACGGGTCGAGTGCGGCGGCGATCGGTTCGCGGTTGCGCTCGCAGGCTTCTGAATACGGCTTGCTCGACATCAGGACGGGGTCCAGGCGGGGTCGGCCCCATTGTGCACGAGGGGGGTGTTCTGAGCAGGGCTGCGCCCTGCACCCGCAGAAGCCGGAGCAACGGCAACAGCCAAAGCAACAGCCAAAGCAACAGCAACAGCGGGCTTCCTGGGGGATGGCGGGGTGGGTCCGATTGCGGGGGACGGCGCAAGTACCTCCATGTAGCCTTGGCCGCGGCATCCATGCCGCGGACACCCCCGCAACCGGACCCACCCCGCCTTCGACAGTTTTCTGCGGTCGGTTGGAACGGCTCTTGGGGTCAGATCCGTTTTCCGCAGGAAAACGGATCTGACCCCGGATTCATTTCGATATCTGACAGATTGCGTCGACCAAGGTCGACACCTACCAACAGCCGCGGAGATCTGTCGAAGGTGGGGCGGTGTGGGTGGGCAGGACCGTTGGCGCCATGAATGGCGCCATCGAGCCCCCATGGACGGGTTTACGGCGTGTCCTGCCCACCCACACCGCCCCGCCATCCCACGGAATGCCGCTCTGGCTCTGGCTTTGGCCGTTGCCGTTGCATTGAGCAGGTGCAGGGCGCAGCCCTGCCGAAACCCTCCCCAACCATGACTGCAGTCACTTGCCCGAAGCCGCCGCGCTGGCGAAAGTCGGGCAGTTGACGTGATCGGTCCGGCCCGTTGCCAACCGCACGCAAGCGAGAGAGAGAAACGCTGTGCAACGACGTGAGTTCCTGGCTTTTTCCGGTCTGGGCCTGGCGGGCCTGCTGCTGCCGCATTCCCGTGCCATCGCTGCCGAGCAGCTGCTGGCGCCGGTTGATACCGCCCAGCGGCGGCGCCTGGCCGAGGTCGCGCTGACAGCCGCACGCACCGCCAAGGCCAGCTACTGCGATGTGCGCATTGGCCGCTACCTCAACCA
The DNA here is from genome assembly GCF_056482105.1 of Stenotrophomonas sp. 78350_Sma. Lineage (NCBI taxonomy): Bacteria > Pseudomonadati > Pseudomonadota > Gammaproteobacteria > Lysobacterales > Lysobacteraceae > Stenotrophomonas > Stenotrophomonas sp. 78350_Sma. The sequence continues at coordinate 104,050 of NZ_CM151182.1, read as the reverse complement.
GTCGGTCATCACCCGCGAGCACCAGGTCGGCAATGTGACCAACCGCGAGTCGTCCGGTGTGGGCGTGCGGGTGATCGTCAACGGCGCCTGGGGCTTTGCGGCAACCCATCAACAGACCGAAGCCGCGGTGCGCGCCGCGGTCGAGCAGGCCGTCGCGATCGCGCGCGCCAATGCCGCCATCCAGACCCGGCCGGTACAGCTGGCACCGACGCCTTCGGTCGGCGAGGTACGCTGGCAGACGCCGGTGCGCCGCAATGCGATGGCAGTGCCGATCCAGGACAAGGTCGAGCTGCTGCTGGCACTCAATGCCGCCGCGCTGAATGCGGGCGCCGACTACATCAATTCCACCCTGTTCCTGGTCAACGAACAGAAGTACTTCGCATCCAGCGACGGCTCGTTCATCGACCAGGACATCCACCGCATCTGGTTGCCGTTCACCGCCACCGCCATCGACAAGGCAAGCGGCAGGTTCCGCACCCGCGCCGGCCTGTCGTCGCCGATGGGCATGGGCTATGAGTTCCTTGATGGCGATGCACGCGGCAAGGTGCAGCTGCCCGGTGGCATCACCGCCTACCGCGATTCCTACGACCCGGTCGAGGACGCCATCGCCGCCGCCCGCCACGCCCGCGAGAAACTGAAGGCGCCGTCGGTGAAGCCCGGCAAGTACGACCTGGTGCTGGACCCGTCCAACCTGTTCCTGACCATCCACGAGAACGTCGGCCACCCGCTGGAGCTGGACCGCGTGCTCGGCTACGAGGCCAACTACGCCGGCACCAGCTTCGCTACGCTGGACAAGCGCGATGCCGGCTTCCGCTGGGGCAGCGACATCGTCACCTTCTTCGCCGACAAGACCCAGCCGGGCAGCCTCGGTGCGGTCGGCTACGACGATGAAGGGGTGAAGACCCAGCGCTGGGACCTGGTGCGCGACGGCGTGCTGGTCGATTACCAGGCCACCCGTGATGAAGCACACATCCTCGGCCGCGATGCATCGCATGGCTGCAGCTATGCCGATTCGTGGTCCAGCGTGCAGTTCCAGCGCATGGCCAATGTCTCGCTGGCACCGGGCAAGCAGCCACTCAGCGTCGAAGACATGATCAAGGACGTGGAGAACGGCATCTACATCCACGGCCGGGGCTCGTACTCGATCGACCAGCAGCGCTACAACGCGCAGTTTGGTGGCCAGCTGTACTACCAGATCAAGGACGGAAAGATCGCCGGCATGGTCGAGGATGCGGCCTACCAGATCCGTACGCCGGAGTTCTGGAACGCCTGCTCCGCCATCTGCGACGAGCGTGACTTCCGTCTCGGCGGTTCGTTCTTCGACGGCAAGGGCCAGCCCGGCCAGGTCTCGGCGGTCTCGCACGGTTCGTCCACCACCCGCTTCAACGGCATCAACATCATCAACACCGCGCGCAGTCTCGGCGCTTGAGCCACCCATCCTTCGACATGGAGAGCAGCCTTGCAAAGACGTGACTTCCTGGCCCTGACCGGGCTTACCGCGGGCGGGCTGATCGTGCCCTCCTTCTTCGGCAAGGTGATCGCCGCCGAGCAGCTGCAGTCCAGCCTCGACCCGGCGCTCAAGAAGCGCCTGGCCGACGCCGCCCTGCAGGCCGCACGCAGCGCTGGCGCCACCTACTGCGACGTGCGCATCGGCCGCTACCTGCGGCAGTTCGTGATCACCCGCGAGGACAAGGTGCAGAACGTGGTGAACACCGAGTCCACCGGCGTGGGCATCCGTGTGATCGTCAACGGTGCGTGGGGCTTCGCCGCCACCAACGCGTTGGGCACTGCCGATGTGGCCAAGGCCGCACAGCAGGCGGCAGCAATCGCCAAGGCCAACGCCGGCGTGCAGACCGCGCCGGTGCAGCTGGCCAAGGCGCCAGGCGTGGGCGAGGTGAGCTGGCGCACGCCGATCCGCAAGAACGCGATGGAGGTGCCGATCAAGGACAAGGTCGGCCTGCTGCTGGACGTCAACGCTGCGGCGATGGGTGCCGGTGCCAGCTTCGTCAATTCGATGCTGTTCCTGGTCAACGAGCAGAAGTACTTCGCCTCCACGGACGGTTCCTACATCGACCAGGACGTGCACCGCATCTGGGCCCCGATGACGGTCACCGCCATCGACAAGTCCAGCGGCAAGTTCCGTACCCGTTCGGGCCTGTCCTCGCCGATGGGCCTGGGCTACGAGTACCTGGATGGCGCCGCCGCCGGCAAGGTGGTCGGCCCCAATGGCGTGGTCAATTACAGCTCCTCCTACGACATGAAGGAGGACGCCATCGCCGCCGCCAGGCAGGCGCAGGAGAAGCTGAAGGCGCCGTCGGTGAAGCCAGGCAAGTACGACCTGGTGCTGGACCCGTCACACACCTGGCTGACCATCCACGAGTCGATCGGCCACCCGCTGGAACTGGACCGCGTGCTCGGCTACGAAGCCAACTACGCCGGTACCAGCTTCGCCACCCTGGACAAGCGCGAGCAGCATTTCCAGTACGGCAGCGAGCTGGTCAACATCTTCGCCGACAAGACCCAGCCGGGCAGCCTCGGCGCGGTGGCGTACGACGATGAAGGCGTGAAGTGCAAGCGCTGGGATCTGATCAGCAACGGCAAGCTGGTGGACTACCAGACCATCCGCGACCAGGCCCACATCCTCGGCAAGACCGAGTCCGACGGTTGCTGCTATGCCGATTCGTGGTCCAGCGTGCAGTTCCAGCGCATGGCCAACGTGTCGATGGCGCCGGGCAAGAAGCCACTGAGCGTGCCGGACCTGATCAAGGACGTGGAGAACGGCATCTACATCATCGGTGATGGTTCGTTCTCGATCGACCAGCAGCGCTACAACGCGCAGTTCGGCGGCCAGCTGTTCTACGAGATCAAGAACGGCCAGATCACCCGCATGCTGGAAGACGTGGCCTACCAGATCCGCACGCCGGAGTTCTGGAACGCCTGCACCGCCGTGGCCGACGAGCGCGACTACCGCCTGGGCGGTTCGTTCTTCGACGGCAAGGGCCAGCCGGGGCAGGTCTCGGCGGTCTCGCACGGCTCGTCCACCGCGCGCTTCAACGGCATCAACGTCATCAACACCGCACGCAGCCTCGGCTGATCGGTCAGGAGCCCTTACACCATGAGTATCTTCACCGAAGCCCAGGCCAAGGCCATCCTCGACAAGGTCATCGCCCTGTCCAAGGCCGATGAATGCACCGCCGTGCTGGCTGGCGCGATCAGCGGCAACATCCGTTTCGCGCTGAACAATGTCTCCACCAGCGGCATCGTCGACAACACCGAACTGGCGGTCACCGTCGCCTTCGGCAAGCGCGTGGGCACCGCCTCGATCAACGAGTTCGACGATGCCGCGCTGGAGCGCGTGGTACGCCGCGCCGAAGACCTGGCCCGCCTGGCCCCGGAGAACCCGGAGTTCATGCCGGCCATCGGCAAGCAGAGCTACCGCGCCAGCCCGACCTTCAGCGAATCCACCGCCGCGATCGATCCGGCCTTCCGTGCCAAGGTCGCCGCCGATTCGATCGCCCCGTGCCGTGGCCACGGCCTGATCGCCGCCGGCTTCCTCGAGGACGGCCAGGGCTTCCAGGCCACCGCCAACAGCAACGGCAACTTCGCCTACCAGCGCACCACCAACTTCGATTACACCTGCACCGTGCGCACTGAAGATGGCCGTGGTTCGGGCTGGGTCGGCCGCAACCTGAAGGACGCGGCGGACTTCAAGGCGGACCAGGACATCCGCATCGCCATGCGCAAGGCCACTGAATCGGCCGAAGCCAAGGCGCTGGAGCCGGGCAAGTACACGGTGATCCTGGAGCCGGCTGCGGCGGCGGGCCTGATCAGCTTCATGATGAACTTCTTCAGCGCACGCTCGGCCGATGAAGGCCGCAGCTTCCTGTCCAAGAAGGGCGGCGGCAACAAGCTGGGCGAGCAGGTCTACGACCCGCGCGTGACCATGATCGCCGACCCGTGGCATCCGGATGCACCGGTGCTGCCGTGGGACAACGAGGGCCTGCCGCGCGAGCGCATCGCCATCATCGAGAACGGCAAGATCGCCAACCTGGACTACTCGCGCTTCTGGGCACAGAAGCAGGGCAAGACCGCCAAGGCCTCGCCGGGCAACCTGCTGATGAGCGGTGGCGACAAGAGCACCGCCGAGCTGGTGCGCGGCACCCAGAAGGGCATCCTGGTCACCCGCACCTGGTATATCCGCATGGTCGATCCGCAGACCGTGCTGCTGACCGGCCTGACCCGCGACGGCACCTTCTACATCGAGAACGGCCAGATCAAGCATCCGGTGAAGAACTTCCGCTTCAACGAATCGCCGGTGATCATGCTCAACAACATCGAAGAGCTGGGCAAGCCGGTGCGCGTGGCCGGTGATGAATCCAGCTACGTGATGATGATCCCGCCGATGAAGCTGCGCGATTTCACCTTCACCTCGCTGTCCGACGCTGTCTGATGGATCGCCGGGCCTGCCTGCGCTGGTTGGCCGCTGCCGCTTCGGCGGCGGCACTGCCGGCCTGGGCGCAGGCAGGCCCGCGCAGTTCGCGTTACGACTTCTGGTTCACCCGCCTGCAGTACGACTCCGGTGACTGGGACGTGGACGCGCGCATGCCGTCCAACCTGATCACCTCGCTGATCGACTACACCTCGCTGCGCGTGGATCCGCAGGAGCACGTGGTGGCGCTGGCCGACCCGCGCATGCTGGAGGCGCCTTTCTGCTACCTGGCCGGGCATACGCTGGTGGAGTTCAACGCTGCCGAACGGCAGAACTTCGTGCGCTACGTGCGCAATGGCGGCTTCGTCTTCGTCGACGACTGCAACCATGACATCGACGGCCTGTTCGCCACCTCGTTCGAGGCGCAGATGGGCCGCCTGTTCGGCCCGAAGGCATTGCAGAAGCTGCCCAACAGCCACGCGCTGTACCGCAGCTTCTTCCGCTTCCCGGATGGCCCGCCCGCCACCAGCTTCGAACTCAACGGCTGGGGCGACGACCTGGTGCACGACTACCTGAAGGGCATCGAGGTCGGTGGCCGCCTGGGCCTGCTCTACAGCAACAAGGACTATGGCTGCGAGTGGGACTACGACTGGCGCAACAAGCGTTTCCTGGCCGAAGACAACACCCGCTTCGGCGTCAACATCGTGATGTACGCGTTGAACAATTGATAGGACCTGCACGCCCATGACCGCCCCCGACCTCGATTCCCTGCTGCCGCGCCTGCACGATCTGCGCGCTGCGCTCGCACGCGCCGTGGTGGGCCAGAACACCGTGGTCGAACAGCTGCTGATCGGCCTGCTGGCCGGCGGCCACTGCCTGCTGGAAGGGGCGCCGGGCCTCGGCAAGACCCTGCTGGTGCGCTCACTCGGCCAGGCGCTGGAGCTGCAGTTCCGGCGCGTGCAGTTCACCCCGGACCTGATGCCCAGCGACATCCTCGGCACCGAGCTGCTGGAGGAAGACCACGGCACCGGCCATCGCCATTTCCGTTTCCAGCAAGGCCCGATCTTCACCAACCTGCTGCTGGCCGACGAACTCAACCGTACCCCGCCCAAGACCCAGGCCGCACTGCTGGAAGCCATGCAGGAGCGCACGGTCAGCTACGCCGGCATCACCTATGCGCTGCCCGCGCCGTTCTTCGTGCTGGCCACGCAGAACCCGATCGAGCAGGCCGGCACCTACCCGCTGCCGGAAGCACAGCTGGACCGCTTCCTGCTGCACGTTCTGGTGGATTACCCGAGCGAAGACGAAGAGCGGCAGATCCTGGAACAGACCACCGGCGGTGCCACCGACGCGGTGCCGAAGGTGATGGATGCCGAGTCCGTGATCGCTCTGCAGGCCGCGGTGCGCCAAGTGCATGTCAGCCCGGACGTGCTGGCCTGGATCACCCGCCTGGTGCGTGCCAGCCGTCCGGGCGCCGGCGCGCCGGCGGCGATCAACCAGTGGGTGAAATGGGGCGCTGGTCCACGTGCCGGGCAGTCGCTGGTGCTCGCTGCGAAAGCACGTGCGCTGCTGCAGGGCCGGTTCGCCGCCACCCGCGAGGATGTGCAGGCACTGGCCGCGCCGGTGATGCGCCATCGCCTGCTGCTGTCATTCGCCGCCGAGGCCGAGCAGAAGCGTGCCGACGACGTGGTCGCCGCCCTCCTGCAGGCCGTGCCGTTCCCGGGTTGATCCACGCGTGAACGCCGGTACCCCGCTGACCTTGCCACCGGAACTGCGTGCGCGCCTGCGCCTGCTGCGGTTGCGGCCGCGCCTGGCCAGCGGTGCCAGTGGCATCGGCCAGCACGCCAGCCGCAGCCGCGGTGCCGGTCTCGAATTCGCCCAGTACCGTGCCTACGAGCCCGGCGACGAACTGCGCCAGATCGACTGGAAGCTGTACGCCCGCTCGGACCGCTTCTTCGTGCGCGAGTCCGAACGCGAAAGCCCGATCACGGTCTGGCTGCTGCTCGACGCCACCGCTTCGGCCAACCAGGCGGATCGCGCGGCACCGCCGCGCACACGTCTGGACCATATGCGCGGCGTGGCCGCCTGCGTGGTTGAGCTGGCCCTGCAGCAGGGTGACCGTTTCGGCCTGCTGGCGATCAATGGCGATGGCCTGCAGCTGGTCCCCGCGGCGAATGGCGCACGCCAGCGTGATCGCGTGCATCTGCAACTGCATTCCTTGCAGGCGCGCGGCGCCTGGCCTGCGGCCGATCGCCTTCGGCCGCTGTGGGAGCGCGTGCGCCCGGGCGACCTGTTGCTGGCGATCGGCGACGGCTTCGACGATGCCGGCATCGTGCTGCTGGAACAACTGGCCAGCGCACGCCGCGAAGTGGCACTGCTGCAGATCCTGACCGCCGACGAGCGCGACTTCCCGTTCGACGCCGGCCATCGCTTCCGCGACCCGGAAACCGGCGAGGAACTGTTGGGCGACGGCGCGGCGATCCGCGCCGACTACCTGCAGCGCTTCGCTGATGCACGCAGCGCATTGCATGCGCGCCTGCAGGCCAGCGGCATCGCCAGTGCCACCGGCTGGCTCGACCAGCCTCTGGACCAGGCGCTGCAGGCGCTGTTCGGCCGTGGGGGCGGTGCATGACCCTGCTGTTCCCGCTCGGCCTCGCCGCGCTCGCCGCAGGGCTGCTGCCGCTGCTGATCCACCTCGCCCGCCGCCATCCGTATACGCCACTGGATTTCGCCGCGCTGCGCTGGCTGCGTGCACAGATCCGGCCGCGCCAACGCATCCGCTTCGATGACTGGCCGTTGCTGCTGGTGCGCCTGTTGCTGCTGGCTGCATTGGCCTTGCTGTTGGCACGACCTGCGCTGACCGGCCCCGCTCCCGCCCCCGATGCGTGGACGGTGGTGGCCCCTGGGCTGGACGCCGCTGCACTGCGTGGTTCCGCTGCGGACCGCACCTGGCACTGGCTGGCACCCGGCTTCCCCGCCATCGACCAAGCACCGCCTGCGTCCAGCGCGTCCCTGCCCAGCCTGTTGCGCGAACTGGACGCGCAGCTGCCAGCGGGCACCGCGTTGGCCGTGCACGTTCCCGATCCCCTGCCCGGCCTGGATGGCGCCCGCCTGCAGCTGTCGCGCGAGGTGCGATGGCACACGCAGCCGATGCCGGTCACCCCGCCGCAGATTGCAGCGGCACTGCCGCGGCTACGCGTACACGGCGAGGCATCCGCCACTGCCCAGCACTGGTTGAACGCACTGCAGCGCGCGTGGGGCGTGCAGGCACTGCCCTCGCCCTTGGCGGGGGATGCCCTGCCCGAACGCGGCGAGATCGGCGTGTGGAGCCGCAGCGATGCACTGCCAGCAAACTGGCAGGCGTGGTTGCGCGACGGCGGTCGTATCGTAACCGCCGGCAAGCCTGCTGCCAGCGCCCGCATCCTGCTGCGCGACGCCGAGGGCGCACCGCTGCTGTGGCAGCAACGCATCGGCCACGGCTCTCTGCTGGCGCTGCCGGGCGACTGGAATGCCGCCAGCAACGCTGCGCTGCGCGATCCGCGCCTGCCACGTGCCCTGCTGCTGGCGTTGCAGCCGCCCACGGCCCCGCGCCTGGGCGACGCACGTGACCACGCACCGCGCCGGGCCGTATTGCCTGCTGCAACACCGCCGCTGCGTGAGCCGACACCTTGGCTGTTGCTGGCCATCGTGCTGCTGTTCGCGCTGGAACGCTGGATGGCCAGCAGTGCCCAGCGCAGGGTGGGCGCATGAACACCCTGCAGCACGCCTGGCAACGCGCACGCCGTCGCCGTGCGCTCATCACCCTGCTGCTGGGCCTGCCATGGGCACTGGCTGCGGCGGTGCTGGCCCTGCGTCTGGCAGGCTTCGATATCGCCTGCGTCGTCGGTACGGTCAGCCTGCTCGTGTGTGCGGCCTTCGCCACCGCGCATGCCCGCCAGCTGGACCGGCAATGGCTGCAGCGCCAGCTCGATGGCAGCGGTGCCAGCGAGGACAGTGCCGACCTGCTGTTCGCCGATGCCGCCACGCTCAATCCGCTGCAGCAGCGCCAGCGTGCGCATGTGCTGGCCACGCTGGAACGCGCGATGCCGGAGCTGCGTCCGCGCTGGCCGCGCGGGGCATTGGCGCTGTGCTGGATCGCAGGCCTGGCCATTGTTGTGCTGACACTCGGCTGGCCGCGTTCGAACCCCGGTTCCGCGCCTGCCCACACGTCGGCACCTGGCAGCACGGCTGCCGCAGGCCCGCTGCGCCTGCAGTCCACCCGCCTGCGCATCGACGCGCCGGCCTATACCGGCCAGGCCACGCTTACCCGGAATGCACTGGACGCCAAGGTCGCCGCCGACAGCCGGCTGTCCTGGTCCCTGCGCTTCGACCGCGCCCCGGACAAGGCATGGCTGCAGTTCCACGATGGTCGCCGGTTGCCACTGAGCGAGCACGAAGGACAGTGGCAGGCGCAGGATGTGGCACGCACGCCAGTGCTGTACCGCGTGGTGAGCGAACCGGCACTGGCAGAGACCCGCCTGCATCGGCTGGATGTGGTGGCCGACCGTGCACCCAGCGTGCGCGTACTGGAGCCCACGGCCAGCCTGGTGCTGGGCACGCCGGGGCAACGGCAGTGGGCGCTGCGCTTCGAGGCCAGCGACGATTACGGTGTCGCGGCGCAGGCAACGCTGTCGATCACCACCACCCAGGGCAGCGGTGAGAACATCACCTTCGTGAAGCGCAGCGTCACGCTTGCCGGCAGCGGCGAAGCCACCGCGCGGCGCTTCGCCCACACCCTTGATCTGGCTGCGCTGGGCGCGCAGCCCGGCAACGATGTGATCGCCCAGCTGGAGGTACGCGACAACCATGCACCCACGCCGCAGACCGGGCGCAGCAGCAGCGTGATCCTGCGCCTGCCCAGCGCCGAAGTCGCGCTCGGTGCAGAGCTGGAAGGCCGAATCAGGAAAACCCTGCCTGCGTACTTCCGCAGCCAGCGGCAGATCATCATCGATGCCGAAGCGCTGATCCGCCAGCGACGCAGCCTGGCCGCCGAGGACTTCGTGAAGCGCAGCGATGCGATCGGTGTCGACCAGCGCATCCTGCGCCTGCGCTACGGCCAGTTCCTGGGCGAGGAAAGCGAAGGTGCGCCGAAGCCGCCGCCGACCAGCGACCTGCCCACCAGCGATACGCCGGCCGCAGACGATCACGACAGCGATCACGATCACGATCACGACCATGGCGCCGATGGTGGGGCGCACGACGCGCATGGCCATGATCACGGCGGCAAGGCGGACAACCGCGATACGCCGCCGGTATTCGGCAGCGACACCGACGTGCTCTCCGAATACGGACACACCCATGACCACGCCGAAGCGGCCACCCTGCTCGATCCGCAGACCCGCGCCACGTTGAAGGCCGCGCTGGACCAGATGTGGTCGGCCGAAGGCGAGCTGCGCCAGGGCCGTCCGGAACAGGCATTGCCCTTCGCCTACAAGGCGTTGGGCTTCATCAAGCAGGTACAGCAGGCCGAACGCATCTATCTGGCCCGGGTTGGGCCGGAGCTGCCGCCGATCGATGAAGGCCGTCGCCTCGGCGGTGATCGCGCCGGGCTGGCCAGTCGTGAACTGCCGTTGACTGCGCGCACTCCGCCAGATCCGGCCATCGTTGAAGCCTGGCAACGCCTCGGTGATGACAACGGCGCACCGGATCTCGATGCGCTCGCGGCCTGGCAGCAACGCAACGCGGCCTACCTGCCCGATGCACTGGATCTGGCCGCGGCCATCGAGCAGCTGCGCATCGAGCCCGACTGCGGCGACTGTCGTCAGCGCCTGCGCGCGCAGCTGTGGCGGGCGCTGCAGCGTCCACTGCCGCAGGCGATGCGGCGCAGTGCGGCCGATGCGATGGGCCAGCGCTACCTCGATGCGCTGGAGGCGCAGCCATGAACGCCTCCAGCCTGAACCTGTGGATTGCGCTGGCACTCGCTGTGGTCGTGGTCATCGCCAGCGTGCGCCAGTTGCGTGGAAGCACCGCGCACCCGGGCCGCCGGTGGAGCGTGATCGCACTGCAGATCGTCGTCGCCACGCTGCTGTATTTCTGCCTGGTGCCACCCACCCGCCAGCAACCCGCAGGCGGGCTGGTCGTGCTCGGAATCGATGCCGGCAAGGCCGGCGCACTTCCGGCCAGCGAAGGCCCGCTGTTGCTGTTGCCGGAAGCTGCCGATGTGCCCGGCGCACAGCGCGTTCCCGACCTGGCCACCGCGCTGCGCCAACACCCGGCCTCCACGCTCACGCTCGTTGGCGCCGGACTGGTCGCACGCGATCGCGACGCGGCGTTGCCGGGCGACGTGCGTTGGCAGGCAGCACCCGCACCGCGCGGCTGGGTCGCGCTGCAGCCACCGGCCGACGTCGCTCCCGGCGGACGCTTCGAGGTACAGGCGCAGGCGCGTGGCGCGGCAAAGGCGAAGGCCGAGCTGCTGGACCCGGCCGACAGCGTGGTCGATCGCATGGACGTTGCCGACGACGGTCGCGTCCAGCTCACCGGCATCGCCCGTGCCGAAGGCCGCAGCGTGTTCCGGCTGCGCCTGCTCGACACCGAAGGCCATGTGGTGGATACCGTACCGGTGCCGCAGCAGACCTTGCCGGCAACGCCCTTGCGCCTGTTGGTGCGTGCCAGCGCACCCGGCCCGGAACTGAAGTACCTGCGCCGCTGGGCCGCCGATGCCGGCCTCCGCATGCAGGTGCAGGCCGATACCGGGGCCGGGCTCAGCGTGGGCGATGGCGTGGTCTCGATCGATGCTGCAACGCTGGCGCGCAGCGACCTGCTGCTGCTGGACGAACGCAGCCTGGCGGCCCTGAGTGCAGGCCAGCTGGCCGTCGTGCGCCATGCGCTGCGCGAGGGTCTGGGTGTACTGGTACGAAGTGCCGGGGCACCTTCGGCCAGTGCGCGCCAGCGCCTGCTCGATCTTGGCCTGCCAGTGCAGGGCGATGGCAGCAGCCACACCCTCGCACTTCCCGGTGATGGCGAAAGCGCGATCCTCGCCGCACGGCGTGGCCCGCTTGCCGCCGGCACACTGCCAACCGGCTACGGCGAAGAAGCCGACCGCAGCTCGCACAGCGCTGCGCTGCCTTCGCTGGAAGCACTGGCGTTGCAGGCACCGGGCAGCAACGCACTGCTGCACGATCGGGGCGGCAAGGCCGTCGGCGGCTGGCGCGCGGCCGGCAAGGGGCGCGTCGGCCTGCTGCCACTCACCGACAGCTGGCGCTGGGTGCTGGCCGGTCGCGATGATCGCCACGGCGAACTGTGGAGCAGTGTGGTGGCCACCCTGGCACGCGCACAGGGCAGCGGTGATGCACTGTGGTCACCGCAGCCGATCAGCTGGGCAGGCGAACGGCAGATGCTGTGCGGCGTGCAGGCGCCGCTGCAGGTCTTCAACAAGCGCGGCGACGATATACCCCTGATCATCGATGGCGCGACGTCGGCACTGCGCTGCGCCGGCTGGTGGCCCCGTGAGGCAGGCTGGCAGCGCCTGCAGCATGGCGACAGCGTTGTCTGGCGCTATGTGTTCGACCCGAAGGATGCACCGACGCTGCATCGGCAGGTGATGATCGATGCGACCACGCAGGCGTTGGCTGCCAGCACGCCGCCGGATGCGTCAGTGACGCAACCCGTGGCGGGCTCACGCTGGCCGTGGTGGTTGGCGTTCGTGTTGTGCGCATCGCTGCTGTGGTGGCTGGAACGGCGGCGGTAACTTCGGGGTCGGATCCCTTTCGCCCGCAAAAGGGCTCTGGCCCCGCCGATGGGTCCGCGAACCGCATCCACGCATGGCGTGGATCTACTGACCGGTTGCCTTTCGACGGGGTCAGCGCGTGCCCGCGCGCAGGTACACGCCATTGAAGCGCACGTTCATGCCTCCGCACTCGCTGTTGTCGGCCACGATCAGCACCTCACCCAGCGAACGGACGCGCACCTTGCAGGTGTCCTCGACGAACTCGACATCGGCACCACGCGGCGCGGCGCGCGCTTCCACCTGGCCCATGTTCGGCCCGTAGGGACGCTGCTCCGGCGTGGGGTTGGCAGAGGGCCAGTAGGCGTCACCCTCCACATGCAGTTGCCCGCCCTGCACGGTGATGCGCAGGCCGTTGTCGCCGTCCTTCCAGTCGCCCGCCCAGTCCTGCAGCGTTGGCACGGCCACCGGCAACGGCTGCAGCTTGCTGCGGTCGACCCAACCGGCGCTGCCACCCACCTTGTTCGGGAAGAACGCGCAGCGGTAGCGGCCAAGGTCGCGACCGGTCACCACGGTATCGCCGTTGACCACATAGCTGCGCTGGCGGCAGGCCGGTTCGCCCTTGGCCGGGCAACCGTCCATGTCGCCGAGCAGATACAGGCGCTGTGCATCGACCACCCGCGCCAGCGCGAACTGGCTCTGTTCGGAGGGGAACGCGCCATTGCGGCACGCGCCATCACCGGCGATGCCGGCAGCGAAGGCGGACGCAGGCAGCAATGCAGCCAGCAGGCAGAACGAACGCAGGAACATGGCAGCGCTACCGGTTGAGGAACCGGCAGGATATACCGGCCTACTTCACCGGCGGCGCGCCGCAGCCTTCCTGCTCCTGGCAGAACTGCAACGCGCGCCGCTGCTGCTCGGCGCTCAGCTCCGGCGGTGGCCGTGCAATGGCGGACTGGATCTGGTCGGGGCCGCCGGTGAGCTTGTTCAGACCCCGGCCCGCCGCCAGCACGCCCTTGACCACGCCCATCATGATGTAGCCGCCGCCCATGCTGACCTGCTCCGGCGATGGCGGTTCGCTCCAGTCGCGGCTGAAGCGGTTGTCGCCGAACTTCACCGGATTCTTGAAGCGGTACAGATCCAGCGGCTCGTCTTCCGGCTTGAGCGCACGCACTTCGCCGAGGGTGGTGACGTTGTCCTGCGGCAAGGCGGTGGAAATCGGCGCGGTGGCTGCTGTCGGGGCATCAGCAGGGGGAACGGGTGCAGGATCGGGCACCGCCACCGGCGCGGCCTGCTGTGCCTGTGCGATGCCCGCCAGCAGCATGCTGGCCAGGAGTGCTCCCTGCGTTCCACGTCGTGCCACAGCCATCCACCCTATTGGTTGCGTCCAGCGCCCAAGGATACGGATGCCGGCTTCAGATTTCGTTGCCGCACCGGCGGCTGTTCAGCCCAGGGAGATGCGACGATGCGGCGATGCCATGGGACACGGGCACTGAACGGTTCACGCCCTCCGTGTGCGGTGTCTCACATCCTGAGACGTGAGTGTGGTGCCATGTGACTCCTCGCAATCCGTCCCGGCTCCATCTTCCATGGCTTACGAACTCGCCAAGCGCACCGCCGATGCCGAGCAGAAGCTCGCCACCCGCGATGGCCTGCCCGCCCGCGACGGCGCCCTGCTCAGTGCACGCCTGCAGCGCCGCTACCAGGACCGCATCACCGGCAGCTTCGCCATTCCCGGCCGCGAGGGCCGCTACGCCGCCATTCCCGACACGGTGCCACCGGCACTGGCCGCAGCACTGAAGGCGCGTGGCATCGAGCAGCTCTACAGCCACCAGGCCGAAGCGTGGGAGGCCAGCCAGCGCGGCGAGCACGTGGCCATCGTCACCCCCACCGCCAGCGGCAAGTCGCTGTGCTACACCCTGCCGGTGGTCAGCGCCGCGATGCAGGACAAGGCCAAGGCGCTGTACCTGTTCCCGACCAAGGCGCTGGCCCAGGACCAGGTGGCCGAGCTGCTGGAACTCAACCGTGCCGGCGACCTGGGCGTAAAGGCCTTCACCTTCGATGGCGACACCCCCGGCGATGCGCGGCAGGCGATCCGCCTGCACGGCGACATCGTGGTGTCCAACCCGGACATGCTGCACCAGGCCATCCTGCCGCATCACACCAAGTGGGCGCAGTTCTTCGAGAACCTGCGCTACATCGTCATCGACGAGGTACACACCTACCGCGGCGTGTTCGGCAGCCACGTCACCAACGTGCTGCGCCGGCTCAAGCGCATCTGCGCGTTCTACGGCGTGCAACCGCAGTTCATCCTGTGCTCGGCCACCATCGGCAATCCGCAGGCGCATGCCGAGGCGTTGATCGAGGCACCGGTCACCGCCATCACCGAATCCGGCGCGCCCAGCGGGCCGAAACAAGTGCTGCTGTGGAACCCACCGGTGATCAACCCGGACCTGGGTCTGCGCGCCTCGGCACGCTCGCAGAGCAACCGCATCGCGCGCATCGCGATCAAGTCCGGGCTGAAGACACTTGTGTTCGCGCAGACACGCTTGATGGTGGAAGTGCTGACCAAGTACCTGAAGGACATCTTCGACCACGACCCGCGCAAGCCGCCCCGCATCCGCGCCTACCGCGGTGGCTACCTGCCCACCGAACGCCGCGAGACCGAACGTGCGATGCGCGCCGGCAACATCGACGGCATCGTCAGCACCTCGGCGCTGGAGCTGGGCGTGGATATCGGCAGCCTCGACGTGGTCATCCTCAATGGCTACCCCGGCAGCGTCGCTGCCACTTGGCAGCGCTTCGGCCGCGCCGGTCGCCGCCAGCAGCCCGCGCTGGGGGTGATGGTGGCCAGCTCGCAGCCGCTGGACCAGTACGTGGTACGCCATCCGGATTTCTTCGCCGAGGCCTCGCCCGAACACGCGCGCATCGCGCCGGACCAGCCGCTGATTCTGTTCGACCACATCCGCTGCGCGGCCTTCGAGCTGCCGTTCCGGGTCGGCGATGGCTTCGGCCCGATCGATCCGGAAGTGTTTTTGGAAGCGCTGGCCGAAACCGAAGTCATCCACCGCGAGGGCGAGCGCTGGGAATGGATCGCCGACAGCTACCCGGCCAACGCGGTCAGCCTGCGTGCGGTGGCCGATGGCAACTTCGTGGTGGTCGACCGCAGCGATGGCCGCCAGCAGATCATCGCCGAGGTCGACTATTCCGCGGCCGCGCTCACGTTGTACGAAGGCGCGATCCACATGGTGCAGTCCACGCCCTACCAGGTGGAAACGCTGGACTGGGAAGGCCGCAAGGCCTACGTCACGCGCACCCACGTGGATTACTACACCGACAGCATCGACTTTACCAAGCTCAAGGTGCTGGACCGCTTCGATGGCGGCGTGGCCGGGCGTGGCGATTCGCACCATGGCGAAGTGCACGTGGTGCGCCGCGTGGCGGGCTACAAGAAGATCCGCTACTACACGCACGAGAACATCGGCTACGGCCCGGTGAACCTGCCCGACCAGGAACTGCACACCACTGCGGTGTGGTGGCAGCTGCCGCAGGCGCTGCTGCTTCGCGCGTTCGCCAGCAAGCAGGATGCGCTGGATGGATTCCTCGGCGCGGCGTACGCGCTGCACATCGTCGCCACCGTGGCGGTGATGGCCGATGCACGCGACCTGCAGAAGTCGGTGGGCAACGGCGATGGCTCCTGGTTCGCGATCGCCGACCAGAGCGGCCGTGGCCAGCTGCGCGGCAGCGAGGGCGATCCCGGTGTGGTGGAGCTGCTGCAGGAGTTCGTGCCCACCGTGTACCTGTACGACAACTTCCCCGGTGGCGTCGGCCTCAGCGAGCCGCTGTGGCAACGCCAGGCCGAGCTGGTGCAGCGCGCGCGCGAACTGGTGCAGCGCTGCGACTGCAAGGCCGGCTGCCCGGCCTGCGTGGGCCCCGTGCTGGCCGCTCAGGAAGAAGATGAGACTTCGCCGCGTGCGCTGGCGCTGCGCGTGCTCGACCTGTTCGATGCCGACGCCTGCCAGCATGTGCCCGACGTGGTGGTGACCACGCGCGATCCGATGGAGCTGCTGGCCCCGTGAGCCTGAGCCTGGACAAGCTGCGCCTGCTGCGCAGGCAGGCCGGCGACCCGAAGGCGAGTACACCGGCCGCGCCGGACGTGCCTCCTGCACCTCCGGCACCCGTGGCCGCCAACGATGCGCGGCAACCACCGGCCGAGCGTTCGGTGTTCGCCTGGGTCGAACAGGAAATCCGCCACAAGCCGACCGGCGCTGCGGCCTCCACACCGGCGACGCTGCGGCGGCCGGAAGTAGGCAGCCTGCATCGCCTGCTCGGCCTGCGTTCGCGCGGTGGAGCCGCGCCGGCACGCGCCAGTGCACAGGATCGCCAGCTGCCCGGTGAGGAAATCGAGCCGGGCCTGTTCCTGATCGAATCGCTGCAGCCGCAACCGATCCCCACCGCCCCGCTGTCGCTGGCCTTCGCCAAGCGCGAGGACCAGCACGTGGCCGCACGCGATCTGCTGTTCTTCGATACCGAGACCACCGGCCTGGCCGGCGGCACCGGCACCCGTGCCTTCATGATCGGCGCGGCCGACTGGCACGTGTGTCCGCAACGTGGTGAAGGCCTGCGCATCCGCCAGCTGCTGATGTCGACGATGGCCGCCGAGGACGCGATGCTGGCCACCTTCGCCCGCTGGCTGCAGCCCTCCACCGTGTTCTGCAGTTACAACGGCCGCAGCTACGATGCGCCGCTGCTGAAGGCCCGCTACCGGCTGGCACGCCAGCGTTGCCCGATCAGCGCACTGGATCACGTCGACCTGCTCTATCCGACCCGCCGCCGCTATCGCGGCACGTGGGAGAACTGCAAGCTGTCCACCATCGAACGCCAGCTGCTGCGCGTGGTGCGCGAGGACGATCTGCCCGGTTCTGAAGCACCGGGCGCTTGGCTGCGCTTCCTGCGCGGGGGCGATGCGGTGAACCTGCGCCGGGTGGCCGACCACAACCACCAGGATGTGGTAACCCTGGCCCTGCTGCTGCAGCGGTTGGTGCACGAGGAACAGCGCGAGCGCGAGACGCTGGCGCTGGTCGGGCAGTAGGCGTTGACGCGGCCTGACGGTGGCAGCGGCGACACTGCCGCCACCATCCACGCCTGGAGCCCGACGATGCGCCTCAATCCCCTGGTCCTGCTCGCCATTCTGCCACTGGCTGCCTGCAGCCATGCCGGCAGCAGTACCGCGCATGAGACCACGCCGCCACCGGCGGCCGATGGCCCGCATGAGTGCCAGCCCGACAAGCTTGAAGCATTCACCGGCAAGACCGCCGACGAAGCCACGGTGAAGCAGCTGGTCAGCGCCAGCGGCGCACGCGGTGCACGGGTGGTCAAGCCCGGCATGGCGGTGACCATGGACTTCCGCCAGGATCGCGTGACCGTGCAGGTGGATGCGCAGAACCGTATCGAGCGCGCCAGCTGCGGTTGATCGCCCCAGGGTAGTGCCGGCCGCTGGCCGGCACCCCACATTGCCGGCCCGCGGCCGGCACTACCGATCAGAGGCGCTCGGCCTTGCCACTGGCCAGTGCGCGCGCGATCACCTGCTGTGCCTGCTGCGATGCCTGCGCATGCACACGTGCCTGGCCCTCGCCCAACGCGGCCTGCTGGCTGCCCAGTGCCGCCTGACGGCTGGCCAGTTCAGACTGCTGGCTGGCCAGGCGCTGCATGTCACGGGTGCGGCCGGATTGCGCGGCCTCGCTGCGGGCTTCCTGCATCGCACGACGTGCCTCGGCGGCAGCCTCGCGTGCAGCCTCTCGCGCAACGGCCACATCGCGGGTCGCACCGCGCGCTGCCTTCGCCGCTTCCGCAGCCGCCTCACGGTTGATGTCGTGGGCGGCCATCGCATTGCGTGCTGCCTCGGCGGCGGCCAGTGCGATGCGGCGCGCCTCTTCACCCTGCAGACGCCCCATCTCACCCATCTGCTTGCCGAGGTCGCTCTGCTGGCGGCCCAGCGCACTCTGCTGGCGGCCCAGTTCGCTCTGCTGGCGACCGAGGTCCGCCGCACCGGCATAGGCGCGCTGCAGCGACTGGATCAACATCGGGTCGCGCACCACGTAACGCTTGTCACCCTGACGGAACCACAGTGCGGGGCCCTTGCCGAGCTGCCTGCGGGCCACCGTCACGTCGTCCATGCCTCCGTTGGCGAAGGTCGAATCACCATCGACCAGCACGAAGGCCTCCCGGGGCGACTTGCCCAGATCGAGGCGACCGTAGGTCGTGATGGAGGTCGTGGTGGTCGTGCCGTCATGGTCCTCATCCATGCCAGCGGCATCGTCGACGTAGGCCACGTCGGCATCGTCAGGACCGGACGGTTCTTCCATATCGGCTGGTTCGGCGGGCGGTGCGGGAGCCACCGGCACGGCCGGAACGCGCGCGGCCGAGGGCGGTGCGGGCGGTGCTTCCGGGGCCTTCGGCGGCGGCGGCACCACGGCCTTCGGGGCGGCCGGTGGTGCGGGCGGAGCCGGCGGCACCGGCGCTGCGACCAGTCGCATCGGCGCCACGCCCACCAGCACCACCACAGCGGTCAGCGCCATCGCCAGGATGCGCGGGCAGGACCGGTGCGACTGCAGCGAGAGCAGGCGACGCTTGAGACTGGTGGTGCTCGGTGCGGCGCTGGCCACGCCCAGATGCGGCTGCGGGGCCACGCCCAGCTGCAGCAACAGGCGGCCATAGGCCTGGCGGCTGGCGCCGTGCTGGCCGACCACCGCCGCATCCACGGCTTCCTCGCGGGCCTGGGCGTATTCGCGCACCGACAGGCGCAACAGCGGGTGGAAGAAGAACAGGTGCTGGGCCAGTGCGGGCAGCAGGCCCCATTGCAGGTCACGCCGCTGCAGGTGCTGCAGTTCGTGGGTCAGTGCGAGGTCCAGCGCGTCACCCTGCAGGGCATTGTCGCCGGCCGGCAGCAGCAGCACCGGGCGGAACGGCCCGACCAGCTGCGGCGAGTCCACCTGCGTGCTCATCCAAAGCCGCGGTGCAGGGCGCACGCCGTGCGCATCGGAGGCCAGCTGCAGGGCCTGCACCAGCGCCTCGTCCTCGCAGGGATAGGCGGCGGCCAGCAGCGCGCGGCAACGGCGCCACTCACCGAAGGTTCGCACGGCCATCAGCAGCACGCCGGACGCCCACAGCGCGGCCAGTGCAACGGCCCACCACGCCACCGACGGCACGTCCGCTGCAGGCATCGGCATCGTCGCCAGCAGCTGCGCCGAGGCCTCCGGCGCCAGCGGATAGACCAGATCGGCGGCAACGTCGGTGGCGGTCATCGCCACGGCCTGGGGGGCCGGCAGCCAGGCCAACTGCAACGGCTGGCTCCAGAACAGGCCGAGCACGGCCTGCAGCGACACCAGCCACCACAGGCGGCAGCGGGTAGCCGCCGACAGCGACGGCAGCGCGCGGCACAGGCCGTATACCAGGGCCACCAGCAGCACGGTCTGCAGGCTGGTCCAGCCCAGCCGTTCCAACATCGGGATCAGCATCGTGGTGTCCATGGCTCAGCCCTCGTGGCGACGCGATTGGAGTTGGGCGACCAGCGCTTCCAGCTCGGCCAGCTCGTTGTCGCTGACCTGCTGGCGCTGCGACAGGTAGGCCACGAACGGCGACACCGAGCCCTGCAGGGTGTTGTCGACAAACTGGGCCACGGCACCCTGCAGCACGCTCTGCGGGCCACGGGTGGCCTGGTAGCGGTAGACGCCGTCCTGCTGCTGGCGCTGAAGATACCCCTTCGCCCGCAGCCGCTCCATCATCGTCAGCACGGTGGAACGGGCCAGGCCACGGGCCTCCCCGTAGCCATTGGCGACTTCGCCGACGCTGGCCGGCGCATGTTCATCGATGTACTGCAGCAGGGCCAGCTCCTGGTCCCCGATCGTCTTGCCACGCATGACACCACTCCCTTGACTACACGTGTCGCCACTGTCTGCGTGACGACAACTGTAGTCAACCCCCCGGAAGTCATGGGCCGACGAACGGTAGGGCGGTGGTCGCCTCCCTCAGTACTCCACCCGGTACCCGATCGAGAAGGTCCGCCCCGCCGCCGGCAGGCTGGACATCTTTCCGTAGGTCGCCTCGGCCTGCTGGCCATAGACCGTGCGGTAGTCACGATCGGCCAGGTTGTAGACGCCCACGCTGAAACGACCTCCGGCCAGCGGTACTTCGCCGATCAGGTCGAACACCGCATAGCCGTGGATCTTCGCGGCCGGGGTTGCGCGGATGCTCGGGCTGATCGCAGCAGCCGGTGCATCACGCCAGGCGCGATCGGTCCCACCGACGACCTGCCCCTGCAGTCGCAGCAGGCTGTCGTTGGCGAAGCGCCACTGCCCGTGCACACCCGCCTTCAAGGGTGAAACGCGGAACGCATTGAGCTCACGCCAGCGTCCGGCAGCGTCGCGGTACTGGCCACGGGTGCTGGCAAGGCTGGCGCCCAGCTCCAGCGGTGCGGTCGGCGTGTAACGCAGGTTGGCCTCCACGCCCCACACCCGCTCGTCGGTGTCGGCCACCGACACGCTGTAGTCGCGGTTGAACTGCACGGTCTTGTCCGAGCGGTTGTAGAACGCGGTCACTGCGCTCTGCAGCAATGCATCGCTGCGGCGCCAGCCCAGCTCGTAGCTGTCGACCTTGATCGGGCCAATATTGCGGCTGTCGATGACGAAGCTTGCCGGTACATCGCGCAGCATGCGCTGGGTGTCGGGCAGGCTGAAGCCCTGCGAGACGTTGGCGAACAGCTGTTGCGATGCATCCAGCCGGTACACCACGCCGGCATTGAACAGGGTCTGCGAGTGGCGCACGCGGCCACCCTGCAGCAAGCGCGGCTGGTACCCGGCAACGGCATCGGCGGTGATCGCTTCGGTGTAGGGAAGCGAGTCTTCTACGCGGTTGCGCAGGATCTGGTGGCGCACGCCGGCCTGCACGCTGAAGCGCTCACCCAGCGAATGATCGGCCTGCAGGAACAGGCCGGTGGTATCCACGCGCACGTCCGGCCCCATCGCGTACTGCGCGGTGGGCTGGTAGTCGAGACCATTGCTGGCGATGAAGCGGTTGATGTCATACATCTGCCCGCGCTGGCGATCCTGCTCGCGTTCATGGTCCACGCCATACGACAGCTGCAGGCTGCGGCCACCGACCTGGAAATCCTTGTGCAGCGCGCTGCGCAGGCCCCAGACATCAATGTCGGTGTTGGACTGCATCGCCACATAGGCGAAGCCACCACGCAGCGCCGGGTGCACCAGGGTCGACACCGACGGGAACCAGCGCCCCTGCTCGTTGCGGTAATAGGCTTCCACGCTCAGTTCCTGCCCACCCGGCAGGTCGCGGTTGCGATACTGCACATTCACTCCCTGGTGCCGGGTCCGCGGCTGCGCCTCCAGCTGCAGGCCGGGCAGCGCCTGGTGGCTGGGCGTGAATGCAGGGTTGAACAGCGCGGCCAGGCGCGGGCCATAGTCAGGGCCGTGATCACTGTCCTGCTGATCGTCGAACCAGCGTACGCCGACGCTCAACCGCTGGCTGTCCGTCGGGGTCCAGTCCAAGCGCGCATTGAGTTCGCGGGTCTCGGTGTCCTGCCGATCGGTCTGCGCGATCTCCGGGCCGATGCGACGGCCATGCGCATCCAGCGATGCGCCCTGCCGGCCATAGGCGAAGCCGAACGCGCCACTGAACTGATCGCCGCGCACGGTCATGGTCTGCGCGGCGTTCCAGGCCAGCGTGTCACTGGACAGATGCGAGGGACTGCGCAGGCCGAACTGGCTGGCCAGCTGCACCGGCTGCTCGCCGGGCTGCAGGGTGATGATGTTGATGATGCCGCCACTGGCACCGGCGCCATACAGCGCGGTGGCGCCGGAGATCACCTCGATGCGCTCGATCATGGTCGGCGAGATGCTGTTGAGCTGGCGCGACCCATCGCGTGCGCCGGTCAACGGCACGCCATCGATCATCACCTGCACGCTGCGGCCACGCATGGTCATGCCGTAGTTGCTGGTGGTACCGCTGGCCGGCGCCAGCGACGGCACCAGCTGGCCGAGGATGTCGGCGGTGCTGCGCCCGGCGGTGATCTGCTGGGCAATCTGTTCGTGCTCGATGGCATACACGGTGCCGGCGATCTCAGCCACGCTGCGTGCACCTCGCACGGCGGTGACACTCACCGCATCCAGTTGCCGGGTGCCGGACGTAGCAGACGCATTCTGCGCCGCCAGCTGGCCACTGATGGCCATCGCCAGCACAGCCAGCGGAAGGGTTGCTGCGGTATGCCGCATGGTGTCCTCGTTGCGTATCAGGGGGAGTTCGTGGGTGCTGCGAAGCGGCGCATCAGCGGCCGGCACAACAGCAGTCCAAGCGCCGAAACCGTGGCCAGCGCGATGTAGTAGGTGGGGTAGCCCATGCCCTTGGCGAGGAAGCCGGACAATGCGCCGCCGATGAAATTGACCAGCAGCTCGAAGCACACCAGCAGGGTGAAGTCGGTGCCGGCCTGCGCACGCGAGCTGACCCGCATGAACAAGGCATACAGGCTGGTCATCGCCACATAGCGCAGCGGCAGAAGAGCGATCACCAGCGCGCCCAGGCCAAGCCGCGAGGTCGCAAGCGCGCCGCTGTACAGCATCAATGCCAGCAGCACGTACAGCGCCGTGCGCCACCAGCCGGCATGCATCAACAGCTGCTCGGCCCGGTGCTGCTTTAGCAGCCAGGCGGCGCCCACGGCTGCCAGCATGCCGGTGCCGGCACCGCCCACCGAGATCAGCAACCCGATCTCGGTCAGGCTGAACTGCTGGTCGACCAGCAGCGGGTTGATCATCGCCATGGCCGGCGCTTCCACCAACCGGTAAAGCACGATCAGCAGCAGCGCCCAGCGCAGTTCGCGACGGCGCAGCGCGCGCAGGATGCTCGGCCGCGGCGCGTCGGGCCTGGCCGGCGTTTCATTGATCTGCTGCACTGCCAGCAGGGTCAGTGCGCTCATCGCGGCCAGGCTCAGCAGGGCCACGGTCCAGCCGCGGGTTTCATACAGCCACAGCACGCCGGCGCCACCAATCATGCTGCCCAGGGCCACGCCCACGCTCTGCGCCATGCTGCCCAACCGGTGCTCGGCCGGCGCCAGCGCCTCCACGGTGTAACCGTCGATGGCGATGTCCTGGGTGGCGGCAATGCTCGAGATCCACATGCCGACCAGCACGAACACGACCAGGCCATGATCCAGGCCAGTGAACGCCAGCACCAGGATGCCGGCCAGCAGCAACAGTTGCGTCAGCCACAGCCAGCTGCGGCGGCGGCCGAGGGCGGGCAGGTGCCAACGGTCCACCAGCGGTGCCCACAGGAACTTCAGCGCCCACGGCAGGTACAGCAGCGACAGCATGCCGATCCAGCGCAGGTCCACGCCCTGGCTGCGCAGGATGGCGGGCACCGCCACGTTGTAGAAATACAGGGGCAGCGCATGCGCCATGTACAGCGCGACAATCACCCCCAGGCCGAATGGCGAAGCGGCGGCGCGCTCAGTGCGCATCGGCCTGCTCCAGGTGCTCGCCAATCCAGCGCATGCCCGCGCCGGCATCGGTGGTGACGAAGTAAGGCACGGCCCAGGCCGCGTGCAGCGCCGGGGTGCCCAGCCGCTGCCGCTCGGCGGCATCGCTGGCGATGCGTACCAGGCCCCGGCAGTACTGCCGGAAGGCGGCCTTGTACTGCTTGTACCAGACCGCCTGCAGGGCACGGTAATCGTCGCAGAAGGTGGCACCGGGCGCGGTGCTGGCAATGAAGTAGAAGGGACGGTGGGCCTCGATCAGCGCCTGCACGCGGTCCAGCCAGTACCGGATCTGGTCCGCATCCACCGCGCCATGGAAGACGGCACGCAGCACCACCGCCTCGTTGATCACCAGACCCATTGCCATCGACCTTCTTGCTGAACAGGGGAAAGGGGCAGTGGCCCAGCCCCGCAAATGAGAATAATTTGCAATACGATTGCAAGTTTAGGCGCGACGAAAGAAAATTTAGGCACGACAGCATTCGTGGGTGCCTTGCATGCAGGTCTATTCCTGCGCCGAACTGATGAGCGCCGCCCACGCGCTGGGCGGCCGGGTCGACTTTGAATCGGGCCTTCCCGATGCGCTGCCGGTGCTGGCCGGCTGGCAGAAGGTGCAGTCGATGGACAGCGGCCTGGTGCTCTATCTCAGCCGCAGCCAGGACATGGTCGGCGGCCGCAGCCAGAACTGCCTGCCTGCGGGGCTCACCGCCAGTTTCCTGCTGCAGGGACAGGCCGAAGTGGTCATCGCCAACCAGCGCCTGCAGATGGACAGCCGCCGGGCCGGGAGCCCGGCGATGCTGGTCCACCTTCGCGAGGAGGAAGCGTTCCAGCGCCACTGGCAGGCGGGTCGTGAGGAAACCAAGGTCAGCCTGCACCTCAGCCGGGACTGGCTGTCGCGCCAGCTCGATGGCATTGCCTCGGCCGGTCTCAGCCGCCTGCGGCTGAGCCACGCGCGCAACCAGGCGTGGCAGCCGCCTGCGCCGCTGCTGCGGCGAGCTGCTGCGTTGTTCGGGACGGAAGCGGCGGAGCCGCCTCTGCTGGCCAGCCTGCAGCGCGAGAGTTTTGCGCTGGAGGTCGCAGCCAGCGTTGTCCGTTCCGTGGTCGCCGAGCGCGACGCACCTGGCCCCAGCACGCATCCGCGGCGTTGCGTGGACCAGTTGCAGCAGTGGCTGCAGAGCGGCGAGGCCGATGGCCTGACCATCAACCAGATGGCGCGCAGGCTGGGGACCAACGCCGTCGACCTGCAAAGCACCTTCCAGCAGCTGCACGGCAGCAGCATCGCGGCCTGGCTGCGTGCACTGCGCCTGCAACGGGCACACGATGCGCTGCTGCAGCGGCGGGTATCGGTGGACGTGGCGGCCAGCCTTGCCGGGTACGCCCATACCAGCAGCTTCAGTGCCGCGTTCAAGCGGCAGTTCGGACGGTCGCCCTCCCGCATCCGCTAGCCGCGTGCACGCCCTGCGTGCCAGCCCTGAACCTGACCGCGCGACGCAGGTTCCGCTTAAACCTTTTCCGCGCCCACTGCATCCGATCCTCGACGCCCGCCGGAATTCCGCATGTTCCGCCCAACGCTTCGAGTCGTGCTCATGCTCATCAGCGCCCTGCCGTTCGCCGCCCTGTCCTTGCCCGCCCCGCCCTTGCCGGCCGTGTCCGCCAGCCAGGATCAGGCCAACGACCAGACCCGCCGCCTGATCCGGCAGATCATGCGCGATGAGCGCATTCCCGGGCTGCAGATCGCAGTGGTCAAGGACGGCCAGATCGTGTTGTCCGAAGCCTACGGGCTGGCCAACGTAGAAAACGGCGTGCTCGCCTCGCGTGACACCCGCTTCCCGCTCAACTCCGCCACCAAGGCTTTTACCGGGGTGGCCATCGCACAACTGGCAGAACAGGGGCGATTGGATCTGGACGCGCCGGCCTCGCGCTACCTGGATGATCTTCCTGCTGCATGGAAGGACGTGGGCCTGCGCCAGCTGCTGGCCCACACCTCCGGCCTTCCGGACATCCTCGATGCGAAGGGACTGCTGGGTGGTGGTTCCGAAGCGCAGGCATGGACGGAGGTAACTGCGCGACCAGTCGAAGCCGCACCCGGGCAGCGCTTTGCCTACAACCAGACCAACTACGTGCTGCTGGCGCGGATCATCGCGCGGCAATCAGGCATGCCCTACGAGCGGTTCCTCGCCACCGCCCAGTTCAGCAGTGCACGCATGGCGCGCACCACCTTCGGTGACAGCTACGACCTGATTCCGGATGCCGCGACGATGTACAGCCTGGCGCCGCGCGCGACCGATGCGGCCGACACGCCACCACGTCTGTCGCACTGGTTCTACGACATACCGCCCTCACTGTGGGCCGGCGGCGGCATCCTCACCACCGCCGACGACACCGCACGCTGGCTGGTCGCGTTGACCGAAGGCCGCCTGCTGGGTGACGCCGCGCGTGCACGCATGTGGTCGGCCGAGCGCCTGGCCGACGGCCGCGCTGGTCCGTGGGCGGGCGGCTGGCCAGTGCTGCAGGCAGCGCCCGACCTGCAGGTGGCCGGCATCGGCGGCGCGCGCTCGGCGTTCGTGGTCTATCCCGGGCGCGGCGTGGCGGTGGTGGTGCTGACCAACCTGGTCGGCGCCAATCCGCAGCGCTTCATTCCACGTATCGCCGACTTCCATGCCAGTGCTGCCTCAGCGGCCGATGACAAAGCGGTCGCCCGTGCATGGCAGCAACGGTCCATCGTTGCACGGCCATAGCGCTGCAGGGAGGGTCTGCGTCACCTCGAAATGATCCTGGTTCCAGCGCAGGAATCCGGCGTGCACGGCGTTGCCATGGTCGAAGGTGCGTGCATCCTCGCCCAGCGGCTGTTCTGGATCAGCTTCGAGCACCCAGCGCAGCACCGGCACCTTGTCCAGCTGCCCGGTGAAAGCAAACAGTTCACCCGCGCCCTTGTCCTGGTAGGCCGCCAATGCCGTGGCATCCGGCAGGCTGGCCTGCGCCAGCAGTGCGTCGGTGACGTCCTGCAGCGGTCCGGTTCCCTCAGCGATATAGGCACGCATGCCGGTGGTGATGGCCGGGCAGCCCTTCAACTGCACCAGATAGCCGGTTTTCCCGCCACCGCCGGAGAACGAGCGCAACCAGTAGCGGAAGCGCGGTCCACTCTGGTCGGTCACCATGACGTCGGCCCCGCCCTGCTGCCCTGGAATCGAAACCACCAGCGCGTCGTGCGCGCCGGCGACGTCGCACTTCAACTGCTGCAGTACTCGAAGGGCGGGCTCGGGCAGCGCGCCGTGACGGCCTCCGGCATGCGCGCTGCCGGATGCTTCCGGCAACCCGGGCAGGCCACGATCGGGCGAAGAAGGTTGCGCGGTTGGCGCCGCTGCGGGCGTGGCAACTGGGGCTGCAGCGGTGCGCTCCCCCGCGGGCGCACAGGCGCTGCAGGCCAGCAGCAACACCAACGGCAGACCGGACATCAATGGTAAACGGACCATCGATCAGCGCCCTCCCATTGCCGGCGCTTCCTGCTGCTGTGCAGCCGCAGGCGCCGGTGCCCCCTGTTCGCGCGCTTGCTGCTGCAGCTGGCGCAGGCTGGTTTCCACCGCAGTCTCGCGCACCTCGGCCGCATTGACACCTGCGCGCACTGCCGCGGGATCGCCCGGACTGCCCTGCACCAGGAATAGTGTCTCGCCCGCAGCACGGCCACCACTGGGATTGCTGGCCACGATCTGGTCGACCCGGGTGATGCCTGCGGCCTTCGCTTCGCGCAGCATCACCAGACTGTATTCATCGGCGTGCTCGGCGTAGCGTCCGCCCAAGGCCTGCAGGTGCGTGCTGATCTGCTGCTGCAGGGCATGGTCGCGATGCTGCGGCTGCCGGGGATCGTCATTGGCCGCGAGCGGCGCGTCCTGTCCCAGCTCGCGCGACTGGCCCGGCGCAACCGAGGTCAGGACATACTGCCAACGGTTCTGCCCAGAGGTGCCGCGTACCGTCGCCACGAAGTCGTCGTACTCGCCGCCGCCGATGGTCTGGCAGCCCGCCGAATCGGTGTTGGACCGGCTGCCACGATGGATCTTGAAGGTGTCGTTGAGGTCCTGCACGCCCTGGGTATCGCGGGCATCGAACCAGCCATCACCATTGCTGTCGCGCTCCACCCGGCCAGCGCCGGCGGTGATGGCCGCCTGCGAAGGGCGCAACGCGAACTCATCGGGATGGCCGTTGCGCGGATGGGTGGTCGCGCGCATCTCGGTGGTGCCTTCGCCCAACCGTCCAAGATCCTTGACCCGGTCGCCGTTGACGTCCTCGCCCTCGGTCTTGGTGCGCGGTGCCACGTTGCCGAAGCCGGGGCTGCGTGGCGTGGTCTTGGCGTGACCGTCGTACTGGGCCGTCGGCTCTGTCGTGGCCTGGTTGAACTCGCGTACATGGCCGTGGCCCTGCGCATCCTTCCACAGCACCACGATGCGGTCGTCGTAGACACCACGCCCGCGCGCCTCGGTGGTGCGGTTCTCATCACGCAACCCCAGCACCACGCGATCCTGGGTGGCCATCGCATCGTTCGCCGCAGCGTTGCCGCGCTGGGCCACGATGCTGCCATACACGTCATACTGCTGGGCCTGGCTCAGGCCCGCGGTCTCTGCTGCATCGGGCATGCGCGGAGGGCGCGTCGCCTCACCCAGGCGCTCCAGCATCGGGTTGACCGTGGCCGCATCCGCAGCGGATACGCCACCGCTCCGTCGCAGCGCCTCAAGCTCGGTGGCACCCCGCGCCGCGATGTAGCGATCCAGCGATTCCTGCACCACCGCACTCTGGCCGTTGTGAAGGGCCTCCAGGCGCGCGGCCGCGCCACGGGCGTCGTTCTGCCGCAACAGGGCGACGACTTCATCGGCCGCTGCGTTGATATCCATCTCCGGCATGATCTTTCCTTGAACGTGATCGGTGTGGGCGTCCAGCCTACCCCACCACACCGGCGCAGCCCTTGACACACGCCACACACCTGCGCGAAGCCCCATTCAGCAGATCCCACGCAACAGGGTTGTTCAGCCTCGCGGCCCACCCATCACCGGCAGGATCACCCCGCTGATGTAGCTGGCACAGACCGGCGAGGCCAGGAATACGTAGGCCGGCGACAGTTCTTCGGGTTGTGCGGGCCGGCCCATGTCACTGTCCTTGCCGAATTCAGCGACGTCCTGCGCCGCCTTGTCGGCGGGGTTCAACGGCGTCCACACCGGCCCAGGCGCCACGCAGTTGACGCGGATTCCGCGCGGCAGCAGCTGGCTGGCCAGCGACTTGGTGAACGCATGGATCGCGCCCTTGGTGGCCGAGTAATCGATCAGCGCCTTGCTGCCGAAGATTCCCGTTTCCGAACCGGTGTTGATGATGCTGGCGCCCACGCCCAGATGCGGCAACACCGCGCGTGCCATCTGGATGTAACCGCCGATGTTGGTCTGCAGCGTCTCCTGCAGATGCGCGTCTTCCAGATCTTCCAGCCGCTCGCAATGCAGCTGGAACGCGGCGTTGTTGACCAGGATGTCGATGCCGCCGAACGCCTTGGCTACCTGCTTGACCGCCTTGTTGCAGAAGCGCGGATCGCGCACATCACCGGCGATCACCACGCAGCGGCCGCCTTCGCGCTCCACGTGCTGGCGGGTGATGTCCGCGTCCTCGGCCTCGTCCAGGTGCAGTACCGCCACATCCGCGCCTTCGCGTGCGAACAGCACCGCCACCGCACGGCCGATGCCGGAATCGCCGCCAGTGATGATCGCGCGCATGCCCTGCAGCTTGCCGCTGCCGGTGTAATCGGGTGCGAGGAAACGCGGCGCCAGCTCCAGTTCGTGTTCATGCCCGGGCTTGGCCAGCTGCTGCGCCGGCATCGCCTCCGGCTGACGGCGTGCGCCTGCCTGGGTCGCAGTCTTCCTTGTGGCCTTCTTTGCCGCGCGCACATCCTTGGCCTTTTCCTGGTCCTGCAGGCGCCGCTGCCGGGCGGCGACGCGCGCTGCCCGTGGATCGCTGGCGGCCGCCTGGCGCGTTGCGGTCTTCACCACCCGCGGTCGAGCGGGGTCGGCTGCGGTCTTCGTCGCAGTGCTGCCTTTGCGCACCTTGGGCGAGGCTTTGCGGCGGACGGGGGTTTTCCTGGTGGTGGCCATGCAGGTCTCCTCGGAGTGGAAGGGGGTTGCCGGCCAGCGGCCGGCACTACCGGGCGCATGCGCCGCAGTACCGGGGGCGGCATCCGCCGCGCCTGCAGTGTCTCTGCCTATGCTGTTGGTGGCAGTGAGCGCATCGTGTCCACGATGTGCACGGTATTCATTCCGCCACCACGTGCGGCGTCGCACGCTGCACGCAACCACACAAGGAACGCCTCCATGAAACATGCCATCGCCACCGCCGCCGTCTGCTTTGCCCTCGCCGCCTGCAGCAGCACGCCGATGGCCCAGGTGCAGCCGATCGACGGCGTGATTTCCGGGCAGTGCCACAGCGACATGGTGCGCGGCGCACTCGGCCTGGCCGCTTCGGACGCCACCGTGGCGCGGGCACGCGTGGACAGCGACAGCCTGCACGTGCGGGTGCTGCGCCACGACGGCCCGCGGGTGCCACCGGCCCACGAAGGCGGCGACCGCCTGACCATCGAGAAGGGCCGCACCAACAACATCACCGCGATCTACTGCGGCTGAGCCTGCGCGCCCTGCGCAGCACGCGCAGGGTGGCCTGTTCCCACTGGCGCGGCCCGCGCAGGCCGGCCAGCTTGGCCAGTTCGCCGCGCTCCCAGCCGGCGAACACGCACGGGTCGATGTAGGCCTTGCGGCATACCGCAGGCGTGTTGCCCAGCAGCGCTGCCACCTCGCACACCACCGCACGCTGTGCCTGCGCCAGCGCGCGCTGGCTGGCCGGTTCCGGCAGCTCGGTGGCGGCAAACGCCTGCACCGCCGCCACGGTGCCGCCCCAGGTGCGGAAATCCTTGGCGGTGAAGTCCTCGCCCATCACCTCGCGCAGGTAGTCGTTCACCGCCCCCGAATCCACCGGCTGCGGTGCGCCGTCGTCATCGCGGTACTGGAACAGCGCCTGCCCCGGCAGCTGCTGCAGGCGGCGTACCAGCAGCCCCAGCCTGCGATCGCCCACGGTCACTTCCTGCAGCTGCCCGGACTTGCCGCGGAAGCGCATGCGCACCCGGCCGCCGCGCAGCAGTTCCAGATGGCGGTTGCGCAGTGTGGTCAGACCGAACGAACGGTTCTGCTGCGCATAGGTTTCATTGCCGACCCGCACCAGCGTGTCGGCCAGCAGCGCGACCACCATGGCCAGCACCTTCTCTTTCGGGAAGCCGGGCCGCTTGAGATCGCGCGACAACCGCCGCCGCAGTGCAGGCAGGGCCTCACCAAAGGCAATGATGCGGTCGAACTTGCCGGCGTCGCGCTCCTTGGCCCAGTCGGCGTGGTAGCGGTACTGCTTGCGTCCGCGCGCATCGCGGCCGGTCGCCTGCAGGTGGCCATTGGCATGGGCGCAGATCCACACCGCGGTGTAGGCCGGCGGAATCGCCAGCGCACGGATGCGTTGCAGAGTGGTGGCATCGCGCAGCGCGTGGCCATCGGCATCGCGGTAGCTGAAGCCCTTTCCAGCGCGGCGGCGGCTGATGCCGGGCTGGGTGTCATCGACATAGCGCAGGCCCGCAGCGCGCGCGGCCTGTTGTTCCGGAGTGGCGGGTGTTGGCATGTCCGCCAGTGTCACCGGTGCGGCGCAGCGATCCTGTCGATAACACAAGACAAACACGTGAGGGTCGGTTCGCCGCTATGCTCGGGCTTTCACAACCCCTTCCGGAGTCATGATGTCGTTTCCGATTCGCGCCCGTTCGCTCTCCGTCCTGTTGCTGCCGGCCGTGCTGGCCCTGACCGCCTGCCAGGCACCGGCGCTGGATGAACAGGATTCGGCCACGGCCCATGCCCAGCAGGCCGCCGAGGCCGCCAAGGCACCGGCCGACGACGCCGGCAAGGCCACCGAGGCACCGCCGGTCGGCACCTGCGATGCCAGCCAGGTGCAGAGCCTGGTCGGCCAGGCGTACACCGATGCCCTTGGCAAGCAGGCCCAGGAAGATGCCGGCGCCAGCCAGGTGCGCGTGCTCAAGCCCAATGATGTGGCCACGATGGAGTTCCTCGGCGACCGCCTGAACATCGAAGTGGACGACAAGGGCGCAGTCAGCGGCGCGCGCTGCGGCTGAGTCCGGCCCCGCGCCGGCACTGGGTTGCCGGCGCGTTCTGTTGCACCTGCAACCGTGTATTGCGGCGCTGCAGCAACCTGTGATCTAGTCGAGGCATCCGGTGGCCTCACGATGCGCTCCAGGGATTGGGCGGGCTTGAGTGTCCCCGTTCAATTCATCCCGCATCGAGGTAGAGATGGCCCCCCGCAACCGCCAAGGGCTTTACGACCCGCGCTCCGAGCGCGATGCCTGTGGATTTGGCATGGTCGCCCAGCTCGACGATCAACCATCACGCCTGTTGGTTGATACCGCCATCGCCGCGCTTTCGCGCATGACCCACCGTGGTGGCGTCGCCGCCGATGGCCTGACCGGTGATGGCTGCGGCCTGCTGCTGCGCCGCCCCGATGCGTTCCTGAAGCTGCTGGCCAGCGAAGCCGACATCGCGGTCTCCGCACGCTTCGCCGCCGGCCTGGTGTTCCTGCCGCACGGGGCCGACGCGGCGCAGGCCTGCCGCGCACAACTGCAGGCGCAGGTGGAAGCGGTGGGCTGCAAGGTTGCCGGCTGGCGCGAGGTACCGACCGACGACAGCGTCTGCGGCCAGCTGGCGCGCGATACCCTGCCGCGTATCGAACAGGTATTCGTCGATGCAGGCGTCGGCCAGGATGAAGCCGGCTTCGCGCTGGCGCTGTTCCTGGCCCGTCGCCGCAGCGAACAGCAGCTGCGCGACCACGCCGACTTCTACGTCACCACCCTCACCCCGGATGCGATCAGCTACAAGGGCATGGTGCTGCCGGACAAGCTCAGCCGCTTCTTCCCGGACCTGCAACGCCGCGAACTGGCCTCCAGCGCCATCGTGTTCCATCAGCGCTTCTCCACCAACACGCTGCCGCGCTGGCCGCTGGCGCACCCGTTCCGCATGCTCGCCCACAACGGCGAGATCAACACCATCGAAGGCAACCGTCGCTGGGCGCAGGCGCGCAGCAAGGTGTGGAAGACGCCGCGCTTCGATATCGGTGAATTCGACCCGGTCATCTCCATGCACGGTTCGGATTCGCAGAGCCTGGACAACATGCTGGAGCTGATGGTCGCCGGTGGCATGGAGCTGATCCAGGCGCTGCGCATCCTGGTGCCGCCGGCTACGCAATCACTGGAATTCAAGGACCCGGACTTGGCGGCGTTCTACGAGTTCCACGGCCTGAACAGCGAGCCGTGGGATGGCCCGGCCGGCATCGTCGCCTGCGACAGCCGTTATGCGGTGTGTACGCTGGACCGCAACGGTCTGCGCCCGGCGCGCTGGATGCTGACCGCCGACCGCCACTTCCTGGTCGCCTCCGAAGCGGGCGTGTGGGAAGTGCCGACCGAGCGTGTGGTGCGCAAGGGCAAGCTGGGCCCGGGCGAGATGGTGGCCATCGACCTCAAGCGTGGCGACCTGCTCGACTCCGACGCGGTGGACCGCATCAACCGTGGCCGCGCACCGTACAAGCAGTGGCTGCAGCAGGGCGTGACCTACCTGCAGACCGAACTGATCGACCCGTCGCTGGTGGAAGAACCCTTCGACGAGGGCACCCTGCGCAGCTACCACAAGCTGTACCAGCTCAGCAGCGAGGAAGTGGAGCAGGTGCTGCGGCCGCTGGCCGAGACCGAGCAGGAAGCCACCGGCTCGATGGGCGATGACACGCCGATGGCGGTGCTGAGCCAGCGCAGCCGCCCGCTGTACGACTATTTCCGCCAGGCGTTCGCGCAGGTCACCAACCCGCCGATCGATCCGCTGCGCGAAGACTGCGCGATGTCGCTGTCCACCCAGCTCGGCAGGGAGACCAACATCTTCCATGCCGGCCCGGAGACGGTGAACCACGTCATCCTCAATTCGCCGGTGCTCAGCCAGCGCAAGCTGCGCCAGCTGCTGAAGATGGACCAGTACGTGCAGGCCAACCGCCTGCTCGACCTGTCCTACAGCGAAGACGAGGGCCTGCGTGCCGGCATCGAGCGCATCTGTGCCGAGGCCGAACAGGCCGCGCGCGAGGGCATGGTGATGCTGCTGCTGTCCGACCGCTACCCGGTGGCCGGGCGGCCGATGGTGCATGCCCTGCTGGCCACCAGCGCCATCCACCACCACCTCTCCCACCTGGGCCTGCGCTGCGACGTCAACCTGATCGTCGAGACCGGCACCGCGCGCGATCCGCACCACATGGCCTGCCTGCTCGGCTTCGGCGCCACTGCGGTGTACCCGTACCTGGCCTACCAGACCCTGTTCGACCTGGGCCGCCGTGGCATCCTCAAGCTCAGCAAGGGTGGCGAGCAGTCGCAGATCGGCCGCCGCTACCGCAAGGGCGTCTACAAGGGCCTGTCGAAGATCATCTCGAAGATGGGCATCTGTACCGTGGCCAGCTACCGCGGTGCGCAGCTGTTCGAGATCATCGGCCTGGAACCGGAAGTGGTCGATCTGTGCTTCCCGGATACCGCCTCGCGCATCGGTGGCGCCGGCTTCGCGCGTCTGGATGCCGACGCACGCGAACTGTGCGCGCAGGCGTGGGACGCGCAGCAGGACGTGGACGTGGGCGGCCTGCTGAAGTACGTGCACGGCGGCGAGTACCACATGTACAACCCGGACGTGGTGACCACCCTGCAGCGCGCCGCGCGCAGCGCTGACCCGCGTGCGTGGCAGCAGTACTGCGATGCGGTGCATGCACGGCCGCCGTCGGCACTGCGCGACCTGCTCGAACTGGTGCCGGCGGCCACGCCGGTACCGCTGGACGAGGTGGCCCCGGCCAGCGAACTGTTCCCGCGCTTCGATACCGCCGCCATCAGCCTCGGCGCACTGTCGCCGGAGGCGCATGAAGCGCTGGCCATCGCCATGAACCGCCTCGGCGGCCGCAGCAATTCCGGCGAAGGTGGCGAAGACCCGGCACGCTATGGCACCGCAAAGCGCAGCAAGATCAAGCAGGTGGCCTCGGGCCGCTTCGGCGTCACCGCCGAATATCTGGTCAATGCCGAGGTGCTGCAGATCAAGGTCGCGCAGGGCGCCAAGCCCGGCGAGGGCGGCCAGCTGCCCGGGCACAAGGTCAACGAACTGATCGCACGCCTGCGCTACGCGCGCCCGGGCATCGGCCTGATCTCGCCGCCCCCGCACCACGACATCTATTCGATCGAAGACCTGGCGCAGCTGATCTACGACCTCAAGCAGGTCAACCCGACCGCACTGGTGTCGGTGAAGCTGGTCAGCCATGCCGGCGTGGGCACGATTGCCGCCGGCGTGGTCAAGGCCGGTGCGGACCTGATCACCATTTCCGGCCATGACGGCGGTACCGGCGCCTCGCCGGTCAGCTCGATCCGCTATGCCGGCGTGCCGTGGGAACTGGGCGTGGCAGAAGCGCACCAGGCACTGCTGGCCAACGACCTGCGCGGGCGCACCCTGCTTCAGACCGACGGCGGCCTGAAGACCGGCCTGGACGTGGTCAAGGCGGCGCTGCTGGGCGCGGACAGCTTCGGCTTCGGCACCGCGCCGATGATCGTGCTGGGCTGCAAGTACCTGCGCATCTGCCACCTCAACAACTGCGCCACCGGCGTGGCCACCCAGGACGAGCGCCTGCGCGAGAACCACTTCACCGGCCAGCCCGAGCGCGTGGAGAACTTCTTCCGCCTGCTGGCCGAGGAAGTGCGTGGCTGGCTGTCCTACCTGGGCGCACGTTCGCTGGAAGAAATCGTCGGCCGCACCGACCTGCTGCGGCAGATCGAAGCCGCGCCGCGCGACGGCGTGCGCGTGGACCTGTCGCGCCTGCTGGCCGACAGCCGCTACGAGGGCAGCCACTGCGCGGCGCAGCGCCTGTACGAATCGCCGGACAGCCTGGCCACGCAGATGGACGGCCTGCTGGCCGCAGCCATCGAGCACAAGCGCGGTGGCGAGCATCGCTTCCTGATCCACAACACCGACCGCAGCATCGGCACCCGCCTGGCCGGCGCGGTGGCGCGTGCGCACGGCAACCAGGGCATGGCCGAGGCGCCGCTGGAACTGCGCTTCCGCGGCAGCGCCGGGCAGAGCTTTGGTGCCTTCAACGTCGGCGGCCTGCACCTGGAAGTGGAAGGCGAAGCCAATGACTACGTCGGCAAGGGCATGGCCGGCGGCCGCCTGGTGGTGCGTCCGCCGCGTGGCGCGCGCTTCGAGGCCCGCAGCACCGCCATCATCGGCAACACCTGCCTGTACGGCGCCACCGGGGGCGAGCTGTTTGCCGCCGGCCGCGCGGGCGAGCGCTTCGCGGTGCGCAATTCCGGCGCGCTGGCGGTGGTGGAAGGTGCCGGCGATCACTGCTGCGAGTACATGACCGACGGCGTGGTGCTGGTGCTGGGCAAGGTCGGCCTGAACTTCGGCGCCGGCTTCACCGGTGGCCTGGCCTACGTGCTGGACGTCGACCGCGACTTCGTCGACCGCTACAACCACGAGCTGATCGACATCCACCGCGTATCGGCCGAGGGCTTCGAGAACTACCGCCAGCACCTGCACCGCCTGATCGGCCGCCATCGCGAGCTGACCAGCAGCATCTGGGCGCAACAGATTCTCGACGAGTTCCGCGACTACATCGGCAAGTTCTGGCTGGTCAAACCGAAGGCCGCCAGCATCGAGTCGCTGACCGAAACCCTGCGACGCGCTGCGTAACGGTAGTGCCGGCCGCTGGCCGGCATCCCAGGATCACGTAGTGCCGGCCGCTGGCCGGCAACCGCAAAACACCACAGAGCCCGCCATGAGCCGCAAGCACGCTTTCCAGTTCCTCGACCTGCCCCGCACCATGCCGCAGCGCATTCCGGTCGAACTGCGCACCTCCGGCGACTGGGGTGAGCTGTACGGAAAATTCGGCAAGGAAGACGCGCAGTACCAGGCCGGCCGCTGCCTGGACTGCGGCAACCCCTACTGCAGCTGGAAGTGCCCGGTGCACAACGCCATTCCGCAGTGGCTGCAGCTGGTGCAGGAGAACCGCATCCACGAGGCGGCCACGCTGTGCCACAGCACCAACCCGCTGCCGGAAGTGTGCGGCCGGGTCTGCCCGCAGGACCGGCTGTGCGAAGGCAGCTGCACGCTGGAGGAATTCGGCGCGGTCACCATCGGCGCGGTCGAGAAGTACATCGTTGACACCGCACTGGCCACAGGCTGGCGCCCGGACCTGGGCGCGGTGCAGCCGACCGGCCACAGCGTGGCGGTGATCGGTGCCGGCCCGGCCGGCCTGGCCTGTGCCGACCGCCTGGCGCGCGCCGGCATTGCCGCGGTGGTCTACGACCGCTACGAGCAGATCGGCGGCCTGCTGCAGTTCGGCATTCCCAGCTTCAAGCTGGACAAGGACGTGATCCACCGCCGCCGCGAAGTGCTTGAGGGCATGGGTGTGCAGTTCCGCCTCGGTGTGGAGATCGGCCGCGACTTCAGCGTGCAGCAGCTGCTGGATGCCCATGATGCGGTGTTCGTCGGCACCGGCGCCTACCGCTACACCGATGGCGGCCTCGACGGCCAGGACCTGAAGGGCGTGCTGCCTGCGCTGCCGTTCCTGGTGCAGAACAGCCGCATCGTCGGTGGTGATGATCCGAAGGGCCGGCCGATTGCCGGCTGGGAGGACACCATCGCCCTGCCCGACCTCAACGGCAAGCGCGTGGTCGTGCTCGGCGGTGGCGATACCGGCATGGACTGCGTGCGCAGCGCCGTGCGCCTGGGTGCGGCCAAGGTGACCTGTGCCTACCGCCGCGACGAGGCCAACATGCCCGGCAGCGCGCGCGAAGTCGCCAATGCGCGCGAGGAAGGTGTGCGCTTCCTGTTCAACCGCCAGCCGCTGTCGATCGAAGCCGGTGCCGATGACGAAGTGATCGGTGTGACCGTGGTCGAGACCCGCCTGGGCGAGCCGGATGCCAACGGCCGCCAGAATGCGGTGCCGATCGACGGCAGTGAATCGCTGCTGGAGGCGGACGTGGTGATCATCGCCTTCGGCTTCTCTCCGACCGTGCCGGCCTGGCTGGCTGATCACGGCGTTGAAGGCCAGTCCAACGGCCGCATCGTGGCTGGAGGCAAGGACCGCCTGCCGTTCCAGACCGCGCACCCACGTCTGTTTGCCGGTGGCGACGCAGTGCGTGGCGCCGACCTGGTGGTGACTGCCGTGGCCGAAGGCCGCGACGCCGCCGCCAGCATCATCCGCCTACTGGCGCATTGATTCCGGCACCAGCAGCACGGCCAGCAAGCCACGCAGTTCCTGCGCCTCTACCGGCTTGGCCAGGAAATGATCGATGCCCGCTTCGCGGCAGGCCTCGCGGGTGCGGTCCAGCACGCTGGCCGTGAGCGCGATGATCGGGACCTGCGCGCGAACCGCACAGGCGTCGGCACGGATGGCCCGTGCCAAGGCGAAGCCATCCATGTGCGGCATGTGGCAGTCGGTGATGACCAGATCGAACGCCCGCGCCTGCCAGGCCTCGAAGGCCTGGCGACCATCGGCGCAGGCGTGCACCTGCAGGCCCAGATCGTGCAGCCGCTGCTCCAGCAGATGCAGGTTGGTGGGATGATCTTCAGCCACCAGCACCCGGGCCGGCGACAGTGGCCGCGCCGCCTCTGCCGGAAGCGGAAACGCCTCCGCAGTCAACTCACAGGCGTCCAGATCCAGTTCCAGCCACACGGTGGTGCCCTTGCCTGGCGTGCTGCGCAGGCAAAGTTCTGCTTCCATCGATGCGGCCAGTTCACGGCAGATCGCCAGGCCCAGGCCGCTGCCGCCGAAACGGCGCGTTGTCGATGCCTCGGCCTGCGTGTAGGCAGCGAACACCGCCTGTTGCCGTTCCGGACTGATGCCCACACCGCTGTCACTTACCTGCAGGCGAAGGCGTTGGCCGCCATCGCGCTGCTGCAGTACCTGCACCTGCAGGTCCACGCCGCCATGCTCGGTGAACTTGAGCGCGTTGCCGGCAAGGTTGAACAGGATCTGGCGCAGGCGCAGGCCATCGGCCAGCGATCCGGCCTGCAGTTCCGGATCAAGTTCGATGCGAAGATGCAGGCTCCGGCTGGCCGCCACCGGCATCAGCAACTGCTGCACCGCACGCACCAGTGCCGCCACGCTCGTGGGCCGCAGCTGCAGCGGCAGTGCCTGCAGCCGTTGGCTGTGCAGCACATCGTCCAGGATCTGGCGCAGCATCTGGGCAGCATCACCTACGGTCACCAGCACCTGTCGCTGGCGATGATCCAGATCGCTGCCCGCCAACCGCTCGAGCATGCCCAGCAGGGTGCTCATCGGCGTACGGATCTCGTGGCTCATGGTTGCCAGGAAATGGGTCTTGGCCAGCGCTGCCTGCTCGGCCGCATGGCGCGCCTCGGCCAACGCATGGGTGCGCGACTGCACTTCGCTTACGTCGATCCAGTAGCCACTCCACTCGACGTCGCTGCTGTCCAGGGACAGCGGCCGTCCATGCGAGTGGACCCAACGCCAGCCCTGTAGCGAGCGCGTGCGGAAGATGACGTCGATCGCGCCCCGCGACAGGGCAGCGGCGTCGACGGTGTCCATCAGCCGCGAGCGATCATCGGGATGAACCGCTGCCAGCAGGCGCTGTTGATCGATCAGGGCGGTTTCCACGCTGATTCCGAACAACGCCTGCACATCGCCTGCGATCTGGGGAAAGCTGTAACGGCCGGTGGCGGAGCGGCGCGCCTGATAGACCACCGCTGGCAGGTTCGAGGTCACCTCCTGCAGGCGTTGCGCGGCCACGCGGCGACGCTCGCTCTCGCGATGCACGCGCCAGTAGCCGAAGGCGTACACCAGTACGAGTGCCAGCAGGGTCAGCGAGGCCGGCACCAGCCAGCGCAAGGGGGACGCCGACGACGGGTGTCGCGG
This sequence comes from Stenotrophomonas sp. 78350_Sma, assembly GCF_056482105.1. Taxonomy (NCBI): domain Bacteria; kingdom Pseudomonadati; phylum Pseudomonadota; class Gammaproteobacteria; order Lysobacterales; family Lysobacteraceae; genus Stenotrophomonas; species Stenotrophomonas sp. 78350_Sma. The sequence continues at coordinate 64,381 of NZ_CM151182.1, read as the reverse complement.
CTGGTCTGGCAGCCATGCCATGCGGATCGTCGCGCGTTCGTTCGCGGACAGCTGCGATACGGCCTGCTCGAACAGCGGGATGACGTCGGCGCAGGCCGGCACCGTGGCCAGCACCGGCGCGTCGTCGATTCCGGCTGGCGCGGCGATCACCAGTGGCTCGCCCTGATAGTGGCGGAACGCGGCCTCGACCTCGCCAAGATTGGCGACCACGGCATCGACCAGACCCGTGCCCAGCAGTGACAAGGCGTCGTCGATGGGGGCGGGGGGCAGCAACTGCACGCCAGGTGCCTGTTCGGTCAGCACCACCATCAGCGACAGCGGGTCGGGACTGGCCACGGTGCGTCCGCGCAGCGCTTCCAGGCCCAGCACCGGCGATGCATCCCGGCGCCGGACGATGACCTGTGGAAGCTGCACGTAGGGAGCACTGGCCACCCAGCCCGCTGGCAACTGCGAGCGCGGCCAGCCCAGCAGCGCCTGGATGCCGGGCGGCACCGTTCCTTCGGCGATGTCAGCGGCCGGCAATGGCCGCATCTGCAGTGGCTGCTGCGTGCCCAGCAGCTTCAGGTACTCCGCGCTGAGCCCGACCGGCTGGCCCTGCTCGCTGGAGGACAGCGGCGCGCGGTCGGCGGGCCAGGCAATGCGCAGCGGCGTCCTGCAACCTGCAGCGGCGGCCAGGGCAGGCAACAGCAGGCTGGCCACGACCGCAGTGGCGGCACGCAGGCCAGCGACGTTCACCATGGGCATCCTTTTCTCGCGGGCGGAGATGAACGGCCGCGCAGCGGTACCGCCGCCTCTCACGCTAACGACACGTGGGCGAGGCGCAATGAAGAAAGTTGTAAAACCACCAAGCAAGGGGAATGCCGACATACACTGCCGCTTTCACCCGTATCTGCGGAGCATTCAATGCGCATCGGCCTGGCTGCCAACCGTCTCCATCACCTCGACGCGCGCGCCGCCCTGTTCCGCTGGCTGCGCGTCAGCGAACCCGGCCTGCGCGAGCTGGGCGTGTCGCTGCACGCGGTCGGCCGCACCCATGACGCGATCGAGCGACAGGGATTCCTGACCGGATACGCAGGCCTGCACCGCTATCCCTACGGTCGTGAGGGTGGCCTGATGAAGCTGGTCGCCGAGGTGGTTGGGATGGGGCCGGAACGGACGCTGGATGGCGCGATCTACCTGATCGACCCGGTCGATCCGTCCTCCGTGTTTCCGGAAGCCACGGCGCTGAAGCGGCAGTGCGTGATCCACGGCAAGCCGTTCATTTCCACCGTGGCCACCGCGCGCGACTGGGTGGAGGTGGAGCGCATCCACGCCGGCCTGGCCGCCGATGCCGGGGCTGACGACCTGCATGCGTTCGAGGGGCAGACGCTGGCGCTGATCGCCCACGACGCGATGAAGCCGGCGATGCTGGCCTTCGCCGACGAGCACTTCGAGGTGCTGGCCCGGTTCGGTGAGCGGGTGGCAACCGGGACTACCGGCCAGCGCTTGAACGAGCTGGCCTGGAGCCGTGGCTGGCCCAGCGATACACCCTGGGTGACGCGCTACCAGAGCGGCCCGATGGGCGGCGACGCGCAGATTGCAGACCGGGTGCTGGAAGGACGCTGCCAGCGCGCGATCTTCTTCGAGGATCCGCACGTGGCGCGCCAGCACGAGGCGGATATCCAGCTGCTGGAGCGGGCGGTGACGACGGTGACCGACCAGGCGGTGTGCATTACGGCACCGCGGGTGGCGGCGCGGTGGGCGACGGCGGCGGCGATGCGGGCGGCGGTTTGATGGTGTCGGCCAACGGCTGAGCCCCTCGTGGTGGGTGGTATCCGAAGGCAAAGCCGTGCTTGGCCGGGCGGGGTGGATTGCGCAGGGGTCGCTGCAAGTACGTCCTTGTAAGCTCGGTCGCCGCATCCATGCGGCTCACGCCCCTGCGCAACCCACCCCGCCCGGCCACGGACAGATTCCGGTGTGCCCACCACGGAAGAAAGAAAAAAGAGCAGGAGCGGGTCGCGCGCTGCGCGTGCTTCTGTAGAGCCGAGCGTGGGCTCGGCTCTACCGTTACAGAAGCTGGCGGAGCATCGCCTTCAGTCGGCGCCCTTCCAGCTGGAAGTAATCGCGCTGCTCGCGCCAGGCGGGGAAACGTTGTTCCACTTCGTGCCAGAACGCGGGCGAGTGGTTGGGCTGGATCAGGTGGCAGAGTTCATGCACCAGCACGTACTCGAACGCTTCGGATCGGCCGAGCACCAGGGCCAGGTCCAGTGCCATGCTGCCGTCGGGGGCCAGTGAGCCCCATTGCGAGGACATCACCTTCAGTCGCAGGCGGCTGGGTGCGCGTGGCAGGGAAGGCAGGTACTTCGGCAACCAGCGGCCGACGTCGGCGCGGGTCTGGGCTTCGTAGAACTCGCGCAGCAGGCGGCGCAGGGTGGCATCGCCGCCTCGGGTCGGCCACTGCACGCAGGCGCCGTGTTCGTCGATCTCCAGCCGCGCGTAGCGGCCTTCCTGCCAGCGCAGCGGCAACAGTTCGCCGCGTAGTGGCAGCACACCGTCTTCGCCGGGCTGCAGCGGTGCCGGCAGGCCCTGCCCCTGGTACTGGCGCAGCTGCAGCGCCAGCCAGTCGCGGTGCTGTTCCAGGAAGCGTTCGCCCATCACCAGGCTTGCCCGCGGTGGCAGGGTCAGGCGTGCGCCGCGTTCGTCCACGCTCAGCTTGATGCGGCGCGCACGTGGATCACGCACGCGCAGCACCTCGATCTCGGCATCCTCCAGGCGCAGGCGAACGGTGTCGCGCTGTACGGTGGCGGGCGGGGTCGGGCTGATCAGGCGGCGCAGCAGACGGCTCATGCGCCCAGCATAGCGCCGCTTCGGGCCGCCGGATGACCGGCGGCCGTCGGGCTGCCTGTTCAGTCAGCCTTGCTGAGCTTGAAGGCTTCTTCCAGCAACAGGAACAGGCGGCGGATCTCGGCGCTCTGCAGGGCGAAGCGGGCGTCGAACTCGGCGCGGCGGCCGTCTTCGTCGGCGTGCTCCAGCTGGTCCAGGGCGCCGTCGAGGAACTTCAACTTGCGCACGATCAGGTCGTCGCCGATGACGAAGGACAGGTTGTCCTCGAAGATCAGCGCCAGCTTGGTCACCTGCTTGCCGGCGTCGAGGTGCTTGTCGATCTCGTCGCAGCGCAGTTCCTGGTGCTGGCACTTGACCACCGCGCCGCCTTCCACCGGGTCCTTCATCTCGCACTCTTCGCCCAGGCTCAGTCCGGTCGGCAGCGGCTCGCCGGCGATCCAGCCGGTCAGGATCGAACGCGGTGCGACTTCGGCGTTCAGTGGCATCGCCGGGAAGCTGCCGAGCAGGCCACGGATGTCGGACATGAAGTACTCGCCGGTCTTGCGGCTGGAGGTATCCACCGCGACGTAGCCGTGCTGCAGGTCGATGAAGGCGTCGTTGCGCGAGGACTTCACGAAGGCGCGCGGCAGCAGTTCATGCAGCAGGTCATCCTTCATGCGCTTGCGCTCGCGGCCACCCGGCCGACGGCCTTCCTTCTCCTCGATCTCCTCCAGCTTGCGCTCGAGCAGGTCGTTGACCACGGCCGCCGGCAGGATCTTGTCCTCGCCGCCCACGGTCAGCCACAGGTGTTCGGCGATGCGGTGGGAGAGCAGTTCCTTCTCCTCACGGCCGAACGGCGAGATGAAGCCGCGCGAATTCATTTCCAGCGCGCCGACCGGCTTCAGCAGGGCGTGCGGCAGCAGGGTGTCGACTTCGGAAAAATCGGTGGTGGTCGGGAAACGGAAGAACGTCAGGTTGCGAAAGAACATGGAATTCCGGATGGCAAAGAGGAAGGGCGACCGACCTTAAACGGTGGGCGTCTCGGGATCTGCGTCGGCGTCGGCCGGTGAGCCGGCCAGCCAGGCATGGGCGTCGGGCAGCGGCGCGTCGTCGCGACGGCCCAGCGCCATGAAGTCGAACAGGGTGGTGTCGGCCAGCTGCGAGGGCCGGACTTCGCCCATGGCGCGCGCGATCTGCTCGATGCGGCCCGGGTGGTCCTTTTCCCACTGCTTCAGCATCAGGCCGACCTGGCGGCGCTGCAGGTTCTCCTGGCTGCCGCACAGGTTGCAGGGAATGATCGGGAACTGGCGCGCCTGCGCATAGTCGACGATGTCGCTCTCGCGTACGTAGGCCAGCGGCCGGATCACCACGTGCCTGCCGTCGTCGCTGCGCAGCTTCGGCGGCATGCCCGACAGCTTGGCATGGTGGAACAGGTTCATGAAGAACGTGGCCACCATGTCGTCGCGGTGGTGACCCAGCGCGATCTTGGTGAAACCGTGGGTTTCGGCGTAGTTGTACAGCGCGCCACGACGCAGCCGCGAGCACAGCGAACACATGGTCTTTCCTTCCGGAATGACCCGGCTGACCACCGAATAGGTGTCCTGCTCGATGATGTGGTACGGCACGCCCAGCCCGGCCAGGTACTCCGGCAGCACGTGCTCGGGGAAGTCCGGCTGCTTCTGGTCCAGGTTCACCGCCACCAGCTCGAACGGCACCGGCGCCTTCTTCTGCAGCTGCAACAGCACGTCCAGCAGGGTGTAGCTGTCCTTGCCGCCGGACAGGCAGACCATGACCTTGTCGCCGGCCTCGATCATGCCGAAGTCGGCGATCGCCTCGCCAACCTGGCGACGCAGGCGCTTGGCCAGCTTGTGCTGCTCGCGCTCGGCCACGCGCGGATCGCGGGCGGCGCGCGGCTGGGGATCGGGAAGGGAAATCACGGCACTCATGGGGTCCATTCTAACGGCTCGGAGCCGCCCCGGCCGGGGGTCGGAATTCCCCTCTCCCGGCAGTCATCATCGCTGTGTATGCTCGGAGGCTGTGGACACCTACAGCCCCGCCGAGATCGTCGAACGCCTCGCCGCCCTGCGCGCCGAGCATCGCCTGCTGGATGAACAGATCACCCGCATGGCCGCCAATGGCGAGGACGAGCTGGAATCCAAACGCCTGAAGCGGCGCAAGCTGCAGTTGAAGGACTGCATCGCCAAGCTGGAAAGCCTGCAGATTCCCGACGAGCCGGCCTAAAGACGGTCCTGGTGGGTGCCAACCTTGGTTGGCCTACTGCTCTGGTAGGTGCCAACCTTGGTTGGCACGGCTGGAAGGTGTGGTCCAAGGTCCACACCCTCCGCACGGCCCGGCGCTACCTTCAATCCTGCGGCGCAGGCTCGTCCGGGCGTGCCGCTTCCGGGCTGACCCGTTCGATGGTGTGGCGCAGCTCGCGGCCGAGAATGAACTTGGCGTCCTTGGCCCAGGCATCCAGGCGCTCGTCGAACAGCAGCTTGCTGTTCTCGTCCGGCCACACCAGGCGCAGCTCGCGCAGCTTCTGGATGAAGCCGCGGAACAGGGTGCGGTCGAAGAACTCCGGCGCGGCCGGTGCATAGAGCAGGCTCAAGCGCTGCGCCGCCTGCTGGCACAGGCTTTCCAGCTCGGCCGCACCCAGCACGCCCGGGCCGTTCTTCACCAGCACCGAGATGGCGATGTAATAGCGCTCGAACGCCTGCTGCAGCGAGTGGCCGATCGCACGCAGGCGGAACACCTCGTCGGTCTGCCCGGTGTTGCGCGCCAGGATGCCGCCGTCGTCATCGTTGACGTTCTGCAGCAGGCCCTCGCGCACGAACACGTTGATGGTCTGGTCGATGCGCTGCGCGAACTCGTCCTCGCTCCACGGCAGGAACAGCTCGGCCTGCAGGAACGGGTACACCGTGCGGCCCAGCTGGACCAGGCCGGTGCGGCTCATGCGGCGGTTGTTCTGGAAACAGCAGGCCACCCACGACGAGGCGGTGAACAGGTGCAGCACGTTGTTGCGGAAGTAGCTCAGCAGCACCGCGGTATCGCCGCTGACGCTGAGCACATCGCCCAGCGGGTGCTTGACGCGGGTGAGGACGTTGATTTCCTCGGCGTGGGCGATGATCCGCTCCGGCGAGTGCGGGGTCACCGTCACCCGGTCCGAATACGGCATCTCGACCAGCAGGGTCTTGCACAACTCGATCTGCGCGATCAGGTCGGCCTCGCCCATCGCGTGCTTCGGCGTGGACAGCAGGGCCAGCGCCAGCAGGTTGATCGGGTTGACGTCGGCAGCACCGTTGATGCGCACCTGGATACGCTCGGCCAGCGTATCCACCGTGGTCGACAGCCAGGCCGGCTTCTCGTCCTCGGACACCGCCTCGCCCTTCCACTCCGGCGCCTTCTCGGCCAGCACGTCGTTCAGCGCGATCGGCTCGCCGAAGTTCACCACCACCTGGCCATAGTTCTGCTTGAGCACCTTGGGGATGCCCCACAGCAGCGACCAGATCGATTCCTTTTCCTTCGGCCGGCCGGACAGTTCGTCCAGGTAGCTGCCGCCCTCCATCAGCTTCTCGTAGCCGATGTAGATGGGCTGGAACAGCACTGGCTTGCGCGGCTGGCGCAGGAACGCACGCAGCGTCATCGAAATCATGCCGCCCTTGGGCTGCAGCAGGCGGCCGGTGCGCGAACGGCCACCTTCGACGAAGTACTCCAGCGAGTAGCCACCGGCAACCAGCTGCGCGACGTATTCACTGAGCACCGCCGAGTACAGCGCGTTGCCACGGATCGAGCGGCGGATGAAGAACGCACCGCCCTTGCGCAGCAGGGTGCCGACCACCGGCAGGTTCAGGTTGATGCCGGCCACGATGTGCGGCGGCACGATGCCACGGTCGTACAGCAGGTAGGACAGCAGCAGGTAGTCCATGTGGCTGCGGTGGCTGGGCACGTAGACCACTTCGTGGCCCGGCGCGGCAGCCTTGAACTTGTCCAGGTGGTGCACCAGCACGCCCGCATAGATGCGGTTCCACACGTGGCTGAGCATGAAGCTGGCCGAGCGCACCACCGGGCTGGAGTAGTCCGCGGCGATTTCCCAGGCGTAGGCGTGTGCCTTCTTCCAGGCATCGGCCGGCTTCGAGTTGTCGCGCTTGGCCTGCGCGGCGATCGCTTCGCGCACCGGTTCGGCGGCCAGCACCTGGTCCACCAGCAGGCGCCGGGTCGACAGGTCAGGGCCGATCACCGATTCACGGATGCGGCGGAAATGGGTACGCAGCACGCGCTGCAGCTTGCGCACCGTGCGTTCCGGCTCCAGGCCTTCGTCGACGGTGTTGCGCAGCGAAATCGGCGGCGCGAAGCGGACGATGGTGCTGCGACCATTCAGCAGCACCGCCAGCAGGCGGCGGAAGCGGCCGACCAGCGCCCAGTTTTCCGAGAACAGCACCGCGAACCAGCCGCTCTGCTTGTCCGGCGCGCGGCCGACGAAGATCGACACCGGCACCAGGTGCACGTCCAGGTCATCGCGCACGCGATGGGCCTGCAGCACCTTGGCCAGCGAATCGGAGTGGGTCTTGGCACCACGCTGCTCGGGGATCAGCGAATTGCTGGAGCTGCGGCGCGACAGTGCCAGGTAAGCGCGCTTGCGCCCGGTCGGGTCACCGGCCAGCGGCACCAGCGGCGACGGCAGGCCTGCCTGGCGGCAGGCCTTGTCCAGGATCAGCGCGTTGGACAGGCCGTAGTCTTCCAGCACGTACATGACCGGGCGGCCATCGTTGTACTGGCCCGGGTCTTCCGGCTCGATCTTCAGCGACAGCCACGGCTCGACCAGGCGGCCCAGCAACCGCGCCCACAGCGGGCGGCGGCCAGCCGGACGCGCGTGCGCGGGCGGCGGTACCGGGTTCGGGCCGGTACCGGTCGAGGGGGACGCCGGCACCGTATCGGCGGGCGTCGACTGGGATTCTTCGCCGGGGAACGGCAGCGGGTTCTGTTTCGACATCGGCGCCATTATGGCTTAGGCGGTGGCGTTGCCGCTTCCCCACCCTCGGCGGGGGCTTCAGCCGGTACGGGGGCCGCCGCCGCGCGGGCCGCGTCGGCCTTGCGCAGCAGGGCGTCGGTGTCGGCCAGGGTGCGGGTCAGGTACCAGTGGCCCTCGCGCCGGCTCAGCGGCAGCTGCAGGGTCATTTCGCGGCCAGCCAGGTCGTAGTGCAGGCGTACCAGCGCGTTGTCACCTTCCACCGACAGCAGTTCGCCGCGCAGGCTGCGCAGCGCGTCGTCCACGCCCAGCCCGTAGCTGCCCAGCACCGCCTTGAGGGTGTGGATGAACGGCGCCAGCTGCTGCAGGCTGCCTTCCATGCCCGCGGCCTGCAGGCCGGCTTCGTCGTCGAAGCCGACCTTGTTGGCGGCGCCGACCAGCGCGGCGATGGTGCTGCGTGCGCGGGCCCGGTCACTGATCGGGGCACCCTGCGCCCAGCTGGCCAGGGTTTCGACCAGGGCGATGTAGTGCGCCTGCTGGCCCGGTGTATAGCCTTTCTGGTGGCGCAGGTACTGCACACCGAAGTTGCCCATCGATTGTGCAGCCTGGCGAACGGCGCCGGCCTGTCCGGCCAGCTGGCGATCGAAGCTGCGCTGCAGTTCGGCGCTGGCATTGGGCTTGCGCAGTGCGGCCAGCATCGGCAGCAGCTGGTCGCCCAGTGGCAGTTCGGTCAGCGGCCACTGGCTGTGGCCTTCGGTCCAGGCCTGTTGCAGGCGCTGGTACTGGCTGGGCGGCACAGACAGCTTTGCGTAGCCGACCAGATCGTCCTCGGCCAGGCGCAGCGCCATCGCCTGCACCGCCGCGACCGGCTCGGCCGCCGGCTTGGTCGGGTCCTGGGCCGATTCACGACACGCCGCCACGGCCAGCAGCAGCATGGCTGCCAGCCCCCATCCACGCGCAGACCTTCCTCGCACTGCCACGCTCATGCACTCGGACTCCCCGGACCGGTCCGCATCTTGCGGCCTGTGACGTGACAGCGGCAAGCCGGGACGTCACGGTTTCCGCCATTGCTGGCCCAAGTGGTTGAAAGGCATAAAAAAAGAGCCGGGATCACGGGGATCTCAGGCTCTTCAAGCCGGCACGAGGCCGGAGGACAGTGTTGTGGCACATGTCCGGTCCGAGGACCGGATGGCCGCGATCCTACGCTGCCCTTCAAGTTAAGGCAACACTTTACGTAGTGTTATATAAATAATTGATTTTATTGATTTTAATGACATCGAGTGGTGATGCCCATGAAATCTACGGCAGGTTTTGCGGCGATTCGGGCACAACCGCTTGCGGGACGGATGCAAAAACGCCATCCCGCACGGGTCGGGATGGCGTTCGAGCCTGCAGCCTGCGCAGCGGAATCTCAGCGCGCAGCCAGCGCCGACGCGATTTCCTGCTGGATGGCCCGGGCCGCTGCCTGCGGATCGGCGGCCAGGCGGATCGGACGGCCGACCACGATGGCATCGGCGCCATCGGCAAAGGCCTGGGCTACGCCAACGGTACGCTTCTGGTCATCGCCGACCGGGCCGCCGGGGCGGATGCCCGGGCAGACGATCGAGAACCCTGCGCCGGTGGCGACGCGGATGGGGCCAGCTTCCTGCCCCGAGGCGATCACGCCATCGATGCCGGCGGCCTGGGCAGCCAGCGCGCGCTCGACCACCACGTCCACTGGTTCGCGGTCGATGCCCATCTGCGCCAGGTCCGGGCGGCCCATCGAGGTCAGCACGGTCACCGCCAGCAGGCGCATGTCGCTGCTGTTGGCGGCGGCGCAGGCTTCCATCATCGCCGGGTGCCAGCCGTGGATGGTGGCGTAGCTGACCGGCCACTGCGACAGGCGCTTGATCACGGCCGCGGCGGTGGCCGGGATGTCGAAGAACTTCAGGTCGACGAACACGCGCTTGTCGCGGCGGGCCAGCTCGTCCAGCACCTGGAAGTACTCGCCCGACGCCAGCAGTTCCATGCCGATCTTGTAGAACGCCACGCTGTCGCCGAGACGATCGACCCACTCCAGCGCCTGCACGCGATCAGGCACGTCCAGCGCGAAGATCAGGCGTTCGTCATCGCGCAGCGGCAGCGGCGCGCGGCTCACGGTGCGTAGTCCAGGGCAGCGCGCTTGGCGTCGTGACGAGCCTGGCGCGACTGGCTGTAGTCATTGTTGAACTGCGCCGGCTCGAAGCCGCCGTAGGTCGGGTTCGGCAGCATCCACCAGCGCTCGCCGAACCAGTCGTGGTACTGCTGCAGCAGCGCGTCACGGCCTTCGTTGGTGTTGGCGGTCACTTCCACGAAGTCGCCCAGCTGGTCGCCGAATTGCATCAGCACGCGGTACTTCTGCCCGGCCAGGCGACGGCGGCAGTTCTTCTCGCTGCCGGCCTGCTCGCAGCCTTCCACCACGGTGCCCAGACCCAGGAACACGCTGTCATCGGCCACCGGCAGGCCCTGCTCGCGCAGGTTGGCCAGGGTCGCGTCCTTCAGGTGCACGGCGCGGTTGGAGATGTACAGCAGCGTCACGCCCTTGGCGTTGGCGGCCTTGGCGAAATCAACCACGCCCGGAATGGCCTTGGCCTTCTTTTCGGCCACCCACTGGTCCCAGGTCAGCTCGTCGTATTCCTTGCCGTCGCGCACCAGGCGCGCCTGGTAGGGCGAGTTGTCCAGCACGGTCTCATCCACGTCCAGCACCACGGCCGGCTTCAGGCCCTTGGCCTCGTTGCCGCGTTCTTCCGGCACCAGCGCATCCCAGTGGGCTTCCTTCAGCGCGGCATCCAGGTGGTCGGCGGCGGCACGGTAGGTCTGCTCGGTGATCGCCTTGTACTCCTGTGCGCGCTGCATCCACAGCACTGCATTGAGGTTGTCGTTGGCAGTGGCATCGAGCGCGCCATCGGCCTTGGCAGCGGCGGCCGGGGCCTCCGGTGCAGCGGCTTCGGCAGCAGGCGCATCCACGCGCTTGCAGGCGGACAGGCCCAGCGCCGCAGTGGCGAGCAGGGTCAGGGACAAGGAAACAGGACGACGCATGGATTCACCGGCAATCAGATATACCGGCGCATTTTACCGGCAAAGCCGGCCCCGGGACGGCTATGCTTGGCGGTCGACCCGTTGCCCTTCCGGAGGCCGCCATGACCGATTCCACCCAGACCCCCGACGTCCCCCTGCTCGACGCCGTGCAGGCCCGCCTGCTGGGCTGCCTGGTGGAAAAGGAGGCAACCACCCCGGACACCTACCCGCTGACGGTCAATGCCGCCCAATCGGCCGCCAACCAGAAGACCGCGCGCGAGCCGGTGATGAACGTCGATGCCGGCAGCGTGCAGCACGCGCTGCGCCAGCTGGAGGCGTTGGGACTGGCCCGCCAGCACTTCTCCTCGCGCGCGGACCGCTACGAGCACCGCCTGCAGGCCGCGCTGGACCTGACCCGGCAGCAGACCGTGCTGCTGGCGCTGTTGCTGCTGCGTGGGCCGCAGACCCTGGGTGAGCTGATCACGCGCAGCGAGCGCCTGCACCGCTTCGCCGACGCCGACGAAGCCCGCCACGCCATCGATCGCCTGCAGCAGCGCGCGCTGCTGGTGGTGCTGCCGCGCGCCAACGGCCAGCGCGAAGACCGCTACATGCACCTGCTGTGCGGGGAAGTGGATGGCGCGGCGCTGGCGGCGAAGTACGCCAGCAGCGGCGGTGGCAGCAGCGATGCGGCCGACCCGGGCCTGGCCGAACGCGTGGCCCAGCTGGAAGCCGCGGTGGCCGTACTGCAGGCGCAGCTGGCCGAACTGCGCGGCTGAAGTCCACATCCGGTAGTGCCGGCCGCTGGCCGGCAACCCGGTGATGCCTGGATGCCGGCCAGCGGCCGGCACCTACCAACATCAGGGATCAGACCTGCGCCGCACCCGGCGTGGCATACAACCGGCTCGGGCTGTCCACGCCCGGCAGCTGGACCACCCCGCGTTCCTGCATGCCCAGGCCCAGCAGGATCTTTCCGGACACCACATTGTCCAGGTCGGTGATGCCATACAGATCGTGCAGGCCCAGCGCTCCGCGTGCATGCGCGAACACCGCCCGCGCTGCCTCCCCGGCATAGCCCTGCCCTGCGAATTCCGACAGCACCGCATAACCGATATCCGGCCCCGGCAGGCCATCGCGCCGCACCAGCCCGGCATTGCCCAGCCAGGCACCATCGGACAACCGCTCGATGGCATACATGCCAAAGCCATTCAACGCATAGCTGTGCAGCACACGCAGCGCGATGTATTCCCGCGCCTGCTCCTCACTGCGCACATTGCGGTCACCGATGAAGCGCACGAAGCCCGGATCGTTCAACAGCGCCAGCATCGGCACCGCATCGCGATCCGGTTCAATCGCACGCAGGCGCAGGCGTTCACTCTCGATCGGTTGCACAGGCAGACCTCCAGCCGAAACCCCGATTCTGCCTCAACCCCCCGGCTGCTGCTGTTGCTTTTGATTTTCTTTGCATTGCCGTGGAAGGAAGCGCCCGGCATCTGTCAGGGGCCGGTCGGGGTGGGTTCGCGGGGGTATCCGCGCCATGGATGGCGCGGCTAAGCCCCCAGGGACGGGTTCACGGCGTCCCCCGCGAACCCACCCCGATCGGCCACACTGCGGAACCAACGCGTGCTCCACCACGGAGGGGCGGCGCCGTTGGAGCGCCCTAGTCGAACAGCGCCTCGATCGCCGCCAACCCCGCACTCGCCCGTTCCTTCTTGCGCGCCGCATCGGCCACCGGATCAGCACCGTCGCGCTGGATCTCCTCGGCCGGAATCTCCTCGAAGAACCGGCTCGGTTTCAGCCGCACATGCTCACCGAACTTGCGCGTCAGCTTGCTGTAACTCATCCACAGCTGGATCTTGGCACGGGTGATACCCACGTACAGCAGGCGCCGCTCTTCCTGCAGGTTGCCCTCGTCCAGGCTGACCTGGTGCGGCAGCACGCCGTCCTCGCAGCCCACGATGAACACGTACGGGAACTCCAGGCCCTTGGAGGCGTGCATGGTCATCATGCGCACCTGGTTGCCACCCTCGTCCTTGTCGCTGCGCGACAGCAGCGCCAGCTGGCCGGCCAGGTCAGCGGCAGTGGCACCGCGCGGGCCGCCCTCGAACCACTGCGCCAGTTCCTCGATGTTGTTGGCGCGGCGCTGGTAGCTGGCCTCTTCCTTGGCCTGCTGGCGCAGCTCGCTGAGCAGGCCGGACTCCTTGGCCACCTTGCGGATCATGTCACCGGAAGTGACCTGCCGGGTCTGCGCGCGCAGGTCGCGCAGGATATCGGTGAAGCGCGCCAGGCTGTTGGCCGCACGCGGCGGCAACTGCTGCAGGGCGCCGATCGCCTCGGCGGCCTGCGCCATCGGCATGTCCTTTTCCTGCGCCAGCTCGGCCAGCTTGGCCAGCGTGCCGGCACCGACATCGCGCTTGGGCGACTGCACCGCGCGCATGAACGCGGTGTCGTCATCCGGGTTCACCAGCAGGCGCAGCCAGGCCAGCGTGTCCTTCACTTCCTGGCGTTCCAGGAACATGGTGCCGCCGGTCAGGTGGTAGGGGATGCGCAGCAGCTGCATTGCCTTTTCAAGCGGCCGTGACTGGAAGTTGCCGCGGAACAGGATGCAGAAGTCACTCCACGGCACGTTGCGCGACTGGGCCACGAAGGCGATCTCGGCCGCGACCTTTTCCGCTTCGTGTTCGCTGTTGCGGCATTCCCATACGCGGATGCGTTCGCCGTCGGCCTGGTCGCTCCACAGCTTCTTCAGGTGCTCATGCGGGTTGTTGGCGATCAGCGCGTTGGCCGCGCGCAGCACGCGGTTGGAGCAGCGGTAATTCTGCTCCAGCTTGATGATCTCCAGCGTCGGGTAGTCGCGCCCCATCTGCTGCAGGTTTTCCGGGTTGGCGCCGCGCCAGGCGTAGATCGACTGGTCATCGTCGCCCACGCAGGTGAAGTTGCCCTTGTCACCGGCCAGCTGCTTGAGCAGGCGGTACTGCGCGTCGTTGGTGTCCTGGCATTCGTCCACCAGCAGGTAGCCGATGCGCTCGCGCCAGGCCAGGGCGATCTCCGGGTTCTCTTCCAGGATCTGCACCGGCAGACGGATCAGGTCGTCGAAGTCGACCGCATTGAACGCGGTCAACCGCAGCTGGTAACGCTCGTAGACGCTGGCCGCTTCCTTCTCGCGGTTGCTGCGTGCGGCAGCCATCGCCTGTTCGGGCGACAGGCCGGCGTTCTTGGCGCGCGACACCAGGTTCTTCATGTCCTCGATGTCATCGGGCTTGGCCCCGTACATCAGGTCCTTGATCTGCGCGGCGGCATCATCGGCATCGAAGATCGAGAAGCCCCGCTTCAGGCCCACGGCGGCATGTTCGATCTGCAGGAACTTCAGGCCCAGCGCATGGAAGGTGCAGATCGTCACCTCGTCGGCGTCCTGCTCGCGCAGGCGCTTGGCCACACGCTCGCGCATTTCCTTGGCCGACTTGTTGGTGAAGGTGATCGCGGCGATGCGGCGTGCCGGATAGCGGCCGCTGCCGATCAGATGGGCGATCTTCTCCACGATCACGCGCGTCTTGCCGCTGCCCGCGCCGGCGAGCACCAGCAAAGGACCTTCGATGTGCAGGACGGCGGCGGCTTGGGGGGGATTGAGACCGTGCATGGGAACGGGATTGTAGCGGGGCCGCAGCGGGCGGACCTGACTTGCATGCACACCGTTCCTAAGCTATTGATTCGCCACCGGAGCACTGGAGCCAGGTGCATGCGTCCGACCGCCTCTGCCGCCCTGCTGGGCACCCTGCTGTTGCTGCTGGCGCCGTTGGCCGCCCGCAGCGCGGACTGCGCGCCCGATCCTGGCGCATCGTTGCGGTCGGCGCTGATGACTCCGGGCTTCCTGCAGGCTCATCCTGACCTGCACTGGCGCGAGCTGGGCCTGCAGTCGTGGCGCCAGGGCCGGCCCGATCATGCGCTGGTGCGCTTCAAGCGGGCGGCCGCGCACGCAGACAAGCTGTCGCAGTCGCTGGTCGCGCGCATGTACCAGGAGGGCACGGGTACTGCCCCTGATCCCGTGCTGGCCTACATCTGGATGGACCTGGCCGCCGAACGCGGCTACCGCGACCTGCTGCTGGAGCGCGAGCGCTACTGGAACCGCCTGGATGCCGCGCAGCGGCAACGGGTGCTCAGCGAAGGGCCGGCGCTGTATGCGGCCTACGGCGATGCCGCGGCCAAGCCGCGCATGGAGGCAGCCATGCGCGTGGACCGCAGCCGCATGACCGGCAGCCGTACCGGCTGGGTCAGCTCGATGCTGCAGGTGGAACTGTCCGACGGCCCGGAAGCCGGCTGGCCCACCCGTGGCGATGACTACTATCGCGATGCCTACTGGGACCCTGCGGCGTACTGGTGCATGCAGGACCGCATCTGGGAACAGGAATTCCGCGGCCGCAGCGTCGAGGTCGGCCCGCTCAGTCCCGTTGAAGGCGCGGGGCGCTGACGTTCGTATTTCCATAGCCATTGCCAGGAGGGCGATCATATGAAAGCGAAGCACGCTCCACTCTGCCTGCTGCTGGGCCTGTCGATGGCCGCTGCCGTGACCGCCAGGGAATGTCCGGTGGAGGCCCCGCGGCAGATCCCGCCAACCGTCCTGACCGGAGGCTTCTTCGATGCCCATCCGGACCTGTTCTGGCGCAGCATGGCCCAGCAGGCCGAACGGGACAAACAGCCCGCCAGGGCGCTGGACTACTACAAGCGTTCGGCGCGCTACGCCGACAAGTTTTCCCAGGCCATGGTGGCGCGGCTGTACCAGGAGGGCCTCGGTACCCGGGCCGATCCGGTGATGGCCTACATCTGGATGGACCTGGCCGCCGAGCGCATGTACCACGACTTCCTGGTGCTGCGGGAGCATTATTGGGCACGCCTGGACGCACTCCAGCAGGCGCAGGCGGTCGAGCGCGGCCAGCAGGTCTATGCCGACTACGGCGACCGCGTAGCCAAGCCTCGCATGGAACGCGCCCTCAGGGACGGTCGCCAGCAGATCACCGGCAGCCGCCTCGGGTACGTAAGCTCCGGACTGATCGTCGTCCCCCGCCGCGGCAACGAGCAGGGCATCGCGACCCCGGGCAGCATCGTCTACGACAACGACTACTGGCGCGCCGCCGACTACTGGTGCCTGCAGGACAACTACTGGCGCCCCGCGCGGACCCCCAGCGTCGAGATAGGACGGCCGGACACGGTCCGCGACGACAAGGCGGTGGGCGACTAGAATTGGCCGATGGCCAAGCTCTATTTCTACTATTCGGCGATGAACGCCGGCAAGACCACGACCCTGCTGCAGAGCGCGCACAACTACCGCGAACGCGGCATGCGGGTGGCGATCCTGACCCCGCGCCTGGATGATCGTGCCGGCGCTGGCGTGGTGGCCTCGCGGATCGGCCTGCGTGCCGACGGCATGGCCTTCGACCGTGACACCGACCTGCAGCATTGGGTCGAACAGGACCTGGCCACCAATGGCCCGATGGGCTGCGTGCTGGTGGATGAAGCACAGTTCCTCACCCGCGCCCAGGTCTGGCAACTCAGCGAGGTGGTCGACCAGCTGCGCATTCCGGTGCTGTGCTACGGCCTGCGCACCGATTTCCGCGGCGAGCTGTTCGAGGGCAGCCAGTACCTGCTGGCCTGGGCCGACGAGATGCAGGAGATCAAGACCATCTGCCACAGCGGCAAGAAGGCAACGATGACGGTACGCGTGGACGAACATGGCCACGCGGTAAAGGATGGCCCGCAGGTGGAGATCGGTGGCAACGACCGCTACGTGTCGGTCAGCCGCGCGGAGTTCAAGAAGATCACCCGCGGTGAAGGACGGATCGACCCGGCGCAGGCGCCCCTGCCGCTGTAAGGGGTGTTCTTTTGCAGGGCTGCGCCCTGCACCTGCAGGGGCAACAGCAACAGCAACAGCAACGGCAACAGCAACAGCAACAGCTGGCATTCCGTGGGATGGCGGGGCACTGTGGGTGTGCGGGGACGGCGCAAGTACGTCCATGTAGCCTTGGTCGCCGCATCCATGCGGCTCACACCCCGCAAACCCACAGTGCCCCGCCTTCGACAGTTGGCCGGCGGCCAGTAGATCCACGCCATGCGTGGATGAAATCGTCAGATATCGAATCAAGTTCCGGGGTCAGATCCGTTTTCCTTCGGAAAACGGATCTGACCCCATGAGCAATTCCAACAGATCGCGACGATCTGTCGAAGGCGGGATGGGTCCGGTTGCGGGAGTGTCCGCGGCATGGATGCCGCGGCCAAGCCCCCATGGACGGGTTTACGGCGTCTCCCGCCACCGGACCCACCCCGCCCACCCTCAGGAAACCAGCTTCTGCTTCGGCTGTTGCTGTTGCTTTGGCCTCGGCAGGTGCAGGGCTGCAAGCCCTGCAAACCCGCACCCCTCTTAGTAAAGCGTGCGCTCCGGCGCACCGGCCGGCGGTGGGGTGTACTGGTACAGCCAGGTTTCGGTGAGGGTCTTGCCACCACTGCGCAGGAACAGGCGGATGTCGATCTGCTCGGTACTGCCTTCCGGCGGCACCAGGTCGAACATCGCGCGGTAGCCGTTGATCTCGCGCAGCGGGCGCGCCGACACGATCTCGACCCGGCCACGGCTGGCTTCCACCACCGCCTCGACCTCGCCCTTGTCGATCAGCCTAGCCAGCTCGCCGCCTTCGAAGTCCACCGCGAAGCGCCAGCTGAAGTACTCGCGCTTCTTGCCGACCACGCCGCCCAGGCCGGTACGGCTGGCCACGCAGTGCGCCAGCGGCGGGCGCGCCGGCGGTTCGGCGCCCCAGTACAGGCGGTAGCCGACCAGCAGCTCCTGGCCCGGCTGCGGCTTGTCCTTCGGGTTCCAGAAGGCGACGATGTTGTCGAAAGTCTCGTCCACGGTGGGAATCTCCACCAGCTGCACCGAACCTTCGCCCCACTCACCCTTGGGCTCTACCCACAGGCACGGGCGCTTCTCGTAGAACACGCCATCGTCCTGGTAATGATCGAAGTTGCGGTCACGCTGCAGCAGGCCGAAGCCACGCGGATTGCGGTCCACGAACATGTTGAAGCGCAGGTTGCGCGGGTTCAGCAGCGGCCGCCAGATCCACTCGCCGGCGCCGGTCCACAGCGACAGGCCATCGGTATCGTGGATTTCCGGGCGCCAGTCCCATGCCATGCGGCGGTCGTTCTCGCCCACCTGGTACATGCTGGTGCACGGGGCGATGCCCAACCGCTCGATCGCCTTGCGCGGGTACAGCGCGCTGTCGATGTCCATCAGCAGCACGTCGCCATTGGTGATCGCGAAGCGGTAGGCGCCGGCCACGCTGGGCGAATCCAGCAAGCCATACACCACGATCGTTTCCGAATCGGCCGACGGCTGTTCCAGGTAATAGGCGATGAAGTCCGGGAATTCCTCCGGCTTGCCCATGCCGGTGTCGATCGCCAGGCCACGCGCGGACTGGCCGTACTGGCCTTCCTTGCCGACCGCGCGGAAGTAACTGGCGCCAAGGAACGCGGCGAAGTCGCGGTCGGTGTCCTTGCGGGTGTTCAGGCGGAACCCGGCGAAGCCCAGATCGGCCGGTAGCTCGCCGTCCTTGATGCCGCTCTTGCCGTAGTTGAATGCGGCGCCGTCGTAGGCCAGCTCCTGCGCCTTGCCGTCGACCACGTCGAACATGCGTACCGGCGAGTGGAAGTACAGGCCCAGGTGGAAGAACTTGGCCTGGAACTTGCCCGGCTGGTCAGCCCACAGCGCATGGTCCTGGCGGTAACCGATCGACTGGTACTGGTCCCAGTCCAGGCCTTCCAGGCGGCCCGGCAGCACCCGCTTGTGGCTCTTGTAGGGCGCCTGTGCCAGCGCGCGCGCCTGGCCCTTCAGGGTGGCGAAGTCGAACGGCTGCGGCTGGCCGAGGCGGCGCAGGCCCATCTGGCCACTCTTGCTGGCCGCGCACGCGGGCAGGGACGGCAGGCCGAATGCAGCCAGGGCGAGGGAGGCATTGCGGATGAAGTCGCGTCGTTGCATGCAGGCGCGTCAGGCACAGAAGGAAGGTCGGCCATCATAGGCAGACAAACGTTAACGGGCAGCGGAGACGTGCCCTGCCCGTTCAGCTGCCGCTGGCCGCCCGGTTCAGCGCTGGCAGTGGCTGCACCAGACGCTGGCACGCTGGCCGATGGTGGCGTGCTTCAGCGCGCGGCCACAGTTCGGGCACGGCAGGCCATCGCGGCCGTACACCAGCAGTTCCTGCTCGAAGTAGCCCGGCGCGCCATCGGGGCTGATGAAGTCGCGCAGGGTGGTGCCACCCCGGGTGATGGCGTAGCCGAGGATCTCCTTCACCGCATCAGCCAGCCGCTGGTAGCGCCCGCGCGAGATCTTCCCGGCCTCGCGCAGCGGGCTGATGCCGGCCTTGAACAGGCTCTCGGCAGCGTAGATGTTGCCCACGCCCACCACCACCGCCTGGTCCATCAGGAAGGTCTTCACCGGCGCGCTGCGGCCACGGCTGCGGGCGAACAGGTAATCGCCGTCGAAGGCATCGTCCAGCGGCTCCGGGCCCAGCCCCTGCAGCAGCGGATGGATCTCGCCGGCCGGCTGCCACAGCAGGCTGCCGAAGCGGCGCGGGTCGTTGAAGCGCAGCAGGCGGCCGTTGTCCAGGCTGATGTCGACGTGGTCGTGGGTACGCACCGGCGTATCACCGGGCAGCACGCGCAGGCTGCCGGACATGCCCAGGTGCAGCACCGCGCTGCCGATGACGGTATCCAGCAGCAGGTACTTGGCGCGGCGACGGATCTCCTCGATGCGCTGTCCCGGCAGCAGCTCGGCCACTTCCGGTGGAATCGGCCAGCGCAGATCGGCCCGGCGCAGGATCACGCCATGCACGCGGCGGCCCTGCAGGTGCGGCGCCAGGCCGCGGCGGGTGGTTTCGACTTCGGGCAGTTCAGGCATGGGGTGATTCTACGCCGGGCCATGCCCGGCGATGGTGCAGCGTCAGCGCGGCGGTGCCGCCAGTTCACGCGCATCCAGAAAGCCATCACCGTTGGCGTCCTGCATGTGGAAGCGCTGCACGATCACCTGCCGCTGCCGCTCGCGGCTGATCGCCTTGCCCTTGCCGCCGGGCAGTTCGTCGGCGCTCAGCACACCGTCACCATTGCGGTCCATGCGGTCGAAGGCGTACAGCATCCACTGCACGTACTCGGCCTCGCTCACCCGGCCGTCGCCATCGCTGTCCATCCGCTGCAGGTAGCTGGCGGTGTCGGTGACCTGGGCCAGCGCCGCACCCGGCAGCAGCACCGCCAGCAGAACCCCGCACCCTGCCCTCACGCGCCCACCAGGCTGTAGCCCTTCAACCGTGCGGCGTAGGCCTGCAAGGCGGCGATACCGCTCTCCTCCGCCTCGCGGCACCAGGCCTGCAGCTGGTGCAGGCGCTCGGCCGCGTCGTGGCCGCGCGCTTCCAGCAACGCGGCCAAACGCCCGCGGTACTCGACCAGGGTACGGATGCGTGGTCGCTGTGCCACCCATTCGCTGAGCTGGGCGCGGCTGTCCGGCTTCAACCAGCGGCCATCATTGACCAGGCCACGGCGCAGACGGCGCGGCAGCAGACGGCGCAGCTTGGCCCCCGCATGGGCGGCTTCCTCGCGCAGGGCCGGCATGAACACATTGCGCTGGTAGTCGGTCATCGCCTGGAAGCGGTGCGAGAGCAGCGCCTTCAGGGTTTCGGCATCGGGCACGGCGATGTTCGGGCGTACGTCCATGGCCGGTGCAACGCGCAGCACCTTGGCCAGGCGCAGCGCCTGCAGCAGACGGATCGCACTCCAGCCGATGTCGAACTCCCAGCGCCGCATCGCGAAGCGCGCCGAACTGGGGAAGGCATGATGGTTGTTGTGCAGCTCCTCGCCACCGATCCAGACCCCCCACGGTGTGAGGTTGGTGGAGGTATCGGCCGACTCGTAGTTGCGGTAGCCCCACCAGTGGCCCAGGCCATTGACCACACCGGCGGCCCAGAACGGGATCCACGCCATCTGGATCGCCCACAGGGCCACGCCAGGCAGGCCGAACAACACGCCGTTGATCGCCAGCAGCAGCACCGGCCCCAACGTGGCATGCGGGGTATACAGGTGGCGCTCGATCGCATCATCCGGGGTGCCACGCCCGTACTGCTCGATGTCCGCGCGCATGCCGCGCGCTTCGCGGTACAGCTCCACGCCATGCCAGAACACCGTGCCGATGCCACGGGTGACCGGGCTGTGCGGATCGTCCTCGGTTTCCACCTTGGCGTGGTGCTTGCGATGGATGGCCACCCACTCACGGGTGATCATCGAGGTGGTCAGCCAGAGCCAGAACCGGAACACGTGGGCCAGCGCCGGGTGGAAGTCGACCCCGCGATGGGCCTGGCTGCGGTGCAGGTACAGGGTCACCGAGAAGATGGTGATCTGGGTGAAGACCAGCAGCACTGCCAACATGGCCCACCAGCCCAGGCCCAGCACACCACCGGTCAACAGGGACATCAGGGCATCGGGCATGGCGGCTCTCCGTATCGACGCGGGGATGGCAGACATCATGGGCGCTTGCGTTGCAAACTGCATCCCTGCGGCGGTGATTGCCACCGTCATCCGTGGCACCGTTCACAGTTGGGGACCTGAGTTGTCGAGCCTTGATCCACGCGCCAGCACCATGACCGCCGCCCCGCCCGTCGCGGAGCTGCCCCCCTTGATCGAACTGGACCGCGCCACCGTGGTGCGCGGCCAGGTGAAGGTGCTGCACGGGCTCAGCCTGCGCATCGCGCAGGGCCAGCATACCGCCCTGCTCGGCCCCAACGGCTGTGGCAAATCGACCTTCATCAAGCTGATCACCCGCGAGCTGTATCCGCTGGCGCAGGTCGACGGCTCGGTGGCCGTGAAGGTGCTGGGCCAGAACCGCTGGCAGGTGGACCGGCTGCGCTCGCAGCTGGGCATCGTCACCGGCGACCTCAGCAGCAACCTGGCCGACATGCCGGGGCTGACCGTGGAGCAGGCCGTGCTGTCCGGCTTCTTTGCCAGCTACGTGGTGCCGGCCTTCCGCGAGGTGACCGCCGACATGCGTGCACGCGTCGGCGAGACGCTGGCGATGACCGGCGCGCTGTCGCTGCGTGAACGCGCCTACGCCGAGCTGTCGGCCGGCGAGACCCGCCGGGTGCTGATCGCCCGCGCGCTGGTCAACCGGCCGCAGGCGCTGCTGTTGGACGAGCCCTCCACCGGTCTGGACCTGGTCGCCCGCGAACAGCTGGTGGCGACCATGCGGGTGCTGGCGCAGCAGGGCATCACCCTGGTGCTGGTAACCCACCACATCGAAGAGATCATTCCCGAGATCGAGCGGGTGGTGCTGCTGCGCGATGGCCGGATACTGGCCGACGGCACCCGCGCCGAGCTGCTGCGCAACGAACCGCTGTCGGCGGTGTTCGGCGGCGCGATCACCGTGTGTGAGCAGGAAGGCCGGCTGACCGCGTACGCGGGATAATCGACATGCCACTGTAGAGCCGAGCCTATGCTCGGCTGCTCCTGGCCGCGGGGAACGGCAGCCGAGCATAGGCTCGGCTCTACAGAAAACGGTGCAGCGGGCCGGAACGCGGCCCGCCGCACGCAACCTCAGAACTTCAACGCCAGCGCACGCGATTCGATCGGTGCCATCCGGCTCTGGTCCTGCAGCTGCAGGTCGCGCAGTTCGTACGGTGCACCGAAGCCCGCCGGCAACGCGGCCTGGTCGAACGGCAGCACCAGCTGGCCGGCACCCGGACCATCGAACCACGCGGCCGCATGCGCCTGCGCGACCGGCTGCAGCTGGCCATCGCGGCCGGTGGCATACAGCGTGCCGCGTGCTTCGTAGCGGCCAGCGGCGGCCACCTGCAGCGGCAACGCCACCTGGCGGCTGGCCGGGTCCGGTGCCGCCTGGCCGGTGAAGCGCGCGGTCGGCCGCGCCACCGCGAACGCCACCTTGCCATCGCGCAGCACACCATCGGCCTGGGCGAACACCTGCAGCTCCCACAGCCCCTGCACGTTGCCGACATCAGCCGGAATCCGTACCTGCGCACGCAGGGCGCCATCGGTGGTGCGCAGCAGGCGCTGCGGCCAGCTGCGGCCGTCCGGTGCAACCAGCAACGCTTCACCGCCCAGACTGCTGCGACGGGAGGCCAGCGTTGCGGGAGTGGCGCCGTCTTCCAGCAGGCGCGCCTGCAGCTGCAGGTTGCCACCGGCCAGCACCTGCGCCTGGTTGGCCTGCACCTCCAGCCGCAGCGGACTGTTCGGCTCCAGCACCTGCACCACGTAGCGGCCCTGTGCCCGCGCGCTCTGCAGCGTGTACGCACCGGCCGCGCTGGTTGCGCCGGTACGCAGCATGCTGCTGCCATCCCTCACCGGCATGCCGGCGTCCTGCAGCGCGCGCGCATCGACACTGCGGGCGACACTGCTGCGGCCGGCCGGGTCGCGTACCTGCAGCGAGTTGGCCGGCACTGCACGCGCGCCTTCGGCCGGGCTCAGCTGGATCACCGCATCGGCGGCCGTCAGGGGCAGGTCCAGACCACGCTGCAGCTGCGCGCCATCGACCTGCTGCCAGTAGCTGCGGCTGACCGAGGCATACGGCGTCGCGGCCTGCAGCGGTTGCGCCGGGTCCAACGCCCAGGCGAAGGACAGCGGTGCATGTTCGCTGTCATCGGCCGGCAACGGCGCAGCGACCAGTGCAGCGGGTACCTGATCGCCGGCACGTGCGGCATTCAACGGCTGCGCCGCCTGCGCTGTGGAGAGGGCCAGCACCGCCAGCACCGCGCTGGCCAGCAAGGTGGAATGGATCGTCATGGTCGTCTCCCTCACTGGGTCAGGTCGTTGCGCAGGATCGTGCCAAGGCCGAAGCACTCGCGGCGGCTCTGGTTGTGGCTGAGCGGCTCGGCATCCTTGGTGCGCTGCTTGTCGGTGAACCAAGTGGTGCCGGCGGCCTTCTGGCTGCTGCACTCCAGGAAGCCATCCGAGCAGGACGACAGCCAGTTCTGGGTGAACTCCAGGCCGACATTGGCAGCATAGCCACCGCAGTAGCTGTTGCTGTCCCACACCGCCGATTCCACGTCACTGCCCACCACCGCGCGGAACGGTTTGGGCAATGCCGGGCGGCCTGCGGTGCCGTACAGGTTCTGCGCGTTGTAGGTGGCCATGCTCGCCACCTGCTGCTGCCGCACGGCATCGTTCTTGTAGCCCAGCAGCCAGCCCAGCGAGGTTTCAAAGGTGTTGCCGTTGAGCACCGCATCGGCCAGCGGTGTGCCCGCCGAAGACGGTGCCAGCGCGGTGACCTTGCGCACCGTGCGGATGATCTTCGGATAGCGGCTGTCGTAGGTCGGGTTGGACAGGATCCAGCGCACCACGTTGCCGCCATTGGAATGAGTGATCACCACCAGCTGGGTGATGCCTCGGCTGTCGATGAAGCTGGTCAGCTGGTTGGCCAGGCAGCCGGCGGCTTCCGGCTTCCACATGTACTGGGTGAAGTCACAGTTGATGACCACGTAGTTGCTGCTGTTCGGCAGGCCCTGGCGCACGGTGTCGATGATGGCCGGCTGCCAGTAGTCCTGGGTGGCGTTGGTCTGTGCGCCGGTGCCATGCACGAAGGCCACGCCGACCACGTCGGCGGCCTGCGCTTGGGCGGTTGCCAGCCCGAGGAGCAGGGCCAGGACGGTACTTCCTGTTGCGGTGCTGCGCATCGCTTCTCTCCCTCTGTCTGCGGATCCCCCCGACCCGGCTGGAACTGGACGGCGCTGGCGCCTGCCGTAGTGCCGATGCTCGCGGTGCAGCGGCGTGAAAGTCCGTGCGCTGCGCCCGGATTCAGGAGACTGACGCCACTCCATGACGCTTTTCATATTGTTCTGATGACCATGCCGGGTCTGGCCGTATGACCGATGGCCACTGCGGTGTCGTATACGGACTGCGATCATGGCGCGGTGTTTTTTCTCCGGAGCCCGTCCATGTCGTTGATTTCCCGCCCTGCCCGCCCGCTGCTCGGCCTCGCCATTGCCGTGGGCCTGGCCGGTTGCGCCGCCACCGCCGCCAAGCCGACCGCTGTCGAAGCCAGCATCACCACCAAGGCGGTGGGCTATCTGGACAAGGATGCGGTCCCGGCCAGCCTCGACCTGGTACCAGCACCGCCGGTGGCCGGTTCGGCCGCCATGGCCCTGGACGAACAGGTCAGCCGTGAAGCGCGTGCACTGCGTGGAAGCCCGCGCTTCGCCCAGGCCGGCGTCGATGCGGAGCTCGGCTTCCCGGAAGGCGCCAACCACTTCTCCTGCGCCGCCGACATCGACGTCGACGCAGTGAAGACGCCGGCGCTGTACCGCCTGCTGGAGCGCAGCCGGATCGACGCCAGCGCCGCCACCAAGGCGGCCAAGAACCACTACCAGCGCCCGCGTCCGTTCATGGTCAACGGTGAGCCGACCTGCGCGCCGAAGGACGAGGACGGCCTGCGCAAGAACGGCTCCTACCCGTCCGGCCACACCTCGATCGGCTGGGCCTGGGCCCTGATCCTGTCGGAGATCGCGCCGGACCGCGCCGATGCCATCCAGGCCCGCGGCCGAAACTACGGTGAGAGCCGCCTGGTGTGCAACGTGCACTGGCAGAGCGACATCCTGGAAGGCCGCTTCATGGGCGCCGCCGCCGTGGCCCGCCTGCACGACAACGCCGCGTTCAACAAGGACCTGCTGGCCGCGCGCAAGGAAATCGCCGCCGCACGCAAGGCCGGCCTGCATTCCAGCCGCGACTGCACCACCGAGAATGCGGTGCTGAAGGTGCGCCCGCAGAGCGCGCTGTAAGCAGCGATCCGGGGTCAGAGCCCTTTCCGAAGGGAAGGGCTCTGACCCCATTCGGCAACCGGTGGGCATAAGGCAGAAGGGCCGGCATTGCGCCGGCCCTTCTTCATTGCATCAACGCAGCAACCGCATCAGAACTTCGCGGTGAACTCCACGCCCCAGGTACGCGGCTCGTTGAGGAAGCCGGTCAGGTTGTTGAAGTCGATCGCACCGACCACGCGGGTCTGGTTGGTCAGGTTGCGGCCGAACACGGCCACGTCGTACTGGCCGTAATCCCAGTTGTAGCCCAGGCGCAGGCCGCCTTCCAGCGAACTACGGCCGCGGAATTCCGGCGACTCGTAGATGAAGAAGTTGACCGCACTGCGGTAGGCCCAGTCGGTGTAGGCGTACAGCTCGCTGCCATCGCTGAGCGGGAAGCCCACGCGCAGGGTCGCGTTGTGGATCCACTTCGGTGCCTGCGGCAGCGGGTTGCCGTTGACCAGCGCATAGGTCTGGCCGTTGATCACCGTGGTCGGGTCGGTGATGGTGCAGCCACCGCCGCAGATCGCCACCGCCAGGTTCTTGTCCTTGATCTCGGTGTCGTTGTAGCTGCTGCCGAAGGTCAGCAGCACGTTGTCGGCCAGGTAGGCCTCCAGGTCCAGCTCCACGCCCTGGCCGATGGTCTTGTCGGCATTGAGCAGGGTGGCGGTGTTGTTGGTGCCGCCCACGGCGATCAGCTGCTGGCCGTCGACGTTGTAGCGGAACACGCTCAGGCCCAGGCGCGCGCGGCGCTCGAACAGGTCGGCCTTGATGCCGGCTTCATACGAGATGACCTTCTCCGAATCGGCCTGCGACAGGCCCGGTGCGAAGGCCAGGCGGCCCTGGATCGACGGTGCGCGGAAGCCCTTGGCGACTCGGGCGTAGGCGTTGATGTCGTCGGTCAGCTTGTACACGCCGCTGACATCCCAGCTGACGTCGTTGACGTCGGTGTTGGCCAGGTACGGGCCGCTGACCGGGGTGCCGAACGGAACGGCCTGCAGCACGCTGGCGCTGAAGTCCTTCTTGTCCTGGGTGTAGCGCACGCCGGCGCGCAGCTTGAAGCGGTCGGTGACATCGAAGTCGCCCGAAGCGAACACCGCCCACGCCTTGTTGCGCTGGTTCTGCACCACGTGGCCGGTCTGCGGATTGCCCGGGGTCAGCGAGTCGTAGTTGAAGTTGTTGATGGTCACGTCTTCATCGAAGTAGAAGACGCCAGCCTGCCAGTCGAAGCGGCCCCATTCGTTGGACTCGATGCGCACTTCCTGCGTCCACTGGCGGTGGTGCGGCAGGCCGTCGGCCGACTCCGACGAGAACGGAATCAGGCCCGGCCCATAGTTGCCGGCACCGAGGAAGGCCGCGCCGTAGCCGCCGTCGATATCACCGCGGTTGAGCGATTCGGCGGTTTCATAACCGGTGATCGAGTGCAGCGTCACCGAGCCGAGGTTCCACTGCAGGCGCGCGCTGCCGCCCCAGGTTTCCAGGTCGGAGAAGTTGACGCCGTCGTTGGCCACCTTGTCGCGGTCGAAGTTCTCGACCAGCGAATTGCCACCCTTCTGGATGATGTTGGCGCGGAACAGGCGGGCGGTACCGTTGAGCTTGCGCTTGTGCAGGTTGAACAGCGCTTCGAAGTCGTCGCCTTCGTACAGGAACTGCACGCGGCCGGCGGCTTCGTCATAGCCTTCGAAGCCACTGTTGGGGGCGCCGGCGCGGGTGTTGTCGACCCAGTCATCGCGGCGCTGGTAGATCGCCGAGACACGTGCCGACCAGCGGTCGGTCAGCGGGCCGCCGTAGGCGCCCTGCACGTTCCAGCTGTTGTAGCTGCCGTAGCCCACGCGCACGTAGCCGTCGGCATCCTGCGACGGACGCGCCGAATCGAACTTGACCACGCCGGCCGGGGTGTTGCGGCCGAACAGCGTGCCCTGCGGGCCACGCAGCACTTCCACGTTGGCCAGGTCGAACAGCGGGAAGCCCTTCAGCAGCGGGCTTTCCTGTACCACGTCGTCATACACCAGCGACACCGGCTGAGAGGCATTGAGGTCGAAATCGGTGTTGCCCAGGCCACGGATGTAGAAGCGCGGGAAGGCACGTCCGTAGGACGACTCGATGTTGAGGCTGGGCACGCGCGCGGCCAGGAAGCGGATGTCATCGCCGGCCGAGCCGAGCACATCCAGCTTCTCGCCCTGGATCGCGCTCAGTGCGACCGGTACGTCCTTGGCGTTCTCGACGCGGCGCTGCGCGGTCACCTGCAGGGCATCGAGGGCAACCGGATCCTTGGCAGCGGGGGTTTCCTGGGCGGCTGCTACCAGCGGCAGCAGGGCGGAAAGAGCGGCAACGAGGGGGCGCGCGACCGGGAGGCGGCCACGGGAAGTACGGGTCGGGGACATGGCGGTAGGCTGTGTTTGGAGGGGTGGTAAAACGGCGCTACCAGATAATTGTTGCAATACAGCACCTACGCCGCAAATGCCCGCCGTTCATGGCCCCGTCGCCGGCGCCCCCGGGCGCTCGCTAGACTCGGGGTTTCCACCGCGACGGACCCGCCGCCATGACCCAGTGGTACTTCCATGCCTCCGCCCAGGCCGAGCGCATCGGCCCGCTTGATGACGAGGCCGCGCGCCGCTACGCGCAGGCCAATCCACGCGCCCTGGCCTGGTGCCAGGGCATGAGCGGGTGGACGCCGATCGCCGAGGTGGCCGAGCTGCAGTCCGCGGTGCCGGGCATGCCCAACACCCCGCCGCCGGTGCCGGCGGGCACCAGTGGTCGCGCCGACGACATCGAGTTCCGCATCGTCGGCCATGAAATGCAGTTCGTGGAGATCGAGCTCGACCCCGGCGAGAGCGCCATCGCCGAGGCCGGCGCGCTGATGTTCAAGGACGCCACGGTGCAGATGGACACGGTGTTCGGCGCCGCCAACGGCGAGCAGAGTGGATTCATGGGCAAGGTGATGGCCGCAGGCAAGCGCGTGCTGACCGGGGAGAGCCTGTTCGCTACCGTCTACACGCAGAGCGGCCACGGCAAGGGCAAGGTCGCCTTCGCCGCGCCCTACCCCGGCACCGTGCTGGCGATGAAACTGGACCAGCATGGCGGGCGCCTGATCTGCCAGAAGGACAGCTTCCTGGCCGGTGCCCGCGGCGTGCAGATCGGCGTGCAGTTCCAGCGCAAGATCATGACCGGCCTGTTCGGCGGCGAGGGCTTCATCATGCAGAAGCTGGAAGGCGACGGCTGGGTGTTCATCCACGCCGGCGGCTGCGTGGTCGAGCGCGAGCTGGCTGCCGGTGAACGCCTGGACGTGGATACCGGCTGCGTGGTGGCGTATCACCCCACGGTGGACATGGACGTGCGCCGGGTCGTCGGCATCAAGAGCATGCTGTTCGGTGGCGAGGGCGTGTTCCTGGCGACGCTGACCGGGCCAGGCAAGGTCTGGCTGCAGTCGCTGCCGTTCTCGCGCCTGGCCGGGCGCATGTGGATGGCCGCACCGCAGGGCGGTGGCCAGAGCCGCGGCGAAGGTTCGGTGCTGGGGGGTCTTGGCCGGATGCTGGACGGTGACAACCGGTTCTGACCCACTCGTTTGGCAGGTGCCGACCTTGCTCGGCACTGGAATCTGCGTGTGCCGACCAAGGTCGGCACCTACCGGGGTCGTTTTTTGCTGAATAGGCAACTCCCCCACCCTGCCCGCCCCGCCACGGCTTCGGTATGCTGGCGCCCTTTCCTGAATCCGGCGCCGCGAGCGCACTGCCGATGAGCCTGTTCCGCCCCCGCATGCTGCTGTCCGTCGCCCTGATCGGCCTGCTGGCCGGCTGCGGGGGCGACCCGGTCCGCCCCACGCCGCCACCGGCTCCCACCGTGGTGCCGCAGGCCAAGCCGGTGAAGATCGGTATCGCGCTCGGTGGTGGCGCAGCCAAGGGCTTCGCCCACATCGGCGTGATCAAGATGCTGGAAGCCAACGGCTTCGAGCCGGTGGTGGTGTCCGGCACCAGCGCCGGCAGCGTGGTCGGGGCCCTGTATGCCAGCGGCATGGACGCGTTCCAGATGCAGAGCAAGGCGGTGGCGCTGGACGAAGCCAGCATCCGCGACGTGCGCCTGTTTTCCGGTGGCCTGGTGCAGGGCCAGAAGCTGCAGGACTACGTCAACGAACAGGTCGCCAACCGCCCGGCCGAGCGCCTGAAGAAGCCGTTCGCCGCCGTCGCCACGCAGCTGGAAACCGGCGAGCGCGCGATCTTCGTACGCGGCAACGTCGGCCAGGCGGTGCGCGCGTCGAGCAGCATTCCCGGTGTATTCGAGCCGGTGAAGATCGGCGGCCGCAACTACATCGATGGCGGTGTCGTCAGCCCGGTGCCGGTGGATGCCGCGCGCCAGCTCGGCGCCGACTTCGTGATCGCCGTGGACATTTCCAGCAAGGCCAGCGGCAAGGCGCCGACCGACATGCTGGGCATCGTCAACCAGTCCATCTCGATCATGGGCCAGCGCCTGGGAGAGCAGGAACTGGCGCGCGCCGACATCGTGATCCGCCCGAAGGTACTGGACATCGGCGCTGCCGATTTCAGCCAGCGCGGCACGGCAATCCTGGAAGGTGAAAAGGCCGCGATGGCAGCGATGCCGCAGATCCGCGCGAAGATCCAGCAGCTGCAGCGCGCGCGTGCCGCGGCAGCCGCACCGGCGCCGGTGGCGGCGCCGAAGTGCGAGGAAGCATCGCGCCTGGGCAGGCTGATGGGCCGCAAGGAGAAGTGCTGAGGGCAACCCGCTCCATGCGGGTCACCCCCAGGGGCCTCACGACGGGTCAGGCGCCGATCTGGGCCAGTGCGTCGTTGGCTGCGGCCGTCACCGAGCTGCCGTAGCCATGGATGTACGAGCCGTTGCAGACCAGCGTGGCGTGCAGAATGACGCCATTGATTTCGGCCTTCTCGAAGTTGCAGCTCTGGCCTGCCGCTGTGGAATAACGCATCAGTCGCATGGCGATGACGTTGGCGTCATCGATGCTGGCACCGAGCCCACTGATGGACCAGCTCTTCAGGGTCTGCGTGTTGCCGCAGTCGTAGCGGAAACGGAACCCCCAGGATTCCGGATAGTACGAACCCTGCAGGGGCGCTGAGCAATGGGTACCCGTGGCCGCCATTTCCGTCGCGATGGCCAGCGAGTTGCGCGCCGCGGTGGTGGGTGAGTTGCCCACGCCGGCAATCGGCCAGCCATTGCAGACGAACTGGGCGAAAACACCCTTGCCGTAGGCACCACTAACGATGCTGCTGGCATCCGCGCTGCAGCTCACGCCAGCCTGCAGCACCGCCATGAAGCCGTTGAGGTTCTCCACCGCTTCATTGACCGAGACGCCGATTCCATAGACATAGCTGCCATTGCACTGGCGCTTGGCCAGCGTCGACGAGTTGCTGGTCATGCCGACGAATTCAGTGGTACCGCAACTCAGCGCCAGAGGTTGGGCGTTGGCGATCTGGGGGGAAGCGCCCGCAGCGGCCGGCATCAGGCCAGCGACAAGCAGGGCAATGACTGGAGCAAGGCAGACTTTCATGTCGATCTCTCCGGACAGGGTTGTCCAGTGAGTCTAGGAAGGCTGATTGCGTCACTCTGTCAGAGGTTCATCCGTCTCACCGTAGGAAAATGCCTTGCGTCGCCCAGGATGCAAAGCAAGTCACGCTCTCCCACATCCGCCGGATGATCACGGCTCCAGCTGCGAAAGCGGCAGTGCCTGGAAACCCTTCACCGTGCGCAGCACGAAGCTGGAATTGGCATCGGCCACGCCACCGGCGTTGAGCAGCCGGTCCAGCAGGAAGCGCGAGAAGTGCTCCAGGTCGCGTACGTAGACGTGCAGCAGGTAGTCCATGTCGCCGGTCAGCGCATGGCAGGCCACCACCTCGTCCCACGCTTGCACGCTGTCCACGAAGTGGCCGATGGCGGCCTGGTCGTGCTTTTCCAGCTGCACCCGCACGAAAGCCTGCAGGCCCAGCCGCAGCTGCCGTGGTTCCAGCCGCGCGCCATAGCCGACGATCACGCCCTCGCTTTCCAGCCGCTGCAACCGCCGCAGGCAGGCCGAGGGTGAGAGGTTCACCCGCGTCGCCAGCTCGGCGTTGGTGGCGCGCCCATCACGCTGGATTTCAGCAAGCAGGCGTATATCCGTGCGATCGAACTGGACTTCTCCGGCCATTGTTGCCCCGCAACATGGTGAGTACGCAAGGATATTGCGCCAACAAGGCCAATCGACGCAACTTTTGCAACCCTGTTGCGCGCCCCCTGCCCTAGCATCGTGGGTATCCCATCCAGGAGTGCCCCATGGACCTCGCCCAGCCCCGCCGCGTCGAACACCAGCAGACCGACAAGGGCTACGTGCCGGTGTATACCACCGCGCTCGTCGAGCAGCCGTGGGACACCTATACCGCCGACGACCACGCCACCTGGAGCACGCTGTACCAGCGCCAGCGCGAGCTGCTGGTCGGCCGCGCCTGCCAGGAGTTCCTGGATGCACAGGACGAGATGGGCATGAGCGCTCACATGATTCCGCGCTTCGACCAGCTCAACGAAGTACTGGGCGCGGCCACCGGCTGGACCCTGGTCGGCGTCGAAGGCCTGCTGCCGGAACTGGATTTCTTCGACCACCTGGCCAACCGCCGTTTTCCGGTGACCTGGTGGATCCGTCGCCCGGACCAGATCGACTACATCGCCGAACCGGACCTGTTCCACGATCTGTTCGGCCACGTGCCACTGCTGATGAACCCGGTGTTCGCCGATTACATGGAGGCGTACGGGCGCGGCGGCGTCAAAGCGCACGCGATCGGCCCGGATGCGCTGCAGAACCTGACCCGCCTGTACTGGTACACGGTGGAGTTCGGCCTGATCGATACGCCCGAAGGCCTGCGCATCTACGGTGCCGGCATCGTGTCGTCGAAGGGCGAATCGCTGTACTCGCTGGAATCGGCCGCGCCCAACCGCATCGGCTTCGACCTGCAGCGCATCATGCGTACGAAGTACCGCATCGATACCTTCCAGAAGACCTACTTCGTCATCGACAGCTTCGAGCAGCTGATGCAGGCGACGTCGCCGGACTTCACCCCGATCTACGCGGCACTGGCCGACCAGGCGCACCTGCCTGCCGGTGACGTGCAGAACGATGACCGCGTGTTCCAGAAGGGCACGGGGGAAGGCTGGGCCGACGGCGGCGACGTGTAGGCACAACGCGCACCGCTTCGCAGTGAAAACGGCGCATCTGGGTGCGCCGTTTTCGTTGTTGCCTGCCTGCGCCGTTGCAGCGGTGCAGGCAAGGGCAGGGCGCTCAGGCGTCCACGGCCCGGCAGGAACCGCGCACCATCAGCTGTGGATGAACGCTGGCCGCAGTCGGGGCCTCAGGCACCCCGGTCTGCACCAGCATCGCCGCAGCCATGCGGCCAATGTCGGACACATGGCGGCGCACCGAGGTCAGCGGCGGCCACAACCGCGAGGCCAGCGGGCTGTCGTCATAGCTGACGATCGACAGCTGCTGTGGCACGGCAATGCCCGCACGCAGCGCAACCTGGTAGACACCGGCCGCCATCTCGTCGTTGCCGGCGAAGATCGCGCTGGGCCGTTGTCCGCCCATCAGCAGGCGCTCTGCGGCATGCACGCCGGACTCGAAGGTATCGCCCGCTTCCAGCACGCGCTCGCCCGGCAAGGTCAGCCCCACCTGGGCCAACCGGTCAAGGAAGCCATGGGTACGCTCACGCGCCGCGCGCCGGTCTCCCGGCCCGGCGATCACTGCGATGTCACGATGGCCGAGCGAGAGCAGGTAACCCGCTGCTGCTGCCGCGCCATCGCGATCGTGGGTGACCACCGCCTGCACTTCATCCTCCGACGCATGTGCATTGATGCGCACGTAGCGGCAGTCGATGTCGTCCAGCATCTGCGCGAGTGCAACCGATTCGGATGCACGCGGGCCGAGGATCACCCCATGCAGCTTCTGCTGCTGCACGAAGCGGCGCACGCCCTGCGCGCACTCCGGGTCCTGGCTGTCGCAGGGATGCACCACCAGCTCATAACCGGTGCCGCGCAGCGCTTCCAGCGCGCCATGCTGCAGGTCGACGATGCATTGGGCGCCCGGGTCGTCATACACCAGGCCGATCAGGAAGGAGCGGCGGAACGCGAGCCCGCGCGCCAGGGGGTCGGGCACGTAACCGACCTCGCGCATCAACGCCTCGACCTTGTCGCGGGTGTCCTTGCGCACCAGCGGCGAGTTGTTGATGATTCTTGAAACCGTTTTCTTGGAAACTCCCGACAGTCGTGCGATGTCGTTGATCGTGGCAGCCCTGCCCTTCGATGCCGGCAACGCGGCATCGCTAATAATTCGCACTGACATGTATAGAACCAGGTAAGTCGGAGAAGTCTAGCCTTGCGCCCGTCGGGCGCGAAGTTGCGGAATGTCGCAGCTGGAGCGGAACACGTCGTGTTCGACACGTTCTACCGCGTGAGGTTCCATTGTGATCGCTCTACAGCATTTGCATCTGAACCGTTTTTCACGCGTGCTTGCCATGAATGCGGGTGCGACGCGCGCGAACACCAACATTCCCTTAACCAGGCTCCGCTACAGTCGGGGCATGGACCTGCAGACCTCTCCGTTTCCGGCGTTCCGTGGCCGTGACCGGTTGATCGCCGCAGTCGACGCGGCGATGACCTCCGGTGATGCCGAGCGCATCACCGCCGACCTGCAGCTGGCGCTGCAGGAAGCCATCGCGGACAGCCGCATCGAGTTGCCCGAATGCGTGCACCGTCCGGTCAGTGATCATTACGCGCGACGCCCGCTGTACCACAGCCGCGAACACGGCTACAGCGTGATTGCCATGAGCTGGGGCCCAGGGCAGGGCACGCCGCTGCACGACCACGATGCCATGTGGTGTGTGGAGGGCGTGTGGTCGGGCGAACTGGAGATCACCCGCTATGAACTGCTGGAGTGCGCCGGCGAGCGCTGGCGCTTCCGCCGCCATGCCGTGCTGCGCGGCGGCTGCGGCAGTGCCGGCAGCCTGATTCCACCTCACGAGTACCACACCCTGCGCAATGCCAGCGATGAAGCCCTGGCCATTTCGGTGCATGTGTACGAAGCGCCGATGGAACGTTCGGCGGTGTTCGATCCGCTTGGGGGTGACTGGTACCAGCGCCGTATCCAGGCACTGCAGGCCGACGCGGTCTGAACCCGTCGCAGGGCAGGGTACCAGCGCCTTCGCAGCGCGCATGGCATCATGCGCCGCTGCGCTGCCGGACCCGGCGGCGATCCGCAATGCCCCGTCGGGCAAGGAGCAAGACCATGTCCAGCGCTGATCCGCGCCTGCGTGCGCTGTTGAAGCTGGCACCGGTGATTCCGGTGTACACCCCCGAAGACGTGAATGAAGCCGTCGAGGTAGCCCAGGCGCTGTTCCGCGGCGGCCTGCCGGTGATCGAGGTGACCCTGCGCACGCCGCAGGCGCTGGACGCCATCAAGGCGATGGTCGAGGCCGTGCCGGATGCAGTGATCGGCGCCGGTACCGTGCTCAATGCCGCACAGATGCAGGCAGCGCAGCAGGCCGGTGCGCGTTTCGCGGTGTCCCCCGGTGCCACGCCGGCGCTGTATGCCGCCGCTCGCGATGCCGACCTGCCGTACCTGCCCGGTGCCGCCACCGCCTCGGACCTGATCCTGGGCCTGGAGCACGGCCAAGACACCTTCAAGTTCTTCCCGGCGGTGCAGGCCGGTGGCGCTGCGTTGCTGGCGGCCTGGCACGGCCCGTTCGCCGATGTGCGGTTCTGCCCGACCGGTGGCATCAGCGCGCAGACCGCGCCGCAGTTCCTGCACCTGTCCAACGTGCTGTGCGTGGGCGGCTCGTGGCTGACCACGCCGGCGCTGCTGCAGACCCGTGACTGGGACGCCATCGAACGCCTGGCCCGCGAGGCGTCGGTGCTGGCCAGCTGAACCTGCCGCACGAATCCTCGAGGGTTTGATCGTGATCAAAGCGCCGGCCTCGAGCCGGCGTCATTCTGTGGGCAAGCGCACTACGGAGATCCGAACATGAATTCGACCATGAAGGCTGCCGTCGTGCGTGAGTTCGGCAAGCCACTGGTGATCGAGGAAGTCCAGGTACCGCGCCCGGGGGCGGGCGAAGTACTGGTCAGGATCGAGGCCTGTGGCGTCTGCCACACCGACCTGCACGCCGCCGAGGGCGACTGGCCGGTGAAACCGAACCCGCCGTTCATCCCCGGTCACGAGGGCGTGGGGCACATCGTGGCCGTGGGAGGCGGGGTAGGGCACGTCAAGGAAGGCGACAGGGTCGGCATCCCCTGGTTGTACTCGGCGTGTGGCCATTGCGAACACTGCCTGGGCGGCTGGGAAACGCTGTGCGAAACGCAGCGCAACACCGGCTACTCGGTCAACGGCGGCTTCGCCGAGTACGCACTGGCCGATGCCAACTATGTCGGCCTGCTTCCGAAGGAAGTGGGCTTCGTCGAGATCGCGCCGGTGCTGTGCGCCGGCGTGACCGTCTACAAGGGCCTGAAGGTGACCGACACCAAGCCCGGGGACTGGGTGGTGATTTCCGGCATCGGCGGCCTGGGCCACATGGCGGTGCAGTACGCCCGCGCGATGGGCCTGAACGTGGCCGCGGTGGACGTGGACGACAACAAACTGGCATTGGCCCGGCAGCTCGGTGCACAGGTCACCGTCAACGCGCGCACCACCGATCCGGCCGCCTTCCTGAAAAGGGAGATCGGCGGCGCGCATGGCGCCCTGGTCACGGCGGTGTCGCCGAAGGCGTTCGAGCAGGCGCTGGGCATGGTTCGCCGTGGCGGTACCGTTTCGCTCAACGGCCTGCCACCCGGCAACTTCCCGCTGGACATCTTCGGCATGGTGCTCAACGGCATCACCGTGCGTGGCTCGATCGTGGGCACCCGCCTGGACCTGCAGGAATCGCTGCAGTTCGCCGCCGAAGGCAAGGTCGCGGCCACGGTCAGTACTGATCGCCTGGAGAACATCAACGATGTGTTCGCGCGCATGCACGCGGGCACCATCGAAGGCCGCGTGGTGCTCGACTTCGCCGCCTGACCGCCTGTGCATGGCCGCCGCTGCTCCGTACCCCTCTCCCACGGGCACGGCGGCCGTGCCGACCCATCGGTAGTGCCGGCCGCTGGCCGGCAACCTCAGGCACTTCGCGCCGCCGTACAATGCGCGCATGCCCGGCCTGCTCAAGACCCTGTTCCTGTCCATCGTCGCCCTGATCGGCGGCGTGCTGTCGCTTGCGCTGGTCAGCAGCGTCGCCGGCTGGCTGCCGCCGTTGCTGGGCCTGTCGCCGGACAGCAACAGCGTGCAGCTGGGATGGGACCTGGTCTTCAGCGTACTTGGCGGCATCGCCGGCATTTCCTTCGCCACCTACTACGCGCCCTGCTGGCCGCGTTCGCATGGTTTTTCCATCTGGTCGCTGATCGCGCTGGGCTGCGGCTATGCGATATGGACCACAGGCGCGGATTTTCCCCTGTGGTTCGTCGTTTCGCTGCTGGCGTCACTGCCGCTGCAGCTGCTGGCCGGCTGGTGGTTCGGTCGCCGCGCCTCGCGCGATCCGCGCTGAGCGCACACAGGTAGCGCCGGCCGCTGGCCGGCAACCTCGGCCATCCTGCAGTTGCCGGCCAGCGGCCGGCACTACCGCTTCGGCGACGGCAGCGTCTGCTTCAGCCGCGTGATGCCCTGCCATGGATCCCCCTTCAGCCGCTTCGCGCGCGCCAGTGCCTTGGCCATCGGAAACGCGTCGGCCGCGCTCACCCGGGCCAGTTCTTCCCAGCGCAGCGGCACCGCCACGCCGGCAGCATCGCGCGCGCGCAACGACCACGAACAGACGCTGGTAGCACCGCGTGTGTTGCGCAGCCAGTCGATGAAGATGACGCCACTGCGCTTGGCCTTGCTCATCGTTGCCACGTAGCGATCAGGCTGCTCCAGCGCCATTGCCTGCGCGAACGCCTCGCAGAACGCCTTCGCCTCGTCCCAGCCAGCCTTGGGCTGCAGCGGCACCACCACATGCACGCCCTTGCCACCGGACAGGCGTACGAAGCTCTGCAGGCCAATCTGCTGCAGGCGGTCACGCACGTCGCGCGCTCCCGCTTTCACCTGTGCCCAGCTGACGCCTTCTCCGGGGTCGAGATCGAACACCAGTCGATCCGGATGCTCCGGGTCAGCCACCGTCGCCCCCCACGGATGCAGCTCCAGGGTGTTCATCTGCACCAGCTGCAGCAGGCCCCGCGCATCGTCGATATGGACGTAGTCCTCGCGGCCGCTCTTCTGCTGCAGGGGCACCGCATGCACCGCATCCCCCAGGCCGGGGCCATGGTGCTTCTGGAAGAAACAGGCCTTGCCCACGCCATCGGGGCAGCGCAGCAGTGACAGCGGCCGTCCGGCGATTTCGGGCAGTATCCAGCGCGCCATGCGCTGGTAGTAATCGGCCACGTCGCCCTTGCTCAGTTCCTGCTTTGGAAACACCACCCGCTCCGGATGCGTGATCTGGACCTCGCCTCCGGTTTCGGCATCTGCGGTGCTCATTCCCAGGTCCTCCTTCTGCTTGTCGCTGCGCAACCGCCTGAAACTGGCCTGGCGCAGCAGGCCTTCCTTGCCCCAGCCACGGAACGCCACCTCCGCCACCGCCAGCGGTTCTACCCAGCGCACGCTGGCAGCGCGGAACGGCACATGCGCCGGAAGCTGCAGCACCGGCATCTTTACTGCCAGTGGCTGCAATGCCTTGAGCAGCGCGCGCAGGTTCTCGTCATCGAAGCCGGTACCGACTCGCCCTACGTAGCGCAATCTACCCTTGTCCGGCGTTGCCAGCAGCAACGAACCGAAGCCCACCCGTGAACCCTTCGGCGCCGTGTAGCCGACAATCACGAACTCGTCGGTGTCTTCATGCTTCACCTTCACCCAGCTGCGCACGCGGGTGTTCACATACGGCGCATCCACCTGCTTGCTGACGATGCCTTCGAATCCCGCCTCGCCACTGGCATCGAATACCTGAGGGCCATGGTCGATCACGTGTTCGCTGAACGCCAGGATGCCGGGCGCCGGCCCGATCAGGTCCTTCAGCAGCGCCTTGCGCTCCACCAGCGGTGCACGACTGATGTCCACGCCGGCCACACCCGGAAGATCGAAAACGATGTAGCGCAGCGGTTGTTTCGAGCTACCGTCGATCACGCGCTGCAGCGCTGCGAAGTCACTGCGGCCCTCCTTGTCCAGCACCACCAGCTCGCCGTCCAGGCGCGCATCAAGCACCGGCAGCGCCTGCACGGCCTGCACCACTTCGGGAAAATCATCGGTCCAATCCAGACCATTGCGGGAGCGCAGCTTGACTTCGCCATCGTGCAGGTCAGCCAGCAGGCGATAGCCATCCCACTTGATCTCGTGAAGCCAGCGGTCGCCGTCCGGCGCGCTTTCGCGATGATCGGTCAACTGCGGCTTGAAGGCGGGTGGGTAAGGCGTGTCACGTGCGCCGTGCAGTTTCAGCGCGCGTGCATGCCAGCGTGCATCGGCCTTGCGTGTGACCGTGCGTGCGGCGGGCGCGGCGCGCGCCGCCTTCTCTGCGGAACGCTTCTTCGCTGCAGGCGCCCGTGGCGGTATGGGTGCCGTCAGCAGATCATCCGCCTCGGCGTCGCGCGCTTCGCTGTCATCACGCTTGATCAGCAGCCACTGCACCTGGCGTCCTTTCATCGCCGTCCGCACCAGCTTCCAGCCACCGGCCAGGCGTTGCCCGTGCAGAACGAAGTCGATCTTTCCGGACGCCAACGCCTGTAGTGGATCACCTTCACAGGCCCAGGTGCCGTGATCGAAGACATCGACATGGCCAGCACCATAGTGGCCTTCCGGAATATCTCCTTCGAAGCCGGCGTAGGACAGTGGATGGTCTTCCACTTCCACGGCCAGTCGCTTCTCACCAACCCGCAGCGAAGGCCCCTTCGGCACGGCCCAGCTCTTCAGCACGCCGTCCATTTCAAGGCGGAAGTCGTAGTGGCGCGAACTGGCATGGTGCAGCTGGATGACGAAGATCGGCCGCCGCCTGGGATCAGCGCGTGCAAGCGTATCGTCGGGCTCCGGCGTCTGCCCGGCGCCACCGCCAAGTCTGCGCTTGCGCCGGTACTGGTGCAACGACATGGTTCAACCTGCCTTGCGTCGCTGTGCGGTCTTCTTTGCAGCCTTCTTTGTTGTCTTCTTTACGGCCTTCTTCACTGGCGACTTGGCGGCTGCTTTGCGCGCCGTGGCCTTCTTCGCCGGCGTGCGCTTGTTCGCATCCAGGCTCTTCTGCAGCAGCGCCATGAAATCAACCACATTGGTACTGGCATCCTCACGCGGTGCAGGCTCATCTTCCACCCGCGTGGTACCGCCCTTGGACTTGATGCGCTTGTTCAGCACCTGCTGCAGGCGCTCGCGGAATTCATCGTGATAGTGCGACGGATCCCACTCACCGGACATTGACTCGATCAATTGCTCGGCCATCGCCGTTTCCTTGCCGGTGATACGGTAGTCGCTCAACTTGCCGGCGGGCAGCTTGTAGTCCTCGGGATCCACCAGTTCCTGCGGATAGCGCAGGATGATCAGCACCAGCGCATCCTGCTGCGGCATCACCGCGCATAGATACTCGCGCGTGCGCACTACTACCCTCGCAATGCCCACCTTACCGGTGCTGCGCAACGTCTCGCGGAGCAGTACATAGCCCTTTTCAGCCTTCTTGCCGGGCACCAGCAGATACGGTTTCTCGTAATAGCGCGGGTCGATCTGCGACGCATCCACGAACGATTCCACTTCCACCGCTTCGTGGCTTTCCGGTGCCGCAGACCGGATATCACCTTCCTCCAGCACGACATAGCTGCCCTTGTCATACTCGTAGGCTTTGACGATGTCCTTCCAGGGCACTTCCTCGCCGGTATCGGCATTGACCCGCTCGAAGCGGATCGGTTTGCGATCGCGGGAGTCGAGCATGCGGAACTGGAGATCGACTTTGCGCTCGCCGGACATCAGCGACACCGGCACATTGAGCAGTCCGAACGACAGCGTGCCAGTCCAGATCGGGCGGGCCATGAGCACACCTTTGATGGGGCAGGGTGCCCAGCGTGGGCCGAAGCGCGTAAACCATCCGTGTGCGTGCCGTGCACGTGGGTTCTACGGAAAACGGCAGTGCCGACCGCTGGCCGGCTGAGGCTCGCGGCCTGAAGTTTCCTGGGGTTGCCGGCCAGCGGCCGGCACTACTGCAGCAACGGCCTCACCGCTGCCGCCGGAATATGGTCCAGCGCGCGCCAGGCGTCTTCCACCACCGGCCGCGCCTGCGACCAGCTCAGTCGAGAGTGGCCGCGCATCTGTTCCCAATGCTCCGCCAGTTCCTCGCAGGTATCGGCGGCATCACCGCGTGGCCAATCGGCAGCATGGGTGGTCAACGCGAAGGCATACACCGGGCAAAGGTCACGCCAGTTGCGATGGCTCTGCCCGCGGCGTTCCTCGTAGTCGCTGAGCATGTACTGCAGGTAGTCCTGCGCCACCGCCTGGGGGTCTTCGTGGCGACGCGTACGGCGCTGCGCGGTGCGCTGGCCGAGCGGATCGAGCAGGGCGTTGAACACGGACGGTGCGGGTCGTTCAAGACGGGGCATGGCCGGCTCCTGCAGCGGGGGCGGGTGGGCAGGAATACGCGCGGTGCCGTTACCGGGGGGTGAGCGAGATGTTCATGACGCCAGGTTCGCAGCGGCTTTACCTGCGTGGGGGTGTAGTGGACGCCCCAGCCGAGGTAGCCAGACCATGAGCCGAGAGACCTCCCGAGACCCCTTGCGGGAAAACCACCCGCCCATTCCCGGTGAGCAACGCGGCAAGCGCGATGCCGACAACGCCGACTACCGCGGTACCGGTGCGCCGTTCTTCGATGCCGAGCACGCCGGAGAGCATCTGCCGGTGAAGCACGAGGCTGAACAGGCGGCCCAGGATCGCAAGGACGGTGGCGACCGTCATCGCGGCGGTCAGGAAAGCCCGCTCAAGCGCCGCGAACGCAAGCAGCGCGCCAGCGACAACCAGGACGAGGCACTGGAGGAAACCTTCCCGGCCAGCGACCCGACCTCGCCGTTCGTGCCGGCCAAGGCCCCCGATTGACGGTAGCGCCGGGCCATGCCCGGCGAGCGCAGCGGTCCCGCGCTAACGCCACGACCACTGCACACCCACGCTGGCCCGCCGCCCCGGCCCGGGCTCGTAGAAGCGGCCATTGCCATCGTTGACGATCACCGAGCCGATGTAGGCCTGGTCCAACACGTTCTCCAGCCGCGCGAAGGCGTGCAGCTCGCCACCCGGCAAGGTCCAGCGGCGCCCGCCTTCCAGATGCAGCAGGGCGAACCCGGGTGCGCGCGCCGTAGCCACGTCATTGACCACGGTATCGCTGCTGGCCGTGGCCTCCAGTGCCCATTGCCAGTCAGCCGGTGTCCATTGCAGGCGGGCGAAGGCCTGCTGGCGTGGCACACCGGGCAGGCGGCTGCCCGCCGCGACCACGTTGTTCGAGGTCAGGTACGGCGAGCGCACCTGCGCCTGCAGCCAGGTCCACGCCAGCTGCAGTTCCAGCTGTTCGGCCAGCGGTTGTCGGTACTGCAGTTCCACGCCCTGGCGGCGGGTGCGGCCAATGTTGCGATAGGTGCTGCGCCCACCGATGTTGCTGGCAACTGCCAGCTCATCGTCAGTATCTGCGCGGAACAGGCTGATATCGAGCTGGGTTCCATCCTGTGCGTGCCATTTGCTGCCCACTTCCAGGCTGCGGCTGTGCGCCGCCGCCAGATCCAGCGCCAATCCCGCCTGACCGT
This sequence comes from Stenotrophomonas sp. 78350_Sma, assembly GCF_056482105.1. Classification (NCBI taxonomy): domain Bacteria; kingdom Pseudomonadati; phylum Pseudomonadota; class Gammaproteobacteria; order Lysobacterales; family Lysobacteraceae; genus Stenotrophomonas; species Stenotrophomonas sp. 78350_Sma. Next base: position 21,979 of record NZ_CM151182.1, on the reverse strand, counting down.
CGGCGCGATAGCCCAGTTCGTTGAAGGTGGGGGTCTCGAAACCACGTCCCACCGCCGCGTGCAGCCGCCACTGCGGGCTGGCCTCGAAGCTGATCCCGGCCGCCGGCGTGGTGGCCTGGTAGCGCCGGCGGCCGCTGTCATCCGGGTTGCGCCCGGTGATGTAGCGGTCGTCCGAGTCGAAGCGCACGGTGCTGTGGCGCAGGCCGGCCAGCAGCGACCAGCGCGGGCTCCATTGCCACCAGGCCTGGGCGAACTGGTCCACGTTCTGCACGACGTCGATCTGGTCACGACGCAGCCGCCCACGCACGCCCAGGGCGGTGCCGATGAAGTTCTCGTAGCCGGTGCGATGCTGGCGCTGGCGATCGGCGCTGAGCCCGGCCACCAGATCCAGGGGGCGGCCAGCAAGGTCACCATGCCACCCCCAGCGCGCGTCCAGTCCGCCGTAGCCGCCCTCCAGATCGATCACCCCGCCGGCATGCAGCGGATTGGCCTGCGCAGTCGGCGGAATCGGCAGGTACTGGCGCACCGCGCGCTGTCCGGCATAGCCCATCAACTGCCAGCGCTGCGCTCCCGTTTCACGGGTCCAGCGCAGGCCGGCCTGCTGCTGGCGCACCGATTTGCGGGTGTTGTACTGGTGCGCCACCGCCGTGGCCTGGCGCGGATCAGCCGCCACCTGGGCACGGGTCAGGCCCAGCGGATCCTGCGCATCTGGTGCTTCCAGTGCGTTGAGCAGCAGCTCCAGCCGCCCACCGCCCAGCTCTCCACCGATGCGTGCGTTGAGCGATTCACGGCGCGCGCGGCTGTGGTCCCGCCAGCCATCGGTGCGGAAGTGATTGGCGGCGATGTTGTAGTCCAGCACTTGGCCGGCACCCTTCAGCTGCGCACCGACACTGAGTGTGCTGTCGGCGCCGGCATTCACGCGCAACCGCCACGGGTCGCCGGCCTGGCCCTGCGCGCTCCAGACCTGCAGCACGCCGCCGGAGGAATTGCCGTACAGCGCCGAGAACGGCCCGCGCAGCACCTCGATGCGTTCGGCGCCCAACAGGCTGGCATGCGACAGCTGGCCCTGGCCATCGGGCATGGTCGCGGGCACCCCATCGATCAACACCCGCACCCCGCGCACCCCGAAGGTCGAGCGCGCGCCGAAGCCACGGATCGACAGCTGCGTGTCCTGGGCGAAGTTCTGCCGGTCGCGCGCCAGCAGCCCTGGTACCCCGGCCAGCGCCTCGGACAGCTGCGCGCCGGTGCCAGCGCGGCTGGCATCGATCCAGACCGTATCCTGGCTGGCCGGCAGCGCGAACGGGTCGATACCCGGCACCCGTGCGGCCTGTACCTGCACCGCAGGCAGGGCGGTGGGCGCAGGCTCGGCCACCGCCGCCCAGGGCGACAGCAGCAGGGCGGACAGCGGCAGGCAACGGCGTCGTGCGGCGGGATTCATGATTCAGGTTGATGGATCGGGCGGCAACGCACGCCATGGTACGGGGCCGCGGATGACGATGGCGGCGGCCAGCCCCGGCAGGCTTTGTTACGATGGGCTGTTTCCGGCTGAAAAGCCGCAGACCGCGTGGCGCAATTCCTCCCCCTTTCCGTCTACCGAACGAGTACCGCCGTGTCCTTCTTTGCAAACGTGGAACTGGTCCCAGGCGACCCGATCCTGGGCCTGACCGAGGCGTACAACGCCGACAGCCGCCCGACCAAGGTCAACCTGGGTGTGGGCATCTACTACGACGAGAGCGGCCGCATTCCGCTGCTGCGCGCCGTCAAGCAGATCGAGCAGCAGCTCGCCGCTGAAGCCAAACCGCGCGGCTACCTGCCGATCGATGGCCTGCCGGCGTACACGCAGGCCACGCGTGAGCTGGTGTTCGGCAAGGATTCGCCGCTGCTGGCCGCCGGCCGCGTCACCACCGCACAGACCGTCGGTGGCAGCGGTGCGCTGCGCGTCGGCGCCGACGTGCTGAAGAAGCTGCTGCCGCACGCCACCGTTGCGCTGAGCAATCCGAGCTGGGAAAACCACCGCGCCGTGTTCAGCGCGGCCGGCTTCGAGGTGGTGGAGTACACCTACTTCGACCCGACCACCCACGGTGTCAACTTCGACGGCCTGCTGGCCGACCTGGGCAAGCTGGAAGCCGGCACCGTGGTGCTGCTGCATGCCTGCTGTCACAACCCCACCGGTGCCGACCTTACCGTCACCCAGTGGAAGCAGGTCGCCCAGCTGCTGAAGGACAAGCAGCTGTTCCCCTTCATCGACATGGCCTACCAGGGCTTCGACAAGGGCATCGAGCAGGACGGCGCAGCGGTGCGCATCATCGCCGAAGCCGGCATTGACAGCTTCATCGTGGCCAACTCTTACTCCAAGTCGTTCTCGCTGTATGGCGAGCGCGTGGGTGCGCTGTCGATGGTGGCGCCGACCGCCGCTGACGCCAAGGCCGTGCAGTCGCAGGTCAAGCGTGTGATCCGCACCATCTACTCCAGCCCGTCCACCCACGGTGCTGCGCTGGTTGCCGGCGTGCTGACCAACCCGGAACTGCGCGCGATGTGGGAGCAGGAGCTGACCGAGATGCGCGAGCGCATCCACGCACTGCGCCAGGGCCTGGTCGAGAAGCTGGCCGCTGCAGGTGCACCGCAGTTCGGCTTCATCAATGAACAGGCCGGCATGTTCTCCTACTCCGGCCTGAGCCGTGAGCAGGTCGAACGCCTGCGCGACGAGTTCGGCATCTACGCCGTCGGCACCGGCCGCATCTGCGTGGCCGCGCTGAACCAGAACAACCTGGAATACGTCGCCAAGGCCGTGGCCACCGTCGCCAAGGGCTGAAGCAACACTGCACTGGTTTGAAGACAAAGGCGCCGAAAGGCGCCTTTGTTTTTGCTTCTGCTTTGCCTGTGCCTTTGCCACACCCTCCGCGCTCGCGGCGAACCCTGAAGCGCAGGGCGAGGTACACCGTGGCCAGGACACGCCGTAAACCCATCCATGGGGGCTCGGTCGGCGCATCCATGCGCCTTACTGTCCTGGCCACGGTGTACCTCGCCCTGTGCCTCCATGAAGGTAGGCGCCACGAGCGCAACGCATCTGGAAACGATTACGCCTCCCCGCGCTCACGCACGCGCTGGCCGGACCGGCGACAATAGGCGTTTTCCCGCTGCCGAGACCTGCCCGCTCATGTCCCGTACTTCGTTGACCCGCTTCCTGATCCAGGAACAGCACGCCGGCCGCATCAATGCCGACCTGCGCCAGCTGATCGCGGTCGTCGCCCGCGCCTGCACCAGCATCTCCATCGCCGTCAGCAAGGGCGCCCTCGGTGGCGTGCTGGGCGATGCCGGTACCGGCAACGTGCAGGGCGAAGCGCAGAAAAAGCTGGACGTGATCAGCAACGAGATCCTGCTTGAAGCCAATGCCTGGGGCGGCCACCTCGCCGCCTGCGCCTCGGAGGAAATGGACCACAGCCAGCCGGTGCCGGACATCTACCCGCGCGGTGATTTCCTGCTGCTGTTCGATCCCCTCGATGGCAGCTCCAACATCGACGTCAACGTCTCCGTCGGCACCATCTTCTCGGTGCTGCGCTGCCCGACCAACGTGGAACTGCCGGGCGATGACGCGTTCCTGCAGCCGGGCAGCAAGCAGATTGCCGCCGGTTACTGCATCTACGGGCCCAGCACCCAGCTGGTGCTGACCGTCGGCCACGGTACCCACGCTTTCACCCTGGACCGCGAGAAGGGCGAGTTCGTGCTGACCACCGAGAACATGCAGATTCCGGCGGCCACCCAGGAGTTCGCCATCAACATGTCCAACCAGCGCCACTGGGAAGCCCCGATGCAGGCCTACGTGGGCGATCTGCTGGCCGGCAAGGAAGGCGCGCGCGGGAAGAACTTCAACATGCGCTGGATCGCCAGCATGGTCGCCGACGTGCATCGCATCCTGACCCGCGGCGGCATCTTCATCTACCCGTGGGACAAGAAGGACCCGTCCAAGGCCGGCAAGCTGCGCCTGATGTACGAAGCCAACCCGATGGGCCTGCTGGTGGAACAGGCCGGCGGCGCCGCCTGGACCGGCCGCGAGCGCATCCTCGACATCCAGCCCGACCAGCTGCACCAGCGCGTGCCGGTGTTCCTCGGCTCGCGCGAGGAAGTGGCTGAGGCCGTGCGCTACCACCACGCGCACGACGACGCACAGGGCTGACGGCCGGTCCTCCGACAACGGCCATGGCAGATCGATGACATGACCGTGGGGTGACACCGAGGGCGGCAAACGGCACCATCAAGCTGTTGCCGCCTAAGGAATGCACGCATGCACGAGCAGGGCCCGGTCGATTTCATCGAAGTCATCCACAACGCGGTCCCCAGCGAGGTCTGCACGGCGATCGTCGAGCGCATGCGCGCTGCACAGGGCCTGCGGCCAGGCGCGGTAGGCAGTGGCGTGTTCCCGGAACTCAAGCACAGCAAGGATCTGCGCATCAGCGGCCTGGACGGCTGGCAGGATGTGGACCATCAGCTGCAGCATGCGGTGTTCAATGGCCTGCTGACTTATCTACGCCGTTATCCACAGGCGTTGATTGCACCACTGATGTTGCAGATCCAGGACAGCAACGGCCAACCGCGACGCCTGTCTGCCGAGGACTTCCCCGACATGCCGCCACAACAACTGGCGGATCTTGCGCGGACCTGCCTGCGTCCCGGCGCCATCAACCTGCAGTGGTATGCGGCAGGCGAGGGCGGCTATCCGTACTGGCACTGTGAGCTGTACCCCAAGGATGCGCAGGCCGAGACCCTGCATCGGCACGTGCTGTGGACGCTGTACCTCAACGACGAGTTCGAAGAGGGGGAAACCGAGTTCCTGTTCCAGGGGCGGAAGATCGCACCACGCACCGGCAGTCTGCTGATTGCGCCGACGGCGTTTACCCACACCCATCGTGGCAACCGGCCGCAGGGCGGCGACAAGTTCATCGCGACCAGCTGGATCTTGTTCCAGAGTGCGCAGAAGTTGTTCGGGGGGTGACCCCGAGCCTGCTCGACAGCCTCGGATGCAGCGTCGAGCCATGCTCGACTGGTCGACTCAGAACAGGCTTCCCTGCGGCGAATCCTTCTTCGGCGGCAACGGCTTCAGGAACCGGCTGCAATCCAGCTTCGGCCAATGGCTGTTCTGTGCATTGAACCCGAGACGCTTTCGCGCCAGCTTGAAGCGGTTGTTCAACAGCTCCGCATACACGCCCTGGCCACGCATGCGCGTGCCGAACTGGCTGTCGTAGTCCTTGCCGCCGCGCAGCTGCTGGATGGTGCTCATCACGTGTGCAGCGCGATCGGGATGATGGGTATCCAGCCAATCGCGGAACAGCGGTGCCACTTCCAGCGGCAGGCGCAGCAGCACATAACCGGCGGTGCTCGCACCTGCGTCGTGTGCGGCCTCCAGCACGGCTTCCAGTTCGCTGTCGTTGATCCACGGGATCACCGGTGCCACCATCACACCCACCGGAATGCCGGCGTCATGCAGGCGCTTCATCGCGCGCAGCCGTGCATGCGGTGCCGACGCGCGCGGTTCCAGCTTCGCGGAGAGGTGCGGGTCCAGCGAGGTCACCGAGAAATGCACGCTGACCAGATTTTCCGCCGCCAACGGTGCAAGCAGATCGATATCGCGCTCGACCAGCGCGTTCTTGGTGATCAACGAAAACGGATGCTTGGTTTCCAGCATCACTTCGATCAGCTGGCGGGTGAGTTTGAACTTGCGCTCGATCGGCTGGTACGCGTCGGTGTTGATGCCCAGCGCGATCGGCTGCGGCACGTAACCCGGCTTCGACAGCTCCTTGCGCAGCAGCTGCGGCGCATTGGTCTTGGCGAACAGCTTGGTCTCGAAATCCAGGCCCGGCGACAGGTTCAGATAGGCGTGCGAGGGGCGTGCGAAGCAGTAGGAGCAGCCATGCTCACAACCGCGGTACGGATTCACCGACTGGCTGAAGCCGACGTCCGGCGAAGTGTTGCGGGTGATGATGCTGCGCGCGGTCTCGGCGCGTACTTCGGTACGCAGGCGCGGGGCGAGGAACTCCTCGCTCTCGTCGACCGCCCAGCCATCGTCCACCGCCTCGCTGACGGTGCTTTCAAAGCGCCCGGCAAGGTGGGACGTGGAACCTCGGCCCTTGATCGCAATACCCATTGCGGCAGGTTACGCCGCAGCCGTCTCAATGGCTGCGACAACTGTTCCGGTAGCGCCGGGCCATGCCCGGCGGTCGAAATCCGGGCACCGCCGGGCATGGCCCGGCGCTACCTCACAGCAGCGCCAGGTAGCCCCGCACCGTGGCGTCCAGCCCCTCGTACAGCGCCTCACCGATCAGCGCGTGGCCGATCGACACCTCCAGCACGTCCGGCACGTTGGCCAGAAAATCGCGCAGGTTGTCCTGCGACAGATCGTGGCCGGCGTTCACGCCCAGGCCAACGGCCTGTGCACGGCGTGCGGCAGTGGCGAACAGCGCCAGCATCGCGTCAGCATCACCAGCCGCATGCGCCTCCGCATAGGGCCCGGTATACAGCTCGATGCGGTCCGCACCCACTTCGGCCGCCTGCTCCAGCAGCGGGTTGCCGGCGTCGACAAACAGGCTGACCCGGCAGCCCATCGCTTTCAGTTCGGCAATCAGCGGGCGCAGTCGCGCGGCATCCCGCTCGAAATCGAAACCATGATCGGAGGTGATCTGGCCGTCGCTGTCAGGCACCAGGGTGGCCTGCGCCGGGCGGGTCTGCGCGCACAGCGGCAACAGGCCGGGGTAACCCTCGCGCGGCGGCGCGAACGGGTTGCCTTCGATGTTGAACTCCACGCCACGGGCACGGGTCAGCGTGGACAGGGCCAGCACGTCCTCGGCGGTGATGTGGCGGCGGTCCGGTCGCGGGTGCACGGTGATGCCATGTGCGCCGGCATCCAGGCAGGCCTGGGCGGCACGCACCACGTCCGGTTCGGCACCGCCGCGCGAATTGCGCAGGACGGCGATCTTGTTGACGTTGACGCTGAGCTGGGTCATGGAACGGAACTACTTGGAAAGAGGGGACGGATCGTGGTCGTTGCGGTCGTCATTGCGCCGGGCCTGGGCCTGCTCGCGCAGGCGGCGCAGTTCCTCGGCGTCGACCAGGGTGGCGGGGTCGCGCTGAAGGTCGCCGAAGCGGGCGACGTAGCGGCCGCGCACCCAGGCCAGCAGGAAGGCGAGGGCGGCCAGCAGGCACAGGGTCATCAATGCGGCGCTGGGCGTCTTCAGGGCGAAGGCAAAGCAGCCCAGCGCCAGCAGCAGGTAAAACCAGTACATAGTCGGGCTCCCCGGATGATCGCCGCAGTGTAGCGCTGCGTCAGAGCAGCGGCGAGGCCAGCCGGGCGAAGGCCTCGGGCAGGCGGTGCAGCCACAGCGAGCGGCCGGCCTGGTCGTGCACCCGCGTGGAACGGTCGAATTCGCCCTGCAGCAGTTCGGCCAGCGCAGACACCCGGTCACGGTCGCTGATCATCATCGACAGCTCGAAGTTCAGCCGGAAGCTGCGGTGGTCGAAGTTGGCACTGCCAACGATGCAGACGTCGTCATCGGCGATGAAGGCCTTGGTATGCAGCATGCGCGGGCCGTACTCGTAGATCTTCACCCCGGCATGCAGCAGCTCGTCGAAGTAGGAGCGGGCGGCCTGGGTGACGAACCAGGAATCGCTCATCTTCGGCACCAGCAGGCGGACGTCCAGCCCACCCAGCGCGGCCGAAGTCAGGGCCATCCGCGCCGCTTCGCCGGGCACGAAGTAGGGCGTCACCAGCCACACCCGCTCGTGTGCTTCCTGGATCGCCGCCACGTGCAGGCGGTGGATGGTTTCCCAGCCCGAGTCCGGGCCGGAAACCAGCACCTGGGCGTTGATCGGGCCATCCGCGCGCAGTGGCATGTCGGCCGGCCAGAGGCGGGCAATGTCGAAGCGCGAATGATCCTGGCCGCTGGCATAGAGCCAGTCCTCGGCGAACACCAGCTGCAGGCTGCGCACCACGTGGCCGCGGATGCGCATGTGCAGGTCGCGGTAGGCGTCCGGCCTGCGGCTCTCGTCTTCGTCGTCGGTGATGTTGATGCCACCGGTGAACGCCAGGCGGCCATCGACGATCACCAGCTTGCGGTGGGTGCGCAGGTTCAACCAGGGGCGCTTGAAGGGCTTCAGCAGCTGCCGCGGATGGAACCAGACCGCCTCGCCGCCGGCATCGACCAGAGGCTGCAGGAAGCGGCGGGGCAGAGCGGAAGAACCCACTGCATCGAGCAGCAGGCGCACCTGCACGCCGGCCCGCGCGCGCTCGACCAGGGCGTCGCGCAGAGCGGTTCCGGCGTGGTCGGGATTGAAGATGTAGTACTCCAGATGCACGTGGTCGCGCGCCTGCGCGACGGCTTCCAGCAAGGCCGCGTAGGTCGCGGCGCCGTCCACCAGCCAGGTCACTTCGGTGGCGCTGCTCGGCGCCAGTCCTGTCGTGGCCTGGGCGATCTTGGCCAGCTCGGTGCAGTCGGCATCCGGTGGGCAGACATCACTGTAATGCTCCATGCCCGAACGCGCGCGGCCACGACGCAGGCGCTGCCGCTTCACCTTCTGCGGGCCCAGCAGGTAGTAGATGAAGAGACCCAGGTAGGGCAGCAGCGCCAGTGACAGGATCCAGCTCAGCGTGGCGACCGGCTCGCGCTTCTGCAGCATGATCCAGCCCGCCAGCGCGAACAGGTACAGCAGATAGGCCACCGCCAGGATCGTGCCGAGGTGGGCGATGCCATCAAGCCAGTGACGCAGGGAGTCGAAGAGGGCGAGCATCCAGCGATCATAGCGGCGCACGCAACTTGATGGGGTCAGATCCCTTTCCTGCGGAAAAGGGATCTGACCCCATCGAGGCACCACAGGCACAAAAAAGACGCCCCTGTTTCCAGGGGCGTCTGCAGTCGCGTCATGACTGTTGTGTTGCGGTGTAGCGATTACTGCTGCACAAAACCGATCTTTTTCATCTGAGCATTCTTCGCGGCGGCCAGAACCTTGGCCATCACGTCGTACTCGGAATCCGGGCTGGCGTCGATGCGCAGTTCCGGCTGGTTGGTCGGGTCACGCTGGACCTCCTGCTCCATCCGCTGCTGCAGCTCGCTCGCATTGATCGGGCTGTTGTTCCACGAGACCTGGTTGCTGGCGTCGATCTTCAGTTCGATCGGCGGCGGCGGTTCGACCAGCTGCGGCGGTGGGTTGAGCACGCGCTGCGGCAGGTCCACGGCGATCGGGTACGTCATGATCGGCGCGGTCACGATGAAGATGATCAGCAGAACCAGCATCACGTCCACGAGGGGCGTGACGTTGATGTCTGCCATGGGGCCCTTGCCACCACCACTACTGAATGCCATGGCTTACTGCCCCTTCTCTTTGGTCGCGACGAAGCCCACGTCCAGCATGCCCTGTTCCTGCGCGATCTTGGTCATCTCGTTGATGACCCGCATCTTGGTGGTGCGGTCACCACGCAGGTTCAGCGGCGGCTGCGGGGTCTGCTGGGCGGCGGTCGCCAAGCGCGACTCGAGAGTCTGCTTGTTGATTTCTTCGTCGTTCCAGTAGATCGAGCCATCTTCCTTGACTGCCAGGGTGATGGGACCCTTTCGGTCGTTGGTGTCGTCCGGCTTCTGGACCAGGTTGGCCTCCGGCAGATCCACCTTGACCTTGTGGGACATCAGGGGCGCCGTGATGATGAAGATGATCAGCAGCACCAGCATCACGTCCACGAGGGGCGTAACGTTGATGTCGGCCATGGGGCCGCCGCTGTTACCACTACTGAAAGCCATAACGGGCTCCGTCTAGATCGTGTTGACTACGTTCTCGCTGGGTACAGCGCGTCGCAATTAGCGGACGCGCGAACCGGTGGCGAAGAAGTCGTGCAGGTCGTGCGCGAAGGTATCGAACTTGCTGATGGTCGCGCTGTTGATCTTGCTGAAGAAGTTGAAGGCGAACACGGCCGGGATCGCGACGAACAGACCGATCGCGGTCATGATCAGCGCTTCACCCACCGGGCCTGCAACGGCGTCGATCGAAGCGGAGCCGGTGGCACCGATCTTGATCAGCGCGCCGTAGATGCCCCACACGGTACCCAGCAGACCGACGAACGGAGCGGTCGCGCCGACGGTGGCCAGCAGGGTCATGCCCGACTGCAGCTTGTTGCTTTCGCGGGTCACGGCCTGACGCAGAGCGCGGTCGACGAACTCCGAACGGCTCAGGTTCTCACCCACGCCGCCGGTGGCGCCGCCTTCAGCGCGCTGGTGGTGGGCAGCAGCCTGGGCAGCATCCAGGGCGATCTTGGAGAACGGCTCGGAAGCCGGCTGTTCTTCCATCGCACGGATGGCGTCCTGCGCGTTCGGGGTGTCCCAGAACAGGCTGACGACGCGATCAGCGGCGCTCTTCAGGCGGGTGGCGCGGAAGATGTTGATGACGGTCCAGTACCAGGACATGGCCGACATGACGACCAGGGTCAGCAGCACGACCCAGGAAACCGCGAAATCACCCGGCTTGGTGGTCATTTCGTGGATCAGGTGCTCGAAGCCCATCTGCGACAGGGCGTTGGACGGATTGCCCCCGGCAGCAGCGGCGATGAAAATTTCCTGCAGCATGACGCTTACCTTTGTTGTGTGTGGTGATAAAGGGTGTAGCTAAGCTAAACAATCGAACCGGGAGCGGGGGTGGCCAGTCGGCCACCCGGGCGCATCAGTTCAGCGCAAAGTTGACCGGGACGCGAACGCGACCTGCCGCCTTCTTACCGCCAGATTCAGCGGCGTTGAAGCGCCACTTGCGAGCCGCTTCCATCGCGGCACGGTCCAGGTCGCGGTTACGGCTGGACTTTTCCACCGTGACATTGGTGACGTTGCCGCTGGCATCGACATCAATGATCAGGATCACTTCGCCCTGGATACCAGCGCGGAAGGCTGCCGGCGGGTAGCGCGGCGGATTCATGGCCTTCGACGAGATGTCCACGCTGGCCTCGATCGAGGTCGCAGGTGCCGGCGGCGCGGGGGGCGACGGCGGGGTGACGATATCGCTCGGGCGCGGCTCCGGCACGTCCACGACCGGCGCCTGCGGCGGCGGCGGGACCGGCGACGGCTTCGGCGGCGACAGATTCTTCACCGGCGGCGGCGGAGTATCGGTCGGCGGCGGCGGCGGCGGCGGCGGGGGCGGCGGCGGCGGCGCATCGACGATGGTCACCATGACGTTGCGCTCCTTCTCAGCCACGGCCTTGGGAGCCACGGCGGGAATGAGGAGCATCATGAAGGCGGCCAGATGCAGGGCAATTACAAACGCGATGCCGACGATGCGAGGCCAGCTCAGCCCCTTGTCATCGGGTTGTTCGTACCGGTGAACGACTAGTTGTTCCGTCATGCGCCAAGAGCTCAATAGTGGGGCCGGGATGCCGGGGGCGGAATCCCTGATCAGCGGTGCATGACACCGCAGGAACCTCCAAGCTTATACCAATCCTGAGCGCCTGCGCATCAACTGAGCAGGCATTCAGGCGTTATTCCTACTTACTTCAGGTTGATGATTTTCTTGGCATCAGCCTGGTTCTTCACACCCTTCGCCAGCGCCTGCTGGGCGGCCTGCTTGGCCTCCGGGATGCGACCTTCGGCATGCAGGACGCGTGCCAGGTTCAGGTAGGTCTCACCGTCCTTGGACAGCGGGGCAGCCTTCTGCCACGCCTCGATCGCCTGCGGCACCTGGTCGGAGTAGTAGTAGGACTGGGCCAGCGCCAGGTAAACCTGGTAGTCCGGCTTCAGGATGCCCTTCTGCAACCCTTCGTTGATGACCGCGATGACGTCCTTTTCCTTTTTGTCGGTGTTGGCATAGATGGAGTACAGCTGCTTGTACTCGCGCTCTTCGGTGAGCTGGCCGCTGCTGCGCAGCTTGTCCATCACCGCGGCCGCCTTGTCCATCTGGTCGGCCTGCATGTACATGCTGGCCAGATTCAGCTGGGCTTTCTTGTCGTTCGGGTTCTTGGCGGCCAGCGCCTCGGCTTCCTTGACCGCTTCACCGGACTGGCCAGCTTCGGACAGGGCCGCCATCAGCAGCTGGTTCCAGTTGTCCTTCGGTTCGGCGGAACCGGCGATGGCCTGCTTCAGCACCGGGATCGCTTCCTGGTAGCGCTCCAGCTGGTACAGCGCCTGGCCCTTGGCGATCAGTTCTTCCGGCTTGGTCGACTTGCTCTCGGCAAAGTACTTGTCGAGGGTTGCCAGGCCTTCGGCGGTCTTGTCTTCCTGCAGTTCCAGCTGGCCCAGCATCAGCATCGACTGGAAGTGGCCGTTGTTGTCCAGCCCGTTGAACTGCAGGACCTGCTTCAGATAGGCGATCGCCGCCGGGGCGTCGTCGGTCTGGTAGGCCGCCTGCGAGGCCAGCTGCGCGGCCAGCGACTTGTCGTACTCGTTCGCGGCGCTGTCAGCCAGGATGGCGTCGGCCTGGGTGCGGGTCTCCGGGAACTTTTCCTTGTTGTAGCTGTCGATCATTTTCTGCAGCTTGCTGCCCATCTTGGCCGAGGCCTTGACCGTCGGCTCCTGGCGGGTCGCGTTCGGGTACAGCGCCTCGGCCTTGGCCTGCTTGCCGCCGCGGTTGCCGCGCTCGGAGGAACGCGAGGACTGCGCGAAGGCATCGGTGACCACGGCGCCGGTCAGGGCGGTCGCGACGAGGACGGAAAGCACAGCTTTGTGGTTACGGAAAATCATCGTTCACCTCGATCGAACCGCCGGTTAGCGGCAAAGTCGGACTGTCAGAAAAATCTGAGCCGCCAAACGTATCAGAAACAGATGGCGTGAGAAATCGTTTTATGTGCTGCAATACAGCATAGAACTGCGCACTCATCCGCACTTTGGCCGTAGCCCGGCCGCCTGCGCCTGCTGATAGACCGGCGTCAGGGCCGGGGCATCGCGTCGCAGTTCCTGGATCCGGTTGGCCGGATCAGGGTGGGTGGACAGCCATTGCGGGCTGCGGCCGCCGCTGGCGGCCATCATGTTCTGCCACAGATCGACTGCCTGCGCCGGATTGAAGCCGGCCTGGGCCATCAGCCGTTGGCCGATCACGTCAGCCTCGCTTTCCTGGGTGCGCGAGCCGGGCAGCAGGAAGGCGGTCTGCGCGCCCATGCCGCCGAGCTGGTTGACGGTGCTGGCAGCGCCTTCGCCGTAGGCCGCACCGGCCAGCGCACCGAGCACGGCCAAGCCGGTCTGCGCGCCCATCTGGCGGGTGATGCGCTCTTCATGGTGGCGGGCGATGACGTGGCCGATTTCATGGCCGATCACGGCAGCCAGCTGGTCCTGGTTCTTGGCGACGGTGAAGATGCCGGTGTTCACACCGACCTTGCCGCCGGGCAGGGCGAATGCGTTGGGCTCCTTGTCGACGAACACCGCCGTCTCCCACCGTACGCCACGGTATTGAGGCGGCAACTGCGCGACCAGGGCATTGACCACGCACTGCACGTAACCGTTCTGGCGGCCGTCGGTGCTGATCTTTTCCTTCTGCTTTGTTTCGGCGAACGCCTGTGCGCCGAGCTGGTCCAGCTGTGCCTGCGAGACGCCGCCCACCATCTGCCGGCGGCCGGTAGGGGAGGTGGTGGTCGCGCAGGCGCTGACCAGGGTGGTGATGACAAGGGCCAGCAGCAGTTGTTTCATGGAAGCTCCCCCGTGTTCATATGCGCAGTGTGTAGCGTAGCGGCTTAATCTTTCGTCAAGCGGACGCGGCGTTACGTTGACCCCAGGAACACCATCGCGGCAAGGGCAACCGCATTGTTCAACGCATGCGCGGTGATCGCCGCCCACAACGTGCCGGTACGCTGGTAGAGCCAGCAGAACGCAGCCCCCATGCCACCATAGACCAGCCACAGCTGTGCGATTTCGGCCGGGCCATTGGCGCTGGTGCCGGGGATCTCATGGATCAGGGCGAATGCGAGGCTGCTCAGCACCACGCCCAACCACGGGCGCCCCGCCTTCCACAGGCGGCCAAACAGCACGCGGCGGAACAGCAGTTCTTCGTAGGCTGGCGCCAGTACCACCGCGAACAGCAACAGGAACAACGGGAAACGTGCGATCGCGCTCTGCATCAGCGCCAGATTGGTGGGGACCGGCTCGATGCCGAACTGCTTGGCCAGGAAGGCAATGCCGTTGCTGCCGAGCACGATCAGGGTCGCCACCAGCAGGGTCCAGCCCCAGGTGGAGGGGCGGCGCAGCGCCTGGCGCGACGCCTGACGTTCGGCGGCGTTGGCTGGCCGTCGCCAGAAGTACAGCAGCAACGCGGCACCACCGGTGGCAAACAGCGCCATGAGAATCTGCGCAAGCGCGCCGGGCTGGCCCAGTGTCGCCGCGACCGAACCGGCGTCGGGCGTTCCACCGCTGGCCTGCGCATTGGCGTAGCCAACCACCACGCCACGGTAAAGGCCCCACAGCAGGCCGCTGATCAGGCTCAGGCCAAACAGGGTGACAGCGGCGATGCCCAGGTCGATGAAAAACCCCGCCAGCGGTGAAACGACACGCGGCGCGGCCGAGGCCGGCGGAATCGGGGGCGGGGCGGAAACCGGGGCGGATGCGGACATCAGGTACCTGCGTTCAAGGATCGAAGGCCGGCGCGCCTCCCCGCGCACCGGCCATCACCGGATTGTGTCAGATATCCAGGTTGGCGACCTTCAGTGCGTTGTCCTCGATGAAATCGCGACGCGGTTCGACGACATCGCCCATCAGGGTGCTGAAGATCTGGTCGGCTGCGACAGCGTCTTCGATGCGCACCTGCAGCAGTCGGCGGGTTTCCGGGTTCACGGTGGTGTCCCACAACTGCTCCGGATTCATTTCACCCAGACCCTTGAATCGCTGGATCTGGCGGCCGCGCTTGGCCTCTTCGAGCAACCAGTTCTGCGCCTTGGCAAAGCTGTCCACTTCGATCGACTTGGCGCCCCGGGAGATGGTCGCACCTTCGCGGACCAAGCCATGCAGCAGCTTGGACGCCTGGTGGATCGCGCGCAGTTCGCCGCTTTCGAACGCCGACATCGGCAGCACCTGGAGGTGCTGTTCGCCCATGTGGCGACGGGTCACCAGCACGGCGGCCGGGCGCTCATCGTTGGCTTCCTGCAACTCCAGGCTGAAGCGCGGGCTGCCCAGGCTGCCCTGGTTGAGGCGCTTGGCCAATGCATCCAGGCCTTCGCTTTCACCGGCATTGCGCAGGCTCTCCAGATCCATCGGCACGAAATCGACCAGCGCTTCGAGCAGGTTGCGGTCATAGCGGTGCGCGTTGCGCTCGATGGAATCGAGGGCAGCAGCGTAGGCCAGCAGCAGCTTCTCCAGCGCCAGGCCTTCGATGCCCGGCTCGCCGGTGGCCGGCACCAGCGCAGCGTTTTCCACTGCGCTGCTGGCCAGGTAGCTGTCCAGCGCTGGGTCGTCCTTCAGGTACAACTCCTGCTTGCCCTGCTTGATCTTGTACAGCGGCGGCAGGCCGATGTAGACGTAACCGCGCTCGATCAGCTCCGGCATCTGACGGTAGAAGAACGTCAGCAGCAGGGTGCGGATGTGGGCGCCGTCGACGTCGGCGTCGGTCATGATGATGATCTTGTGGTAACGCAGCTTGTCCGGGTTGTACTCGTCACGGCCGATGCCGGTGCCCAGCGCGGTGATCAGCGTACCGACCTGGTCGGAGGACAGCATGCGGTCGAAGCGTGCGCGTTCCACGTTGAGGATCTTGCCGCGCAGCGGCAGCACCGCCTGGTTCTTGCGGTTGCGGCCCTGCTTGGCCGAACCACCTGCCGAGTCACCCTCGACGATGAACAGTTCGGACAGCGCCGGATCCTTTTCCTGGCAGTCGGCCAGCTTGCCCGGCAGGCCGGCGATATCCAGCGCCCCCTTGCGGCGGGTCAGGTCGCGGGCCTTGCGCGCGGCTTCACGTGCACGCGCGGCGTCGACGATCTTGCCGGCGATCGCCTTGGCTTCGTTCGGGTTTTCCTGCAGGAACTCTTCCAGGCGCGCACCGAAGGCGTTTTCCACCGCCGGGCGCACGTCCGAGCTGACCAGCTTTTCCTTGGTCTGGCTGGAGAAGCTCGGGTCCGGCACCTTCACCGACAGCACGGCGATCATGCCTTCGCGCATGTCGTCGCCGGTCAGGTTGATCTTGGCCTGCTTGGCGATGCCGTTCTGCTCGATGTAGTTGTTGAGCACGCGGGTCAGCGCACCGCGGAAACCGGCCAGGTGGGTACCGCCGTCCTTCTGCGGGATGTTGTTGGTGAAGCAGTACATCGTCTCCTGGTAGGAGTCGGTCCACTGCAGCGCCACATCCACCACGATGCCATTGTGCTCGCCGGTAACCGAGATGACATTCGGGTGCAGCGGGGTCTTCAGCTGGGCCAGGTGCTCCACGAAGCTGCGGATGCCGCCTTCGTAGTGGAAGTCATCGCGGCGGCCGTCGCCACGCTCGTCAGCAAGGACGATCTTGACGCCGGAGTTCAGGAACGACAGTTCGCGCAGGCGGCGGGCCAGGATGTCGTAGTGGAATTCCACGTTGTCGTGGAAGGCAACGGTGGACGGCCAGAAGCGCACGGTGGTGCCGCGCTTGGTGGTGGTTTCCAGCGTGGCCAGTGCGGTCACGGCGGCGCCGTCGCTGAATTCCTGCTGGTAGTGGAAGCCGTTCTGGAACACGTCCACCAGCAGCTTCTGCGACAGCGCGTTGACCACGCTGACGCCGACGCCATGCAGGCCGCCCGAAACCTTGTAGCTGTTGTCGTCGAACTTGCCGCCTGCGTGCAGGACGGTCATGACGACTTCGGCCGCAGACACTTCGCGACCGAGCTTGGCACTCATCTGTTCGTGCTTGCCGGTCGGGATACCACGGCCGTTGTCGGACACCGAGACCGAACCGTCAGCGTGGATCGTCACCGCGACATGGTCGGCGTGGCCGGCCAGCGCTTCGTCGATCGAGTTGTCGACGACCTCGAACACCATGTGGTGCAGACCGGTGCCGTCATGCACATCACCGATGTACATACCGGGACGCTTGCGGACAGCCTCCAGGCCTTCCAGGGCGGTAATGCTGTTGGCGTCGTAATTGCCGTTGTTTGCCGGGGTGTTCTGTTCGTCGCTCATTGCGCTTGCCGTAGGCTCCGCAGGTCGGCCACCGCTTGGAGCGATGCGCCGAGAATGAAAGGATTCCAACCCGAATTATACCAGCCGGGGTCGAGCGGCCCTGGTGTGCCCACTATGGCACAGCCACGATCTGTGCATGTTCCACGTGGAACCGGGCGATCTGGGTCAATTCCTGCAGCGCCGCCGGAGTTTCGGTGGCGGTGATGAAGATCTGTGCCGGGCCATTGAGCAGGCGCTCCAGTACCCGCGCCTGGTGGGTGCGATCCAGCTCCGAAGCCAGATCATCCAGCGCGATCACCGGCCATTCGCCACGCTGTTCGGCATAGTCTTCGGCCTGCGCGAGCAGGCAGGCCAATGCCGTCAGCTTGGCCTGGCCCCGGGACAGCGCATCGCGACCAGGAATGCTCTGGAAATCCACACTCCAGTCCGCCCGGTGCGGGCCGACCGAGGTGTAGCCGGCCTGACGGTCGCGCTCGCGAGCCAAAAGCAGGGCATCGGCCAGCGGAAGTTCATGCCGCCTCCATCCAGGACTCAGTTCCAGTCCCTGGATGCCGAGTTGCGGTGCCAGGCTGGCGGCCAAGGCCACAGTGCGTTGCTGCAGACGCTCCAGGTAGTGCTGGCGGCGGCTGGTCAGTGGTTCTCCAGCCTCGGCCAGCTCGTGATCCCAGGTATCGAGCATCCGCGACGGCCCGCCCTGCTTGAGCAGGGCATTGCGCTGCTTCAGCGCCCGGGAGTAGCGGCGCCACAAGGACAGAAAGTCCGGTTCCACGTGGAACAAGCCCCAATCGAGGAAGCGGCGGCGGGGTTCCCCACCACCACTGACCAATGCATGGCTCCCAGGCTCGAACGTCACCACGGCCAGCGCTGCGCAGAGATTGCCCAGTTGCGCGACATCTTCGCCGTCCAATCGCCCCTTCCAGTCCTGGCCACTGTGGCGCAGGCCAGCCTTTCGGCGGTGGGGCGGGTGATCGGCACGCTGTTCGTCCCATTCCACGAAGATTTCCAACGCTTCCTGGCCCTGGCGCACCAATCCATCGCGCACCCGGCCACGGAAGCTGCGTCCATAGGCCATCAGATGCAGGGCTTCCAGCACGCTGGTCTTGCCGGCACCGTTGTCGCCGGTCAGCAGGTTCAATCCCGGCTGGGGCGACAGGTCCACCGCACTGAAGCGACGCAGTTGGTGCAGGGCGAGGCGGCGGATAAGCATGGGGCGCGAAAGACCATCCGCACGAGGCGGTACCGGGGCAGGGAATCCATCAGCTTACTGCATCGGTCAAGCAGGACGCGCTGCGCCAGCTGCAACGCGGAGCAGAGAGCTCTGCGCGCCAGGCAATCGCACGTTCCACGTGGCACCACGGCATCCGCTTGACCGCTTACAGGCCTGGACCTGGCCAGAATCCCTTCAATTCTGCTGAGGGCGGCAGGGCATCGACCCTCAGATTTCAACGATTTAAGGGCCTTTGTACAGCCATGAGTGCGCGCTTCGGCGGGGGGCGTTCGGATGACCCGGCGGATTCCTTCAAATCTGCGATCCAGTGTCCTGGAGGGTTCCACAGATTTCAAAGAATTCAGCCCCTTCGTTTCACGCTGTCCACAGCGGGTCTGTATGACTTATACACAAGGTATGGGCAATCTGTGGGTAAAAAAGGCCTTTTCCCTGCCGCTTAAAACTATCCACAGGTTCCCCCCCAGCCTGAGGGGCCTCTATACAGGGGGTTTCAGCCGTATAAATTTGTTTTAAATCATACAGATAGCTGGTTTTCCCACGAGATCTGGCCCTACCATCACCACCATGCTTTAGATTTATACCCAGATTTAGAAGCTAGGCTCGGCCCGTTCTGCCCCGAATCAGCCCTGTGGACAGAGGCGTTTGCAGCATCAGCGGAGATCGCGGCATCAGTGGTGCCTCGCTTCGCCAATCCAGTCAGATCTGGCCGAATACACTCACGTTGAGAATCCAGGTGCTGGCGCTTCCGATCGAACGTGATGCGTCAGCGAGCATTGGCCGCAATCGCGCTGGTCCCAACACCCGCCGTGAATCGTACTGAAGGCAGAGCGATAGAAGGGGACCAGCGATGAGGGTGACGTCCCTGCAAACGGATGCTGCTCAACACCCCGACCCAATGCTCCACGTGGAACAAAAAAAACGCCCGGGAAGATCCCGGGCGTCGTTCGGTTCCACGTGGAACAGCGCTGCTGTCAGAGGCGCAGCGGCATGACCACGTGACGCGACTTCTCGCTGCTGGATTCACGCACCAGCGCGGAGGAGTTGGAGTCGCGCAGCTGGATGATGACTTCCTCGTCGCGCAGCGCAGACAGCGCATCCAGCAGGTAGTTCACATTGAAGCCAATGGCCAGATCGCTGACCGTGGTGTCGGCCTCGATCTCTTCCTGGGCTTCTTCCTGCTCCGGGTTATGCGCACTGATCTTCAGGTTGCCCGGCGAGACTTCCACGCGGATGCCGCGGTACTTCTCGTTGGACAGGATCGCGGCACGCTGCAGCGAGGCACGCAGGGCTTCGCGATCCACCTTCACTTCACGGTCGGCACCGATCGGAATCACTGCTTCGTAATCCGGGAAGCGACCGTCGATCAGCTTCGAGGTGAAGGTGACATCGTCGCGCTTCACGCGGACATGGCTGCGGCCGACTTCCAGCTCGATCTCGCGATCGCCGCTTTCCAGCAGGCGCTGCAGCTCGGTCACGCCCTTGCGCGGCACGATGATCTGGCGCTTGGAACCGCTGGGCTTGGCCAGGTCGGTTTCGCACAGGGCCAGGCGATGGCCGTCGGTGGCAACAGTGCGCAGGGCATCGCCGCGCAGATCGAACAGCAGGCCGTTGAGGTAGTAGCGCACGTCCTGCTGGGCCATCGCGAACGCGGTGCGTTCGATCAGTTCCTTCAGGGTCGCTTCGCCGATGGCCACGCGCTCGGTGGCTTCCACTTCGTCCACCGACGGGAAGTCGTTGGAAGGCAGGGTGGCCAGGGTGAAGCGGCTGCGGCCGGCCTGCACGGTGATCTTGTCACCGGTCTGCGAGACGGTGATCCGGCTGCCGTCGGGCAGGGCGCGGATGATCTCGAACAGCTTGCGGGCGGGAATGGTGGTTTCGCCGTCCTGGGCGTCTTCAACCGCGATCCGCGACACCATCTCCACTTCCAGGTCGGTACCGGTCAGCGACAGCTGGCCGTTCTGCACCTGGACCAGGAAATTGGCCAGAACCGGAAGGGTCTGGCGGCGTTCGACCACGTTGACGACCTGTGCCAACGGCTTGAGAAAGGCTTCGCGCTGCAGTGTGAAACGCATGTGGTTCCGTGCCCCTATGCTTTAAAAAATGTGGAATAAATCAAAAGCTTGGTGGTGCTGGTAGAGACAGAATCGCTGGAAAACAACGCTAAGTCTTTGTAAATAAAAGAATTTCAGACCTCGAAACCCTCTGTATTACCGACCCCCAGGGGGTGGGGAAAGCTGTGGATAAATTCAGCGCGATTTCAAACGCCATTTTTATCCACAGCGTGTCCCGCGCTTGCTACCGGATTCTGCACCGTTTTGTGCGATGACGCCTCATCGGCATCCGTGCATCATTCGCTCAGCTTCCGGATCAGCTTGTCCCAGTCCTCGCGGAGCTTGCCGTCGGTTTCCATCAGGGTGCGGATCTGGCGGCAGGCATGCAGCACCGTGGTGTGATCGCGACCGGCAAAGGCGTCGCCGATCTCGGGCAGGCTGTGCTCGGTCAGTTCCTTGGTCAGGGCCATGGCGACCTGGCGGGGGCGGGCCAGCGAGCGGGTCCGACGCTTCGACAGCAGATCCTTTATCTGCAGGCCGTAGTAGTCGGCAACGGTTTTCTGGATGTTGGGAATGCTGATCGCCTGCTGCTGGGCGCGCAGCAGATCGCGCAGGGTTTCCTGGGCGAATTCGGTGGTGATCGCGCGGCCGGTGAAATTGGCGCGGGCGGTCAGCGTATTGAGCGCGCCCTCGAGGTCGCGCACGTTGGAGCGCATCTTCTTGGCGATCAGGAACGCAACATCATCGGGAATCTCGGCACCGCGCTCGCGCGCCTTGGCCAGCACGATCGCGGCGCGGGTCTCGAAGTCCGGCGGTTCGATCGCGACCGACAGGCCCCAGGCAAGCCGCGACTTCAGGCGCGCTTCCAGGCCCTCGACTTCGCGCGGATAGCGGTCACAGGTCAGGATGATCTGCTGCTTGCCATCGAACAACGCGTTGAAGGTGTGGAAGAACTCTTCCTGGGTGCGGTCCTTGCCGGCGAAGAACTGGATGTCATCGATCAACAGCGCGTCCACCTGCTGGAACTGGCGCTTGAACTGATCCATGGTCTTTTCCTGCAGGGCCCGGATCATCGCGCTGAAGAACTGTTCCGAACGCAGGTACAGCACCTTCGCGCCCGGATTGGCCTGGCGCATGGCGTTGCCGGCGGCGAACATCAGGTGGGTCTTGCCCAGGCCGGTGCCTCCGTACAGCAGCAGCGGGTTGTGCGCGCGGTCGCCCGGCTTCTGCGCCGCCTGGAACGCGGCGGCCAGGCCCAGCTGATTGCTGCGGCCTTCAACGAAGTTGGCGAACGTGTAGTGATTGTCCAGGTTGCCGGCAAACGGCACCTGCGGTTCGCTGGACACATGCGCCGATGGCGTGGAAACCGGCGCGTTCTGCGCCTCCACAGGGCGCGGGCGCGAGCCGATTTCAAGGAAAACGTCGCTGAAACCGGCGAAATGCGCCAGCAGTTCGCGGATCCGGGCCAGATACAGCTCGCGGACCTGGTCGACGATGAAGGCATTCGGTGCATACAGCACCAGGCTGTCCACGCGCAGATCGGCCTGCAGCGGCTTCAACCAGGTATGAACGTCTTCCGGCGGGAACTCCGCTTCGAGGCGCTCGAGACTACGGGACCAAGCATCCAT